>QHTX01000167.1:38538-44271 GCA_003220975.1 Gemmatimonadota bacterium | reverse complement strand
TGCAAGGTGGTCCCGCAGTCGAAGCAGGTCGCCTACACGAGCGACTGGCTGGCGATCCTGCAATACGTGCCCTCATCTGACGCCCCGCCGGCCAAGCTGGTGACGGGGCTGCTAAGCCATTTCTCTAACTATGCCGTCGCGTGGTGAGCTCGGGATGACGGTGCTGCGATCCGCTGCGCGCCCCGCGGCGGACCTGCTCCACGAAGCCCGCGCCCGGGAGCGGGCGGCGTGCATCACCGAGGCGGTTGCGGCGTACGAGGCGACGATCGCCGTGGCGGAGATCGCGGGGGAGCAGGCCGTGTTAGCCGAAGCGCTCCGCCGTCTCGCCGTCGTGCGCCACCGCCGGGCCGAATCGGTCGGTGCGCGGGAGCTCTGCCTTCGGAGCCACGCCGTGGCGCGCCGCGCCGGTAACGGCGTGCTCGCCGGCGAGGCCCTCAACACCCTCGGCGGGATCGACCTGGAGACGGACGCCATCGCCGACGCCCGCCAGAACTTCCTTCTCGCCCTAGAGCTGGGCGGGCAGAGCCGCGCACTCCGCGCGCGCGTCGAGCAGAACCTCGGCGTCCTCGCGAACATCCAGGGGGACTTCGACGAAGCGCAGGCACGCTACAGGGGATCCCTCGAGGCCTACCGCGCGGCGAACGACGAGCACGGCTGCGCGATCGCCTATCACAACCTCGGCATGGTGAGCGCGGACCTCCAACAGCTGGATGAAGCGGAGGGCTATTTCCGGCAGAGCTACGAGATCGCCCAACGGGCAGGGGACGTCCACCTGCAGGGCCTGTGCCTGGTCAACCACGCCGACGTGCACGTCCTGCGGGAGCGCTACACAGACGCGCAGGGCAAGGCGGAAGCCGCGCTCGCCATCTTCGATCAGCTCGACGCGCTGAGCGACAAGTCCGAGGCCTATCGCATCCTCGGAGTGGTGTACCGCGAGACGGGCCGCGCCGCGCTCGCCGAATCGCGGCTCCGGTCGGCAATAGAGATGGCGGGGCGCGCAGGTTCGGGGCTGAACAAGGCCGAGGCGTCGCGCGAACTCGCCCTCCTCTACCAGGCGATGGGCCGCAATCAGGATGCGCTCACCCTTCTGAACACGGCGCACCGCCTCTTCGGGCGGCTCCAGGCGCGCGTCGACTTGGTCCACGTCGCCAGTAAGGTGGCTGAGCTCGAGGCCACCTACCTGGCGGTGGTGCGCGAGTGGGGGCAGTCGATCGAGTCGAGCGATAGCTACACCTTCGGCCATTGCGAGCGCGTCGCACGTCGCAGCGTAGCCGTGGCGCGGGCGCTCAGAATGGACGAACATGCCCAGACGACGGTCCGGCTCGGCGCCTACCTCCACGACCTGGGAAAGGTGCGCGTCCCCCACGAGATCCTCAGCAAGCCAGGCCCGCTGACGCGCGACGAGTTCGAGGTCGTGCAGATGCACCCGATCTGGGGGATCGAGCTCATCGCCGACGTCGAGTTCCCCTGGGACTTGAAGCCGATCATCCGCTGGCATCACGAGCGCTACGACGGGACGGGATACCCGGATCGGCTACGGGGAGACGAGATTCCGCTGTCGGCGCAGGTCGTCGGGATCGCGGACGTCTACGACGCCCTGACGACCACGCGCCCCTACCGCCCGGCGTTCTCGCCAGCAGCAGCGCGCGCGGAGATCGAGCGCTGCTGCGGGCTGTGGTCGGATCATGTGTACAAGGCCTTCCTGACCTCGCTTGCTCAGCCACAGGATTCAGAACGCAGTGGCCGCCGCCGGAGCGGCGGTCCCGCCGACTGGCGGACGGGAGCAAGCTCTCATGTCGCGCCCTAGCGAGGACACGTCTCTGAGCCCGGCCGACGAGCGCCGCAGCGGGCTCGATCGGCGCACTGGCCGGGAGCGACGCTCGCCGTCGGAGCGCCGGGCTGAGGTCCGCCGGACGACGGACGCAGGTCATCGCCTGTTGAACCGGTCGATTTGGGTCGGCACGGAACCCGGCGGCCTCTCCCTCCGCCGATTGTTCCCCCATGCGCAATTCAGCGACGCTGAAGCCGCGGAGCGCCTGGCGGCGATCGCAGTACACCGCAGGGAACTCGACACGAGCATCGGCCGGGATGTCGGCCCCTCGGTCGCGGCGCTCGACTACTTGCTGAATATCAGCCGCGATCTAGCTGATCCCACGATCGTCGAACACGAGGTGCTCGAAGTCGTGGAACGCCGTTCGGTGACCGATCCGCTGACCGGGCTCTTCAACCGGTATCACTTCGAAGCGACGCTGAGGCGGGAAGTCGCGCGCTGCACGCGCTACGGGACGCGGCTCTCCCTGTTGCTCATGGACGTCGATCAGTTGAAGGCGGTGAACGACCGGTGGGGCCACCAGGCGGGGGACCGGGTGCTCGGCCGCGTCGCGCGTGCGATCCAGACCAGCCTGCGCGGCACAGACATCGCCTCCCGCCACGGGGGCGATGAATTCGCGATCATCCTGCCCGACACGGACGCGCGGGCGGGACGACTCGTGGCCGAACGGATTTGCGCGAAGGTGCAGGCGTCCCGCGGGGAAGGGAACGTGCCGGATGCCTCGACCAGGGTCACGGTGAGCGGCGGCCTGGCCGAATTGCCCCTCGCCGCCCCCTCTGCCGCAGAAGCCCAGCTCCTCGTGGCTGCCGATCGCGCGCTGTACCTCGCGAAGGGGCGCGGCGGCAACCACGTGGCCGAGGCGATGCCCTGACCCCTTGTCTCAAGGAATCCCGATAGTTAAAGTCGGGTTTCCTAACTCCGACGGGCCCCGATGTCACAGCCACCGACCCGCCTCCGTGTCGTGCTTGCCGTATTCTCTCTGTTCGCTGCTCTCCCAGGCCGAGGTGTCGCTCAAGACCGGTTCGAGATCGAGGTGTACCCGTATGAAACGGCGGCACGGGGCGAGTGGGAACTGGAGACGCACCTCAATTACACGCAGGTCGGAACGACGGCGTTCGACGGCCGTGTGGCGCCGACGGAGGGTCAGACCCGCCTCGCCGCCGAGCTGACCCATGGTCTCACCGACCACTGGGAGCTTTCGGCGTATCTGCTCGCCGCCCATCGCTCCGCGTCGGGGGTCGACTTCGCCGGGTGGCGGATGCGCTCGCGCTTCCGCGCACCGGAGACGTGGCGGCTCCCGGTGCAGCTCGGGTTGAGCCTCGAGCTCGAGGCCACGCAACCGGCGTTCAGCGACAGCCCCCTGACCCTCGAGCTCGTTCCCATTTTCCAGCGGCGCGTCGGGCGGTGGCAGTTCACCGTTGACCCGGCCTTCGAGCGTGACCTCTCCGGGCCCGAAGCGTCGGAGGGCTGGGAGTTCGAGCCTCGAGCGCGCGCGGCCGTGACCGCGAGCCGGACGGTCACGCTCGCGCTCGAGTACTACGGCGCCCTGGGCCATCTGGGGGCGATCCTGCCAGCCGAATCCCAGGTCCACCAGTTCTTTCCGAGCGTGGAACTCCGGCTCGGGGACGAGCTGTCGGTGGACCTCGGCGTCGGCGTGGGCGCGACGGCCGTAGGTGACCGGCTAGTGTTCAAGTCGCGGCTCGAGATCCCGCTGGGAGGGGAGCGCCGCTGAGCATCACATGGCCCCCGCTGATTGGCTGCCGTTTCTCACCGTCCTCGCCGACCGCGCGGACGAGATCGCGCTCCGGGGCTTCCGCAAGAAAGGGCTCCGGGTCGAGGACAAGCCGGACCGGAGTCCCGTCACGGACGCGGATCGGGCGATCGAGGAGACGGTGCGTACGGTGACGCGTCAGCGGCACCCGGAGTTGGGACTGCTGGGGGAAGAACAGGGCGCGTCCGCGGGCAGCGCGGCGGCGCGCCTCATCGTGGACCCCATCGACGCGACGCGGAACTTCGTTCGGGGCATTCCCGTCTTCGCGACCCTGCTCGCGATCGAAGACGGCGACGAGGTGGTCGCCGGCGTGGTGAGCGCGCCGGCGCTCAGAACCCGCTGGCACGCCGCCCGGGGCGCCGGGGCGTTCCGCGAGGGCGCGCGCCTCGCCGTGTCCGGCGTGCGCGCGCTCGAGCGCGCCCTGCTGTTTCACGGTAACCTTGGCCCGGCCGAGGGCGCCCCGCCGCGGGGGATTTTCGAGTTGATCCGCGGGGTCGAGCGCACGCGCGGGTTCGGCGACTTCTACCAGCACATGCTCGTCGCGGAAGGGGCGGGTGAGATCGCCATCGATCCCGTGATGCAGCCCTGGGACATCGCGGCGGTGCAGGTCGTGGTCGAGGAAGCAGGTGGCCGGGCCACGACGCTGTCCGGCGAGCGATCGATCTATGGGGGCAGTCTCGTGACCTCCAACGGACCGCTGCATCAGGCCATATTGGACACCTTGACCAGCACGGAGTCCCCATGACGCAGACGTTCGCCATCCTCCCGGCCGGGACGAGGATCCTGTGGGTGCTCGTGCCAGTGTTCATGTTGTTGCTCGGCGGGCTCGCGCTCGGCGCGGCCGTGCTGGGGGGTGCGTGGTACGGCTCGCAGCGCGCCAGCTTCGAGGTCTCCCCGGCCGGTCTCCGGCTGCGGGGCGACGTGTACGGGCGCCTGATCCCCGCGTCGCAGCTGCGCGGCGCGGCCGCGCGGATCATCGACCTGCGCTCGGACGCGGAGCATCGGCCGCGGCGGCGCACGTTCGGCACGGGACTGCCGGGATATGCCGCCGGATGGTTTCGCCTGCGCAACGGCGAGAAGGCGCTGCTCTTCCTGACCGACTGGACCCACGTCGTGTACGTTCCGACGCGAGCGGGGTACGCCGTGCTCATGAGCCCGGGCGCGCCGGAGGCGATGTTGCGCGCCATCCAACAGATCGCGCCCGGGAGCTGAGAGCACGCGGAGTCCTACTTCGTGGCAGCCTGATACCGCTTCGCCACCTCTGCCCAGTTGACCACGTTCCACCACGCCGCGATGTATTCGGGGCGCCGGTTCTGGTACCTGAGGTAGTAGGCGTGCTCCCACACGTCGAGCCCAAGGAGCGGGATCTTGCCCTCGATCAACGGGCTGTCCTGGTTCGCGGTGCTCAAGATCTCGAGGGTGCCGCCCGCGAGAGCGAGCCACGCCCATCCGCTGCCGAATCGGGTGGCGGCGGCGTTGGAGAGCTGCTCCTTGAACTTGGCGAAGTCGCCGAAGCTTTTCCTGATCGCGTCGGCCAGCACGCCNNGGCGGGCGCCATGATGGTCCAGAACAGCGAGTGATTGTGATGGCCGCCGGCGTTGTTGCGGACCGCGGCGCG
This sequence comes from Gemmatimonadota bacterium, assembly GCA_003220975.1. Taxonomy (GTDB): domain Bacteria; phylum Gemmatimonadota; class Gemmatimonadetes; order Gemmatimonadales; family GWC2-71-9; genus AG41. The sequence continues at coordinate 39,051 of QHTX01000167.1, read as the reverse complement.
GATGTCGTCCGGGACGCCGGTGATGCCGCGCAACAGCTCGTCGAGCGTCTGCTGGTGCAGCTCGGGATGCTTGTCGAGCGCGGCGTTCAGGTTGTTGACGTACGCCTGATGGTGCTTCGTGTAGTGGATCTCCATCGTCTGCCGGTCGATGTGCGGCTCGAGCGCGGCGTAGTCGTACGGTAAGGGGGGCAGCGCGTGCTTCTTGACGCGCTCCCTCGCGGTGGCGGTTCCAGCCATAATGCCCTCCTTGGCGTTGAGGCTGTCGACCGGGTGAACCAGCGGCGTGGGGCGAATGTTCCCGCTTGATTCCAATTGAAGCGCTCGTATTTTCCCGAACCGGTTGCTCCGTTCCCCTGTCATGGGAGGCGCACGATGGCGCTCTTTTCGGCCGCGGGAATCCAGTTTCTGCTCCGCTGGTTACACTTTCTCGCCGGCATCACGTGGATCGGTCTCCTCTACTACTTCAACTTCGTGCAGGGTCCGTTCTTCGCCGAGGCGGACGCGTCGACCCGG
>QHTX01000167.1:37896-38407 GCA_003220975.1 Gemmatimonadota bacterium | reverse complement strand
CACGGTGATGTTCGTGAACGTGTGGCGGGTGATCTGGCCCAATCAGAGAACCGTCATCGCCAACGCGGTCGCGACTGCCGGGGGTAAAGCGGCGAACCCAGCGGCGGCCGGCGCGGCCCGGCGGGCGTTCCTGGCGTCCCGCACCAACGTCGTGATGTCGTTCCCGATGCTCTTCTTCATGGGCGCGGCGTCGCATTTCACGCTCAACCCCGCCGGCAACCGCGGTCTGTACGGCGTACTGCTGCTCGTCGTGCTCGCGTTGCTCGAGCTCAACGCGCTGGTGGGCACCGCCGGGCCGACCAAGAAGCCGATCGAGACAATCCGGGGAGTGATCGTGACCGGGATCGTGACCGCCGCGGTCATGTATCTCATCGCGCAGGCCGTGCTCGGGACGCCGACCACGTAGCGCCGCGTGAGACGCTCGACGATAGCGGGCCTCGCCGTCGTGGCGGCAGCGTGCGGGTCCCCGTCGTTCCTGCCTCCGCCCCCGTCTCCGCAGCAATTCCGACTG
>QHTX01000167.1:33981-37880 GCA_003220975.1 Gemmatimonadota bacterium | reverse complement strand
CGGGGCGGGTATGGCTTCGGTGACTCTCCGGCGCCTGAGCAAGACCTACGCGGAGGGGGGCGCCGGACCGGTGCTGCGGGACCTCTCGCTCGATGTGCGCGACGGGGAGTTCCTGGCGCTGCTGGGGCCGTCGGGTAGCGGCAAGACGACCCTGCTCAAGTGCATCGCGGGGCTCGAGGAGCCGAGCGCAGGCGAGATTCTGATCGGGGAGCGGAACGTCACGCAGCTCGCTCCTGCGGCGCGGGACGTCGCCCTGGTGTTCCAGCACTACGCCCTGTACCCGCACCTCACCGTTCGGGCGAACATCGCGTTCGGGCTCGAGGTGCGGCGGGTGCCCGCCGCCGAGGTCACGCGCCGAGTGCAGGAAACGGCGACACGCCTCGGCATCGCCACGCTCCTCGATCGCCGTCCCGGAGAGCTCTCCGGCGGCGAGCGCCAGCGCGTCGCGCTCGGCCGCGCGGTGGTGCGCGAGCCCCAGGTGTTCCTGTTCGATGAGCCCCTTTCCAGCCTCGACCCACCGCTCCGCAGCGAGCTGCGGGGCGAGGTGCTGGCGTTGCACGCCACCCTCGGCGCCACGATGATCTACGTCACCCAGGACCAGCGCGAAGCGATGACGATGGGTCAACGGATCGCCGTGCTGCACCAGGGGCAGCTGCGTCAGGTGGGGACGCCCGCGGAGGTGTACGAGCGACCCGCCGACGTGTTCGTGGCCCGGTTCGTCGGCAATCCCGGGATGAACGTGCTGAAGGGGCGGGGACGCGGGACGGAGGAGGGGAGCGGGATGGTCGACCTCGGTGGCTGGTCGGTCGCTGTGGCGCTGGAGCACTACGAGGGGGAAATCCACGTCGGCGTGCGCCCGGAGCACGTCACGCTCGGGGCGGCGAATCCCGAAACGGGGTCGCTCGAGGTGCGAGCGGTGGAGCCACTCGGGCCGGAGACGCTCGTGTATCTCGACGCCCGTGGCCAGACGCTCGTCGCGCGCGTCCACGGCATCCCGAACCTCCGCCGCGGGGACCGGGTCGGCGTGACGCTGGATCGCTCCCGCCTTCACCTCTTCGATGCCGCCGGGGAACGCTTGGGATGAGCGCCACGCCGCGCGGCACGGGGTGGCGCGTCGGGGCGCTCGCGGCGGTGGGCGTCGCCGCGCTCCTGCCGGTTGGGGTGACCCGGTGGGCGCGCCTCCGCTCTGAGCGGGCCCTCGCCGCGCGCAGCGCCGCGTCCACTGCGGCCTATCTGGAGCTCGTGACGCCTGCCGGTCCGGGCGGAGCCGGGTACGACCTCGCCCGACTGCTGATCCGGTCCCGCGCGCTCGACGAGTTGCCGGGGTTGCACGCCCGAGTGGAGGTCTATCACGGAACGGCGCCGCTGGTGCACGCGACCGCGCCGGGCCTGGCGCCCGAGACGCTCGACGCGCTGCGCCGCCGGGCAGATGTGCCCTGGGCGGGGGCGGGGGCGGGGGCGGCGAGGGGGGGGCGCGTCGCGCTCGCGCCGCTGTTCGACCGCCAGGGATGGGACGTGGTGGGAGCCGTCGCGGCGCGGGCGGACGTGCCCGACGCGCTACTCGCCGCCTGGCTTGCGGTCGCCGTAGTGTTCACGCTGGTCGCCGGCGTGCTCGCGGTCCGCCCGCTGGGCGGCCGCCCCGACGCGCTGCGGCCGGCGTTCCGGCGCTACGCGGCCGCGGCCGGGTTGCTCGGCTTTGTGGCCGGCGCCGATGTGCGCGCCATCGCCCGCGACACGACCGACCTATGGCTCGCCGACGCGCGCGTGCTGATGCAGGACGCGGCGGCGCGATTGCCGGAGCTGCGCTCCGCTCCCGCGAGCCTCGCGCCGATCGCGCGCGATGCCGAGGTGGTTGTGGGAGACAGTGCCGGCGCGCGGGCCCGGCGGCGCGACGTGGCCGGTGTGCCGCGCGCCAGCGTGGCTGTGCGCCTCGCCCCGGGGCGCTGGGCCGAGGTCCGCACCGCGCCGGACGAAGCGCGGGCCTGGGGGTGGTTCGCGGCGGCCTTCGGGCTCGCGCTGCTGGGGCCCGTGGGCGTGGCGGCGGCGGCGTGGGGGGCGCGCGCGGCGACGCGGCCGCGCTACCTCCGCGAGACCACGGCGGCATGGGGGTTCCTCGCGCCCTCGGCCCTCCACCTCGCCGTATTCTCGCTCGTCCCGATCCTCTTCGCCTGCTACCTCTCCGTGCACCGCTGGAGCCTGATCGAGCCGGTGCGGCCGTTCGTCGGGCTCGACAACTATGCACGCCTGCTGCGCGACCCTCTCGTGTGGGCCGCGCTGCGCAACACGGTGCTGTACGTGCTGTACGTGCCCGTGTCGGCGGCCCTGGCGCTCGCGGTCGCCCTGGCGCTGCGCGGCCGGTCGCGCGGCGTGCGGGCGCTGCGCACCGCGTTCTTTCTGCCGTCTGTGGCGTCGGCAGTGGCCGTCGCGCTCGTGTGGCAATGGATCTATCGGCCTGAGGGCGGCCTGCTCAACTCGCTGTTGGCGCGCGCGCACGTGAGCCCGGTGGACTGGCTCGGCGACGCGAAGGCGGCCCTGGTCGCCTTGATGATCGTGTCCGTGTGGGCGCACGTCGGTTATCAGATGACCGTGTTCCTGGTCGGACTGGAGGGGATCCCACAGGCCTACCTCGACGCCGCGCGGGTGGACGGCGCCGGCGCCTGGCAGCGGTTCTGGCGGATCACGTTCCCGCTGCTCCGGCCCGTGACCCTGTGGGTGCTCGCCACCGGGATCGTCGGCGCGTTCCAGGTCTTCACCTACGTGTACGTGCTGACCGGCGGTGGTCCGCTGCACGCCACCGACGTGGCCGTGTACCGGATCTATCAGACGGGTTGGGAGTTCGCGCAGTTCGGCTCCGCGAGCGCCCTGGCGCTGCTCGTCTTGGTGNNNGTTCCGGCTGCTCGCGCGGCGGGCAGGGGGGGCGGGGGCGGCGGGGGGGGCGCGTGCGTAGGCTGCTCCTGCTCGCGATCATGTCGCTCGTCGCCGCCATCATGGTGGCGCCATTCCTTTATATGGTGGCGACGGCGGCGAGCGATGCCACGAGCTTCGCGCCAGCGCTCGGGGCGCTGCCGTTCGCGCGCTTCGTCCTCAACTCGGGGCTGATGGCGGCGGGCGTGGTGGCGGGCCAGGTGTTGACGAGCGCCATGGCGGGCTATGCATTCGCCCGGCTCCGCTTCCCGGGGCGCGAGCGGGTGTTGCTCGGGTACCTTGCCGTGCTGGCCGTGCCGGGCATCGTGCTGCTCGTCCCTCGCTTCCTGATCATGGGCGCGCTTGGCTGGGTGGACACGTATCAGGGGCTGATCTCGACGGAGCTGGTATCGGTGGGTGGGATCTTCCTGCTGCGTCAGTTCTTCCGGACCCTGCCGCCGGACCTGGAAGACGCGGCCCGGCTCGAGGGGGCGGGGGAGTGGACGATCTTCTGGCGGATCATGCTGCCGCTCGCCAGGCCCGCGCTCGCCGCGCTCGCCGTGCTGGGCTTCGTCGATCAATGGAAAAGCCTGCTGTGGCCCCTCATCGTGACCCGGTCCACCGAGATGCGCGTCCTGGAGGTGGGCCTCGCGACGTTTCACGGGTTGTACGCGGGAAACGGGCCGTATCAGATGGCGGCGGCACTGGTGGCGGTCCTGCCACCGGTCGTGCTGTACTTCGTTGCCCAGAAGTATTTCATCCGTGGGATTCAGTTGACAGGTGTCGAGTGAAGAGGAGAGGCCACGGCTAGTCTTTGCCTTTCCTCTTGCCGGTAGCGGACCGGAAGCTTAACTCCCACTTGATGTCTCGCCCATCTCCACCAGCAGCCCACTCCATCACCGCGTGGCCGCTCTCCAACCTCTTCACTGTACACGGGACGTCCGCCTTGCACGCCCCCGTCCTCATTCCTTTCGGTACCGCGATCGTCACGGCGT
>QHTX01000167.1:19349-33914 GCA_003220975.1 Gemmatimonadota bacterium | reverse complement strand
TGGACGACGTGGCGCGTGGTGCCGATCACCTGCGGGCGCGCTGCCGCCGGGCGCACCGCCACGACCAGTGCGCTGCGGGGCTCGAGCGTCGCCGCCAAGGAGTCTTTCGGGTCGGCGAGCGGCGCCTCGCGCCACACGTCGTAGGCGGCGAATCGCGCGCCGCTGATACCGAGCGCTGCGAGCGGAACGGCCACGTCGCGCGGGTCGTCCTCCCAGTTCACGAGCACGACCGTCCACCAGCGCGGCGCGCCCTCCGCCACCCAGCTCGACGGCGGCCGGTCGCGCCGCACGCTCCAGATGCCGCCCCCCCCCGACCCGCCGCCGGCGGAAACGCGCACCGCGAGTACGTTCTCCCCCCCCCAGTTGAGCGCCTCGGCGGGCACGCGATAGCGTCGGTAGGCCTGCCGTGCGTTGGTCTCCCCAACCTTCACGCCGTTGAGGAAGGTGTCGTCCGCATCGTCGATCCTCCCGAGCTCGAGATAGACCTTCGGTCCTTCCCTCGTTCCGTCGCCTTGGTTCGGTAGCTGGAAGCGCGTGCGATACCACGCAAAGCCGCTGTAGTCCCGGTGCCCAGCCTCGTCCCAGCGCTGTGGCACGGTGATCGTCTCCCACGCCTCCTCGTCGAACTCTCGGGCACCGTACGCGGCGTCGTCGCCGGTACGGAAGTGCCACCGCCCGGAGATGGGGTAGACGGCGTCGCCGCGCACGAGCGCGGGCGCCAGGTCCCGCTCGAGCGTCGTGCCGCCCACCGGGCGCCCGGCGACGGGCGCGACCGGGAGCACGCGCTGCAGCAGCGCGGCGCGCTCCGGGAGGAGCTTCGGGAGGTTGTCGGAGAAGAGCGTCAGTCCGCCCGAGACCGCGACGACCGACGCCCAAACGCGGGCCTCGGACGCGGAGAGCGGCGGGCCGACGGCGAGGCAGGCGGGATCGTTGAGCCACGAGGCGCGGTGGTAGAAGCTGCGCAGCGCCGCGGCGCGCACGGCGGCCTGGACGCCCGCCCACGTGGGGTTCGCGTCGGGGCCGATCCGCATGCCGTTCACGAGCCCCGCCGCGTGTTGCAGCGGCGCGCCGCCGCCGAGCAGGAACGCCTCGGTGCCCAGGCCGTCGCGCAGGGCAGCAAGCCCGGCGCGGTAGGCCTCGGCGTGAGTGAGTCCGCCGTAATGTGCCGGCCCGGCCGTGGCGCAATGGAGGGCGTCGATCTCAAGGTAGTCGTAGCCCCAATCGCGCACGACCAGGCGCGCCAGCTCGGTGAGCCATTGCTGCACCTTGGGGTGCGCGCCATCCAGCGCGTACAGCTTGCCGCCCCAGGCCTCGCGCGTATCCCACGCCAAGGGCCCTGCCGCCGTGTCTCGCAGCAGCCAGTCGGGGTGCGCGGCCGGCACTCCTGAGCGCTCCGAGACGGCGAACGGTGCCATCCACAACCCGGCTTTGAAGCCGTTCGCATGGATTCTGTCAGTGAGGGCGCGGTGCCCGCTCGGAAACTTCTCGTTCGTCTCCCAGTCGCCCGCGGCCTTCTGATAGCCGTCGTCGACCCGGATGTAGCGCAGGAAACGGCGGTCGAAATGCGCGGCGCAGAACTCCGCGTTGGCGACGACGTCCGCCTCGGTGACCGCGCTCTCCTGCCCGCTCGCCGAGCACCACCCGGCGGGCGCGACCGCCTGGGCGAGCCGCTCCTGGTCGAGCGGTGAGGGGAGGGCGAACACGGCGCGGAGCGCGTCCAGACCGTCGCCGTCCGGCGCGTACCCGATCCGCAGGCGGGACGCGTCGCCCGCGGGACGGAGCGGACGAGTTGGCAGCCAGGCGCTCACGGCTTCGAGTCCGTCGCGCGAGAGCGCGACTCTCGCCTCGCCCGGCTCTCCCGCGTCGAACGCCAGGCCGAGCCCGCGACCGCCGCGGGTCAGGCCGAGCGCGCCGTGACTCGCGAGGTCCTGCGCCTCGCGGGTGCCCACCGCCACGAGGCGGCAGGCGTCGCGCGACTGGTAGCCGTTCACCAGCGCGACGAGCGGACCGTCTCCCGGGAGGGCGGCCACCTCGGGAACGCGAAAGAAGCGCACGCCCTTCACCGTCGGGAGATAGCGGTCGGGGAAGATCGTCACGGTGATCACGGCCTGGGGTGATCCTGCCATCTCCCCGGCCAGAAACTCCGCCTCGACCCACACACCGGCGACGCGCCCCCGCACCACGACCGCCGTTCCACCCGGGGGACGGCGACTTCCGACCGTGCTATCTTCCAGCTCGGCGAGCGTGACCGGCTGGTCCCCGACCCAGGCGACGACCTCGGCGTCCCGGAGGAGAGCAACGGGTTGGGCGTCGCCGTAATACCACAGGGACCAGCGGCGGCGGTCGTCGAGCTCGAAGCGCATCCGTCCGGCCCGAACCGCCCCGGGCGGGCGAGGGCGGTCGAAGGCGGTCAGGGAAACGGTTCCAGTGAGGAGCACGAACGTGCGACGGTCCATGATTGCAATGTTGGCGGGCCTGGCGGGTTTGTCTACGCCGCTCCTCGCCCAGTCGGGCGGGGTCACGGCCGGCCTGGCATGGACGGTGGGCGGGGGCTGGCAGGTGGAGGGGGCGGATGTGGGCTACGCGCGCGCGCTGCACGCGGGGCCACTTTCGGTGCTCGCGCTCACGGCGCGCGTCGGCTCCTTCATCGACGAGGGCGCGATCGTGGGCGGCGCGCGCGGTGTCGTCTTTGGCGTGACGGTCGCGGGCCGCACGCCGATGGCGCACCTCGCGGATCTCGGCGCGGACTCGACCGCCACGCAGGTCGGCTTCGACCTGACGCTCGAGGCGACAGGATACGCCGGGTCGCGCAACCCGCTGCCCGTGGGGTCACCGTGGGCTGCCGTGTCGCCGCTCCTCGGACTGCGGGTCGGCGATCCCAACGGCGCGCAGTACGCCCTGGTGGTCGGTCCGACGGTGTTTTTCGGCGCGATCACCCAGGTGCGGCCGTTTCTCGGGCTCCGCTTCGAGGCGCCGCTGGCGCGCCAGGAGCGCCGTCCCTAGGTTAGCGCACGATGGTCGTTCCCTCCCTCGATACCGAGCATCCCGGTATCCGGGTCATCGCTGAAGTGGCATCGGTGCTCCAGTCGGGCCTCGCATCGGGCGAGGCCCTGCACGGGGTCGTCGGCGCCCTGCGGCGCGGCCTGAACCTGCGCCGCTGCCGCCTCTGGTTGCGCACGCCGGACGGGACCCGCTACACCTCCGTGACGAGCCCCGGCGACGAAGCCGAGCTCCCGGGGTACGAGCCACCCGTTGCCGAGTGGGTGCGGCGCGGCATGCAACGCGAGGGCGTCCCGGGCGGTTCGGTCATGCGGCTGCCCCTGGTCCACGAGGACGAGCTGCTCGGCGCGCTCGAAGTGATCATTCCCACGGGGCGCTACGAGGGGATCGCGCACGACGTCGTCGTCGTCGTGGCGCGCCTCCTCGCCCCGCTGATCGCCACGACCGAGCTGTCGCAGGACCTCGCTTCCGAGGTGGCGCTGCGCACGCACGAGATGGAAGCGCAGCGCAGTTTCGCCGCCCAGATCATCGACTCGCTCCCCGTCGGGCTGTACGTGATCGACCGCAGCTACCGCATCCGCGCCTGGAACCGCAAGCGGGAGGCGGGCACGCAGGGCGTGTCGCGCGAGGAGGCGATGGGCCAGGAGATCTTCGACGTGCTGGACCGCCAGCCGCGCGAGCTGTTGAAGCGTGAGTTCGACCGCGTGTTCGACACGGGCGAGCTCCAGCAGGTCGAGATGGAGTCGGGAGCGAGCGGCGAAGTGCGCCACTACCGGATCACCAAGATCCCGATGCGGCAGGACGGCACTACCATTTCCCACGTCATCACGATCGGCGAGGATATCACCGAGTGGCACGAGGCGCAGCAGCGGCTCGCCGAGACGGAGAAACTGGCTGCCGTGGGGCAGCTCGCGGCCGGCGTGATGCACGAGATCAACAATCCGCTGGCGACGATCCTCGCCTGTTGCGAGGCGCTGGCCCTGCGCAGCGAGACGCTCGTGGCGCCGCAGCGGCACGCCTACGACGAGTATCTCAAGATCATCGATACGGAGGTCCAGCGCTGCCGCCGCATCGTCGAGAGCCTGCTCGACTTCTCGCGGCCGAAGGCGGGGGAAAAGAAGCCCGTCGACGTGAACGCCGTGGTGGAGCACACGCTCTTCCTCCTGAAGCATCACGCCCGCTTCAAGCGGGTGGAGGTGGTGCGCGAGCTCACGCCCGGGCTGCCGGCGGTGCGCGCGGACCAGGAGCGCCTCATCCAGAGCTTCATGGCGCTGATGCTCAACGCGATGGACGCGATGGATTCGCGCGGCACCCTGACGGTCCGGAGCGGCAAGAATCCCGACCGCGCGGACGAGGTGCTGCTCGAGTTCATCGATACGGGGAAGGGGATCACGCGCGAGGACCTGCCCAAGATCTTCGAGCCGTTTTTCACCACCAAGCCGCAGGGCCGGGGAACGGGCCTTGGACTGTCGATCTGCTACGGCATCATCGCGGAGCACCGCGGCCGCATCGACGTCGAGTCGCAGGTCGGCGTCGGCTCGAACTTCAAGGTGTATCTTCCGCTCGGATGAAGATCCTGGTCGTCGAGGACGACAAGACCGTAGGGCAGTACGTGAAGCGCGGGCTCGCCGAGGCCGGCTACCATGCCGACCTGGTCGGCGACGGGGCCGAGGGGTTGCGCCTGTCGGCCGGCGGGCACTACGACCTCCTGGTCCTCGACCTGCGACTGCCCAAGCTCTCGGGGCTCGAGGTCCTGCGGACGCTGCGGGATCGCGAGAACGGCATCCCGGTGCTGGTGCTGACGGCGCAGGACACCGTCGACTTCAAGGTGCAGGCGCTGAAAATGGGCGCGGACGACTACGTGACGAAGCCGTTCTCGCTCGAGGAGCTGCTGGCCCGGGTGGAGGCGCTGGGCCGGCGCCCCAAAGCGATCGCGCCACCGGTGCTCAAGGTGGCGGACCTGACGCTCGATAGCGGCAGTCGCGAAGTGCGCCGGGGGGGCAAGCTCATCGAGCTGACCCCCAAGGAGTATGCGGTGCTCGAGTACCTGATGCGGCACCAGGGGCGCGTCATGCCGCGGACGCTCATCACCGAATACGCCTGGGACTACCATTTCGACCCCGGCACGAACATCGTGGACGTGGTGATCACGCGGTTGCGAAAGAAGATCGACCACGCCGGCGAGCCGAAGCTGATTCACACGGTGCGTGGTGTGGGATACATCGTGAAGGCGTGAGATGCAGACCCTGCGCGGACGGCTCACCGCCTCGTACTCGGCGGCATTGGCGCTGACCCTGGCCGCGTTCGCGGTGCTCCTGTACCTCGACCGGCGGAGCGCGTCCTACCAGGATCTCGACCAGCGCATCCAGTCGGAAGCGACGCTGACCGCCGGGATTCTCGCCGAAAGCTACCGGGCCCGCGGGTCGCTCGTGCGGGCCGACACGTCGGGGCGGCCGGTGCTGATCGCGGACGTCGCGGGGCTGCTCGAGGCCGTACCCGACTTTCTCATCATTACGGCGCGCGATGGCAGCCTGCTGTTTGCGTCCCCCGATGCGCGGGCGCTGACGTTCCAGCAGGTCGAGCAGCTGGGGCGGCTCGCGCGGGCACCGTTCTCCGGACGCGCGGCCGGCACGGTGCGGCTCGAGCCGGACGGGCCGAGGATGCACTACGCCGTCCACTATGTCGTGGAGGCGGGGCCCCAGTTCGGCGCGATCCTCGCGGGTGCCAACGTGCGCTCCGCGGAGCTCGGGCCGGAGCAGCTGCTCTCCACCTTTGCGCTGATCCTGCCGCTCGGGCTCGTGTCGGCCCTACTCGTCGGGTCCTGGATCTCCCGGCGCGCCCTCGAGCCGGTGGACCGGATCATCACGGAAGTCCGCGAGATCTCGGACGGCCGCAGCCTGCACCGCCGGCTCGCCGAGCCGATGGTGAAGGACGAGCTGGGGCGGCTGGCGGAGACGCTGAACCAGATGATGAGCCGCCTGGAGCGGAACTTCGCGGCGCTGCGGCGCTTCACCGCCGACGCGAGCCACGAGCTGAAGACGCCGCTTACCGTGCTGCGCGCGGGCGTCGAGCGGGCCATCACCACCCCGAACATGCCTCAGGACACGCTCGCCGCGCTGGAGGAGACGCTGCAGGAGATCAAGCGGATGACGGAGCTGGTGGACGCCCTGCTCACCCTGGCCCGCGCCGACGAGGGGACGGCACCGCTGCATCGCGCGCCCGTGGACCTGCGGACCATCATCGAAGAGGCGCGGGAGACGGGCGAGCTGCTCGCGGAGCAGGCGGGAGTGAAGATGGACGTGGCGACGCCGCCCGACCCGGTGATCGTGCCGGTGGACGCGAGCCGCATTCGCCAGCTGATCCTCAACCTGCTGACCAACGCCGTGAAGTACACGCCCGCCGGCGGCCGCGTGCGGATGCAGCTGGTCCATGCAGACGGCCGCGTGACGCTCACGGTCGCCGATACGGGGATCGGCATCGCGCCCGGCGACCTGCCCCACATCTTCGACCGGTTCTGGCGGGCGGACTCGGCGCGCACGCGCACGGGCGAACGCTCCGGCGCCGGCCTCGGGCTCGCCATCTGCAAGTGGATCGCCGAAGCCCACGGCGGCCAGATCGAGGTCGTGAGCCGCCCGGGACGGGGCACAACGTTCACGGTGACGCTGCCGCGGGAGGCGCAGCCGCCACAATCATAACCCGGCCGATCGCCTTCACTTGGGAGCCGGCGCCGGCGGCGCGGCCGGAGGGCATCGAGCCCTCGCCCCGGCTGTCATCGTTTTGTAATGCGGCTTCCACTAGCGGTGTAGGGTGCATCCGCTGTATTTCATACGCCGTCACCGATCGCGCCCCGGAGGACGGCCCGTGTTCGACACCCTGATCGAATCCAAGCGGAAGAGCAACAGCAAGCGGTTGTTCGGCGTCGGCTTCATGTCGCTCACGATTCACACCGTGATCATCGCCGGCGCCGTGTACGCCACGCTCAACGCCGGCCAGACCGACAACAGCGTGAAGGTGGACACCACCGTTGTCTACCCAGCCGGTCCAGCTCGACATTCCGCTCAAGGGCTTTCAGACGGTGGTGGCGCCCGATGTGGTGCCCACCAACCTCCCACCGGTGAACCTGCAGGAGCACTTCGATCCCAAGGATTACTCGGGCACGGGCGTCGAGGGTGGCCTCGGCACCGGCATCGTGCCGACGGGGAACGACGTCTACATGGAAGCGATCGTGGAGGAGAAGCCGTCGGTGCTGTCGGGGCCGGTCCCCGTGTACCCCGAGCTCTTAAAGCAGGCGCAGATCCAGGGGCGCGTGATCGTGCAGGCGGTGATCGATACGCTGGGTCGCGCCGAGCCCAACACCATCAAGATCCTGCAGAGCCCCAACCCGGGGTTCGACCAGCCCTCCAGGAACTACGTGCTCAAGACACTGTTCCGTCCCGCGCGCGTGCACGGCCGGGCGGTGCGCGTCCTGATCAACATTCCGATCGATTACAAGATTACCCCGGGCCGCTGAGCCCCGTCACCCGCTGCCGGCCCAAAGGAGCCTGCCCACATGAGTCTCTCGCTTTACGACCTGTTCGTGTCGATGGGCCCGTTCGCGAAGTTCATCGTCGTCGTGCTGGCGGTGATGTCCATCTTTTCGTGGACCAGCGCCTTCCAGAAGCTCTACCAGATCGTCAAGTCGGAGCGGGAGACGCGGAAGTTCGCGCCCGAGTTCTCCCGCTTTCTGCAGGAGGAGCAGCTCGACGGCGCCATCAAGCTGGCCGAGCGGCAGAAGCGGAGCCACGTGGCCCGCGTCGTGGGCGAGGCGCTCTCCGAGGTGAAGCCGCTGCTGCGCGATCGGGCCACGATCACCGCGGCCGACATCAACTCGGTGGAGCGGGCGGTAGAGCGCGAGATCCTGATCGTCGCGGCCGAGCTGAAGCGCGGCCTCGGCATCCTGGCCACGACGGGCTCGACGGCGCCGTTCGTTGGCCTGCTCGGTACCGTGATGGGGATCGTGAACGCCTTCACCGGCATGGCGGCCTCGGGCGGCGGCGGCTCGCTGGCGTCGGTGTCGGCCGGCATCGCCGAGGCGCTGATCACGACCGCGTTCGGCCTGATCGTCGCGATCCCGGCGGTGTGGCTCTACAACTACTTCACCACCAAGATCGACTTCCTCTCGGTCGAGATGACCTACACCTCGAAAGAGCTGATCGACTACCTGATCAAGAGCGTTGGGTCGGAGTTCGGCCGCTCGATCTTCACGAAGGAGTTCCAGACGCAGAAGGCGCAGTCGACCAGTGGCCCTATCAGCCACTAGCGCCCGAGCGGCCGTCAAGGCGGACATCAACGTCACGCCGCTGATCGACGTGATGCTGGTGCTCCTGATCATCTTCATGATCGTGACGCCCATCATCGCGAAGGGCTTCCAGGCCACCATCCCGCGCTCAGCCAACCCGGAGAACCGGCCCGAGGGGCCGGACGAGATCCGGCTCGGCATCGACCAGGACGGGAAGTTCTTCCTCGACCTGGGCGCGGGCCCGAAGCTGATCTCGGAAGCCGAGCTGCCCGACCGGTTGGCGTCCCTGTACGCGAGCCGCACGATGGACAAGATCCTGTTCCTGAAGGCCGATCAGAACCTCGACTTCGCGCGGGTGCAGCAGGCCATCGAGATCGCCCGGCGGGCCGGCGTCCGGGTGGTCGGCGCCATCACCGAGCAGAAGCAGTCGCTGACGCGCAAGAAGGAGGCGAGCTGACCGATGGCGATGACCTCCACGGGCGGGGGTGAGGGGCTCAGCTCCGACATCAACGTCACGCCGCTGATCGACGTGCTGCTGGTGCTGCTGATCATCTTCATGATCACGCAGCCGCTGTCGCGCAAGGCGTTCGACGTCCAGGTGCCGCCGGAGCAAGCGACCAAGCAGAAGTCGCAGCCCTCGTCCCAGATCGTGCTGGAGCTGCGGAGCGACGGCTCCTACGCGATCAACGGCCAGCCGTACGCGCTGAACCAGCTCGAGCAGGCGTTCCACCAGATCTACGACGTGCGGCCCGCCAAGCTGTTGTTCATCAAGGCGGCGCCGAACCGGAAGTACCTGGACGTGATGCAGGCCATGGACATCGCCCACGGTGCGGGTGTCCAGGTGATCGGCTTCACGCCCGCCGAGCAGGCGAAGAAGTAGCCCGCCCCGTGAGGGGCGAGGGTGGCCGGTGTCGGGGCGCAGCGTGCTGCGCCCCGACCTTGTTTGCGGTGTATTGTATCCCCGGATGGCGGCTCCTCCGACCTCGACACCGACTCTCCTCCCCGGCTTGCGGCTCCCGGTCGCCCGCCGGCGGCTCGGCGGCGGCGCTGCGCTCTCGTTGCTCGTCCACGCCGGCGTGATCGCGCTCCTGGTGCTGCGCGGCCGCGAGCTGCTCCAGCGCGCCGGGGGCGGGGCCCCGGGCGAGCGCGGCGGCGGGGCGGCGGCGGGCGGACGTCCCCCCGTGAACTTCTTCACCCTGCCCCCGGCGGCCGCGCCAGCGGCCGTCGCCGTGCCGGAGGCGCCGCGGGTGTCGCCGTCCGATCTGCGGGCGTTGCACGACATCCCGGTGGACCTGCCGCGCATCGAGCTGCCGCGCGTGACGCTGGCCCCCGGGGCGGTCGTGGTCGCCGGGGGGCCCGCCGGAGGAGCGGGGGCGGGACGGCCTGGCGCCGGGACCGGCGCCGGGGCCGACGTGGGGCCTGGAACGGGAGGCGAAGGCGGTTACATTGTTCCCGCCCAACCCCGGCGGGTGCTTCCCTGGCCTCCGAAGTGCGCGTCCCGCGGGCCGATAGAGGTGCGGTTTTGGGTGGCTGCCGACGGGAGTCCGACGCGGGTGGAGGTCGAGCCGGCTCCGCCGGACGCGCGCTGTCGACAGCAGTTCGTGGACCTGATGATGGAGACCCGGTTCTACCCGGCGCGCAAGAACGGGCAGCCGGTCGCGAGCGTCTTCTCCATCCGCTACTCACTCGGTAACTAGATCAGTTACCCGCCCGCCCTCGCGCGGGCTCCAAGGAGCCGACAACCGACTATGCTGATCCCCCTCGTCCTGGGGCTGAGTGTTCTCGCCCTGGCCGTCGCCGTGGGTCTCGCACGCTGGGTGCTCGGGCAGGACAACGGCACCCCGCAGATGCGTTCCTGCGGCGCCAGTACCGGACGATCTTTTCGCTCAGCGTCGTCCTCGCCGTGCTGATCTTCGTGCTGTACGCGTTCTTCCGCACGCCGCATCCCGGCGAGCCGAGCGCCACGACGATGGCGCTGTGGACCACGCTCTCGTTCGTGCTGGGCGCGGTCTGCTCGGGGATCGCCGGGCTCATCGGCATGTTCGTCGCCGTGCGGGCGAACATCCGCACGGCGAGTGCGGCGCGCTCCAGTCTCAACCGGGCGCTGCAGATCGCGCTGCGGGGGGGGGCGGTGAGCGGCCTCTTCGTGGTGGCGATGAGCTTGCTCGCCGTGGGCGGGCAGTACACGATCGTGCACGCCGCGAACGTGGTTCCGCCCGAGCGCATCCCGCTGCTCATCGTGGGCTACGGGTTCGGCGCGTCGTTCGTGGCGCTGTTCGCCCAGCTCGGCGGCGGCATCTACACCAAGGCCGCCGACGTCGGCGCCGACCTGGTGGGCAAGGTCGAGGCGGGGATCCCGGAGGACGATCCCCGCAACCCGGCGGTGATCGCGGACCTGGTGGGGGACAACGTGGGGGATTGCGCCGGGCGCGGCGCGGATCTGTTCGAGTCGACGGCCGCCGAGAACATCGGCGCCATGATCCTCGGTGCCGGGCTCGCGGCCCGGAACCCCACGGCGTTCGGCGGCGTCGCGGCGCTCGGGGTGATGTTGTTCCCGCTCGTCGCACGCGCGTTCGGCCTCGTGGCCTCGATCATCGGCATCATGGTGGTGCGGTCGCGCGAGGATGAGGATCCGATGCACGCGTTGAACCGCGGCTACTGGGGGACGGCGTTCCTCGCGGGGGTCGGATTCCTCGTGGCCACGCGGTGGCTTCTGAACCCGGCGATCGCACCCGACGCGTGGTGGCACTTCTTCTTGTGCGGCGTGATCGGCGTGCTCACGTCCGTCGCCTTCGTCTACATCACCCAGTACTACACCGAATACCGCTACCGTCCCGTAAAGTCGATCGCCGCGGCGTCCGTGACGGGTCCGGCGACGAACATCATCGCGGGCTTCGCCGTCGCGCTCGAGTGTACCGCGCTGCCCACGTTCACGATCGGCGTCGCGATCATCGCGTCGTACAAACTGGGTGCGTCGAGCGGGCTCGAGCACTCGGGGTTGTTCGGCACGGCGGTGGCCACGATGGGCATGCTCGGCACCGCCGCCTACATCCTCGCGATGGACACCTTCGGGCCCATCACCGACAATGCCGGCGGCATCATCGAGATGTCGCATCAGCCCGAGGCCATCCGCCGGCGCACGGACCGGCTCGACGCCGTGGGCAACACGACCAAGGCCCTCACCAAGGGGTACGCGATCGGGTCGGCTGCGCTCGCCGCGTTCCTGCTGTTCTCGGCGTATCTGGACGAGGTCGCCGCGCTCGGCTCACCGCTCGCCGCGGTGGACATCTCGAAGCCCGAGGTGTTCGTGGGCGGTCTGCTCGGCGCGATGCTGGTGTTCTGGTTTTCCGCCCTGGCGATCGGCGCCGTCACCAAGGCCGCGGTGAACGTGATCAA
The DNA here is from genome assembly GCA_003220975.1 of Gemmatimonadota bacterium. GTDB lineage: Bacteria > Gemmatimonadota > Gemmatimonadetes > Gemmatimonadales > GWC2-71-9 > AG41. Next base: position 22,240 of record QHTX01000167.1, on the reverse strand, counting down.
GGAGGTGCGTCGCCAGTTCCAGGCCGACCCCGGCATCCTCAAGGGGACGTCCAAGCCCGACTACGGCCGCGCCGTGGACATCGTCACGATCGGGGCGCTCAAGGAGATGGTGGCGCCGGGCCTGCTCGCGGTCGGGATGCCGATCGCCATCGGCCTCGTGTTCAAGGGGTTTCACGTCGGCGCCGAGACGGTGGCCGCGTTCTTAATGGTGGGCACGATCGGCGGCATCCTGGTCGCCACGATGCTGAACAACGGCGGCGGGGCGTGGGACAATGCCAAGAAATACATCGAGGCGGGTGAGTACGGCGGGAAGGGCGGCCCCGCCCACAAGGCGGCGGTCGTGGGTGACACGGTCGGCGATCCGTTCAAGGACACCGCCGGCCCATCGCTCCACGTGCTCATCAAGCTGCTGAGCACGGTCACGCTGGTGCTGGCGCCGCTGTTTGTCTAGCGCCACGCAGCTGTTCCGCCGCAAGACCGTCGACCAGTGCATCGCCGACGGTGAGGCCGGGGGCGGCCTGCATCGCTCGCTCGGACCGCTGCAGCTCACCGCGCTCGGCATCGGCGCCATCATCGGTGCCGGGATCTTCGCCGCGATCGGGACGGCGATCAGCGGCGACGCGGGACATGTGGGCGCGGGGTCGGCGATCGTCGTGTCGATCATTCTCGCCGGCGCCACCAGCGCCTTCGCCGCAATCACGTATTCCGAGTTCGCCGCGATGATCCCCATCTCGGGGAGCGCCTACACGTACGCGTACGCGACGCTGGGGGAGCTGGTCGCGTGGATCATCGGCTGGGACCTGATCCTGGAATACGCGGTCGGCAACATCGCCGTGGCGATCGGGTGGGCGGGATACTTCGACTCGTTGCTGCGCGGCTTGGGGGTCGAGCTACCGCGTTGGCTGGTCACGGACCTGTGGAGCGCCGTGCGCGACCCCGCCTTCGTCGCCGCGGCGCCCCACCTCGGCCCGATCCCCGTGATCTTCAACCTCCCCGCGCTGGCCATCGTCGCCGTCATCACGTGGCTGCTCGTCATCGGGACGAAGGAATCGGCCCGGGTGAACACGGTGATGGTGGCGATCAAGGTGGGGATCATCGGGCTGTTTCTGATCGTGGGGCTTAAGTACGTGCGCCCTGAGCAGTGGACCACGCCCAGCTTCGCACCCAACGGGTTCAAGGGGATCAGCGTCGGCGCTGCGATCATTTTCTTCTCCTACATCGGCTTCGACGCCGTCAGCACGGCCTCCGAGGAGGCGAAGCACCCGCAGAAGGACATCCCCTTCGGCATCATCACGTCGCTCATCGTGTGCACCGTGCTCTACATCGCGATTGCCCTGGTCCTCACGGGCATCATCCCGTGGGACCAGCTGAACGTGCCGGACCCGCTCGCGGTGGCGCTCAAGTACATCCACGCCGACTGGGCCGCGGGTGTCCTGGCGCTCGGCGCCGTGGCCGCGATGACGTCGGTGCTGCTGGTGTTCCAGCTTGGCCAGGCGCGCATCTTTATGTCCATGGCGCGTGACGGGCTGTTGCCGCCGTGGGCCGCCCAGCTCCATCCGAAGTACCGAACGCCCCATATCACGACGATCATCACGGGCGTGTTCGTCGCGCTGTTCGCGGCCCTCGCTCCGATCGGGGTCGTGCTCGAACTGACCAACATCGGGACGCTGTTCGCCTTCATGCTCGTCGCGCTCGGCATCATCGTCCTGCGGCGGAAGGACCCCGACCGGCCGCGGCCGTTCCGCACTCCCTGGGTCCCCTTCCTGCCCATCGTGTCGATCGGATTCTGCGTCTACCTGATCCTGAGCCTGCCCCTGCTGACGAAGCTGCGATTCGTCGCGTGGCTGGCGGTCGGCGGGCTGATCTATTTCCTGTACAGCGTGCGCCACAGTCGCGTGCGGCGGCTCGGCCTCGACCCGCAGTGAAGCTCCACACCAAAATCGTCGTTGGGCTGGTCGCAGGCGCGGCGTGCGGCGTGTTGGCCAACGCGCTCGCCGGTGGCGCATGGTGGATGCGTTGGATGCACGTCGACCCGGCCGCGGCTGCTCCCGTCGTGCGCTGGATCAGCGACAACGTGGCCGGCCCGGTGGGCCAGGTGTTCCTGCGGATGCTCCTCATGACGGTGATCCCGCTGGTGTTCACGTCGATTACGCTCGGCGTAGCGGGGATCGGTGACATTCGCAAAGTGGGGCGGGTCGGAAGCCGGACGCTGGCGTACTTCCTGATCTCGACCGCGCTGTCTGCCGGCATCGGGCTCGCGCTCGTCAACGTCTTCCAGCCGGGGGCCGGGCTCCCGCCCGAAGTGCGCGAGCAGCTGATGACGACCTACCGTGCCCAGGCGCAGGGCCTGCAGGCGGCCGGTACGACCCATTTCGGCGTAGACACCTTCGTGAACATGGTGCCGCGCAACCCGATTCAGGCGGCCGCCGGCATGGACCTGCTCGGGGTGATCTTCTTCTCGCTCGTGTTCGGCGCCGCGCTGACGCTCATCCCGGAGGAACGCGCGCGGCCGCTCGTCCGCGTGCTCGAGGCGGTGGGCGATGCCGTCGTGAAGATCATCGATCTTGCCATGAAGCTCGCCCCGTATGGCGTGTTCGGCCTGATCTTCTTCACCACCTCGATATTCGGCTGGGGGATTCTGAAGAGCCTCTCCAAATACGTCTTGGTCGTGTTGTTCGGGCTGCTGCTGCACGGGACCGTGAGCCTCTCCCTGTTGGTACGCTTGCTCGGCGGTCTGTCGCCACGTGTGTTCTGGAGCCGGATCCGCGCGAGCATCGTCACCGCTTTCTCGACGAGCTCGAGCAACGCGACCCTCCCCACCAACATCGCCGTGGCCGAGGAGGAGCTGAAGATCCCGCCGAAGATCGCTGGTTTCGTCCTGCCCCTTGGCT
>QHTX01000167.1:8092-19222 GCA_003220975.1 Gemmatimonadota bacterium | reverse complement strand
GGCGTCGCCGGCGGCTCGCTCCCGCTCCTGATGGTCGTGCTCGCGACGGTGGGGGTGCCGGCCGAGGGGATCGCCATCACCCTGGGCGTGGCGCGGATCCTCGACATGTGCCGCACGACGATCAACGTGTGCGGGGACTTGACGGCAGCGGTCTATGTGGCACGCACGGAAACGGATTGGGATCCGAGAACCGTCAGCCCTGAAGTGAGGCTCGCCCCGGCGGCGTAGCCTTATTCCAGCTCCGTCGCCAGCTTCAGCGCGCCGACGGCCGGATCGATCCGGTTCGGCACGAGCCGCGCCCGCTTCACGTAGACAGCGAGCCGCTGGCGAAAGGCTGCGGTGAGCGGGGACTGCACCAAGAGCAGGCCACCGGCGATCGCGACGGGCACGGGCGTCGAGCCGGGGAAGTGCTGCTCGAGCGCCGCCACGAGCGCCACCAGCTCCCGCGCCGCGTCGTCCAGGGCGCGTTGCGCCACCGCCTCTCCTTCGCGCGCCGCGTTGAGCACGTGGGGTGCGAGGGCGGCCACTTGCGCCGGCGTGGCCGTGGCGGTCCAGCGGACCAGATCGTCGAAGTGCTGCAGGCCGAGCGCCGCGAGCAGGCGCGCGAGCAGGGTGGAGCCCTCGCCCCGTCCGTCCTGCGCCCAGGCCGCCGCCTCGAGCGCCCGGCGGCCGAGCCAGTAGCCGCCGCCCTCGTCGCCCAGCTGCCAGCCGTACCCCCCGGCGCGATGCAGGCCGCCGTGCGGGTCGCGTGCATAGGCGATCGAACCCGTACCGGCGTTCACGAGGACCCCGGGGCCGCGGCCGAACGCCGCGCTCAGCGCCACCTCGGCGTCCGCGAGGACGCGGACGCGCCGCGCGAGCCCGACGTCACGCAGCGCCGACTCGAGCTCTGCCTGCTCTTGCGCCCGGCCCGCCCCCGCCGCACCGACCACGGCCCGGTCCACCGGGAGCGCGAGCGCGGCCTGCGCCGCCGCGCGCCGCGCGGTTTCCGCGAGGACCGCCGCGGATGCCGTCGCATTGCCCGGCTTCATCGAGGCCCCGGGGCCCTCCGCGCGACCGAGCAGGCGTCCGTCCGCGAGGCCGATGACGACGGTCGAGTGGGAGCCCCCGGCATCCGCCCCCAGCAAGGCGACGGAAGGACGGAAGGACGGAACGGGGGTGGGTGGGTCAGTGCTCATCCCCATTCCGTCCTTCCGTCCTTCCGTCGCCGTTCGTCACCAGCGACGCTCCCATCCCCACGACCACCGTCACCCCCGTCCCGAGCGCGACGTACCACCACCACGCAAGCCCGGGAAGGGCGCGCCACGGCACGCCCAGCACGATGGGGGTCATGACGGCCACGCTCACGAGGATCGCGGCGATCACGTCGCGCTGCCGCGCCCGCGGCCACAGCCCGCCGAGCAGGTAGGTGCCGAGCAGGCCGCCATACGTGATCGAGACGATGCTCAGGGCCAGTTGCACGACGGGCGTGTTCTGATCGCGGAACGCCATCGCGCCGGTCACGAGCACCGCCGTCCAGAACAGCGTGAGCCAGCGGCCCACCCGGAGCAGATGCCCGGGCTCGTGCCGGCCCGCGAGCGGGGCATAGAAATCCAGAGTGGCGGCGGAGGCGAGCGAGTTGACGGCGGAGGCGTGACTGCTCATCGCGGCGGCGAGAATGCTGGCGACGACGAGCCCGGCGAGGCCCGCGGGGAGCTGGGTGATCACGAACGAGGGGTAGATCGCGTCGCCCCGCATCCGGCCGTCGTCCGCGCCGGCGAGCCAGAGGCTCGTGCCCACGAGCAGGAACAGCGCGAACTGCAGGATGATGAACACCCCCGAGCCGACGAGCGCACGTTGCGCGTCCTTGAGGCCGCGGGCCGCGAGCAGTCGCTGGACGATCAAGTGGTCGGTCCCGTGCGACGCGGCCGAGAGGAGACCCCCGCCCACCACGCCGCCCCAGAACGTGTACAGCGCCGTGAGCGACGGCCGGAAGTCGAGGGTGACGAGCTTGCCCTCGTGCCAGGCCCGCGCGAACGCGCCGGCGCCGCCCGCGAGCTGGGTTGCCACGATGAGCGTCGCGATCCCGCCCAGGAGATACACGCCCAGCTGGATCACGTCCACCCACACCACGGCCCGCAGCCCGCCGACCCACGTGTAGATCAGGGTCACGACGCCGATCGCGAGGATGCCGGCGGCGAAACTCCAATGCGTGATGATCGCGAGCGGGATCGCGGTGGCGAAGATGCGCACGCAGTCGGCGAGCGCCCGTGTGAGCAGGAATACGCCCGACGCGGTGCGGCGCGCCGCGGTCCCGAAGCGGCGCTCCAGTCGCTGGTACGCCGTCTCCTGCGTGCCCTCGAAGTAGCCCGGGAGGAGCATGGCGGCGACGCCGATCCGGCCCACGAGGTACCCGAAGGTGAGCTGGAGGAACGTGAGGTCCCCCCGGGCGGCGATGCCCGGAATGGAGATCACCGTCAGGGCCGACGTTTCGGTGGCCACGATCGACAGCATCAGGGCCCACCACGGCAGCCCGCGATGCCCGAGGAAGTAGTCGCTCGCGTCGCGCTGGCGGCCTGCGAGCACCAGCCCGAAGACGACGACGGCGACGCAGTACGCCGCGATGACGGCTACGTCGAGGGGGCGCACGGGCGGACAGCAAAAAGCCCGCGACGTGCGCGGGCTTGGAATGCCGATTGTAAGGGGGCCAACGGCCTCAGACCGTGAACGACGATCCGCAGCCGCAGCCGCCTGTGGCGTTCGGGTTCTCGAAAGCGAACCCCGACTCCTGGAAGTTGCTCTTGTAGTTCAGCGTGACGCCGTTCAGATACTGAGCGCTGAAGCCGTCCACGAAGCAGCGCACACCTGCGCTCTCGATGACGACGTCGTCCTCGCCCGGCTTGTCTTCGATATTGAGGCTATAGCGGAACCCCGAGCACCCGCCGGGGAGCACCGCGATGCGGAGCCCCGCCGTCTCGGGTGAGACCTTCTCTTCCGCCATGAACTTGCGCACCTCCACCGCCGCCTGCTCGGTCAGCGTGAGGGTGACGGGTGTCGTGTGCTGCGTCGTGGCCATTGCGATCCTCCAGTCACATGCGAACTTAGAAAGGCCCGTCGAGCCTGTCAACTCTCTCGCCACCTAGGACCGCGCGCTCATGCGACTTACGCCCGCCGACTGGTCGATCGTCGCGCTCTACTTCCTGTTCAACGTGGCCGTGGGCCTGTATTACAAGCGCCGCGCCGGCCGCGACACGGCGGAGTTCTTCCTCTCGGGGCGCAACGTGCCGTGGTGGCTCGCCGGCACGTCGATGGTGGCGACGACGTTCGCGGCCGACACGCCGCTGGCGGTCACCGGCCTCGTGGCGCGGAACGGCGTGGCGGGGAACTGGCTGTGGTGGAATCTCCTGGCGAGCGGCATGCTGACGGTGTTCTTCTACGCCCGCCTGTGGCGCCGCGCCGGCGTCATGACCGACATCGAGTTCTCCGAGATCCGCTACGCCGGGCGGCCGGCCGCCTTCCTGCGCGGCTTCCGGGCGTTGTACCTGGGCGTGCTGATCAACTGCATCATCCTGGGCTGGGTCAACCTCGCGATGGTCAAGATCCTGCAATTGCTGTTCGGCGTCGGCAAGCTCGAGGCGCTGGCGCTGGTGCTCGGTCTGATCGCGCTGACGTCCGCCATTTCGACGCTCTCGGGTCTGTGGGGCGTCCTGGTGACCGACCTGTTCCAGTTCGTGATCAAGATGGGGATGGTGATCGTCCTCGCCGTCGTGGCGGTGCACGCGGTCGGCGGGATCGACGCGATGAAGGAGAAGCTGGCGCTGCTGCCGGGCCACGGATCGGTCCTGAGCTTCGTGCCCGACGTCGGATCGGCGTGGATGCCCTTGATCACGTTCTTCGTCTACATCGGCGTGAACTGGTGGGCCACCTGGTACCCCGGTGCCGAGCCGGGCGGCGGCGGCTACATCGCGCAGCGCATGTTCAGCGCGAAGGACGAGAAGCACTCGGTCCTGGCGACGCTGTGGTTCAACATCGCGCACTATGCGGTGCGCCCGTGGCCCTGGATCCTCGTCGCGCTGGCGTCGCTGATCCTGTTTCCCGGCCTCGCCGACCCCGAGACCGGCTACGTCCGGGTGATGATCGACTACCTCCCCTCGTCGCTGCGCGGCCTGATGGTGGCCGCCTTCGCGGCGGCGTACATGTCCACCATCGCCACGCAGCTGAACTGGGGTGCGAGCTATCTCGTGAACGACTGCTACCGCCGCTTCCTGCGGCGCGACGCGACGGAGCGGCACTACGTCCGGGCGTCGCAGGTCGCGACCGTGCTCCTCACCGTGGTCTCCGCCGTCGCGACGTTCTACATGGGCTCGATCGCCGGCGCCTGGAAGCTCTTGATCGTCACAGGGGCGGGCACCGGCACCGTGCTGCTGCTGCGCTGGTATTGGTGGCGCATCAACGCGTGGAGCGAGGTGTCCGCCATGATCGCGGCGTTCGCCGTGTCGGTGCTGTTGCAGACCGCCGGAGGCTTCGACAGCGACCGGCCGGTCGACTTCGCCTGGATCATGCTCATCACCGTTGCCATCACCACCGGCGCGTGGCTCGCGGTCACGTTCCTCACGCGCCCCGAGCCCGAGGGCACGTTGGTGGCGTTCTACCGTCGCACGCGGCCGTCCCGCGCGGGGTGGGGCCCGGTGGCAGCGCTCGCGCCCGACGTCCGGGCCTCCGCGGACGGGCTCGCGAACCTGCTCGACTGGGCCGCGGGGTGCGTGCTGATCTATGGCGCGTTGTTCGGGGTGGGGAAGCTGCTGCTGCACGAGACGCTTCCCGGCGTGGTGCTGCTCGGGGTCGGCGCGATCGCCGGAGCGGTTATTTATCGCGATCTGTCGCGGCGCGGCTGGGGCAGCGTCGTAGAGTGAGTCGCCTCACAGCTCCGGTCGTGTGAGCGCGTCCACCACCAGGTCGGCCACGCGGGGCCGCACGCGCAGGATCGCCGTGTTGGCGCGTGTGGGATGGACCCGGTTCGTGAGCAGGATGATGAACAGGTCTCGGTCCGGGTCCATCCATAGCGACGTCCCCGTGAAGCCGGTGTGGCCGAACGAGCGCCGCGACAGTTTCGCGCCCGCGCTCGAATACCCCGAATCCGACGGTGTATCCCAGCCGAGCGCGCGCGTCGATTCCGGCACGCCAGCCTGCCGCCGCGTGAACTCGGCCACCGTCTCCGAGCGGATGAGCTGGAGCGAGTCCCAGGAGCCCTCGTTCAGGAGCAGTGCCGCGAAGCGCGCGAGGTCGAGCGCGTTCGAGAACAGCCCGGCGTTCCCCGACACGCCGCCCAGTCGGGCCGCGCTCTCGTCGTGCACTTCGCCGCGCAGCATGCGGTGCCGGAACACCGTGTCGAGCTCGGTCGGGGCAATCCGGTCGCGCCACGCCGCGGGCGGCCGGAACCGCGTCGCCCGCATCCCGAGCGGTCCGAACACGCGCTCGTCGAGGAAGCGGTCGAAAGGCTCGCCCGTGATGCGCTCGACCGCCTGCATCAGCACGATCGCGCTCAAGTCCGAGTAGCGGTATTGCGTTCCCGGCGGGTCGAGGAGCGGCGCCGTGTCGACGAGCGCCAGGGCGGCGCCGCGCGTCGCCGTCGAATCGTACAGCGGGAGATCCGCGGCTAGGCCCGCGGAATGAGTGAGCAGCTGCCGAATCGTGACGCGGTCCTTCTCGGACCCCCGCAGCTCGGGCACGTAGCGTTGGGCCGGGGCGTCGAGGGCGAGCCGCCCCTCGTCCACGAGCAGCATGCAGGCCGTCGTCAGGGCGATGACCTTCGTGAGCGAGGCGAGATCGTACACCGTTCCCGCCTCGACCGGCCGCGGGTCGTCCACGCCGTAGTGCCCGACCGGGGCGACCAGCGCGAGGCGCCCGTGCCGCCCGACGGCCACGACCGCGCCCGGAAACGCCCCGCTGTCCACTTGCGCGCGCAGGTACGCGACGACGGCCGCGAGTCGCGTGCTGTCGAAGCCAAGGCTCGCGGGCGCCGCCGCCGGAATGCCGGCGCTCCTCGCCGGGACCGGCGGGGCAGGTGCCGTCGCGTGGCACGCCGCCGCCACGGCGGCGAGCGCGCTCCCCCGCCAGAGCTGCCGGCTCACGGCCGGGTATCCGTCACCTTGACGCCCCAGCCGACGCCATAGTCGGGTGGGATGCGGGTCGGGAGGTGGCCGGTGATGGGCACGCGGCCGAGCAGCGCGAGCGCGACGGCGCGCTCGCTCGCCCGCACGCCGCTCCACGCGATGAGATACGACTTCACCGCCGGGGTCTGGTTGAGGAGATAGGGGCTGCCGAGCGACACCAGCACCGTCGGGCGGGCCGCGTCGGTCGCGGTGATGAGCTGGGCCAGGGAGTCGGGAAGTGCGATGGTGCCGCGCCCGGACAGCGGCCGCACATTCGCGACGAACACCGTGGCGGGCGACCGCGCGATCACCGCGCGCGCCGAATCGTAGGAGAGCGGTCCCGACATGGGCCAGAGCCGGAAGTACTCCACGGTGTCGCCGCCCCGGTGCAACAGGTCGGTGAGATACTGGCCGGCGCCGCCGCTCAGCTCGTCCGCGTACGCGATCAGGGCGATGCGGGAGCGTCTCGCGCGCAACGCGTGCAGCCGCCCGCCCGCGTCGCGCACCAGCGTGAGGGCGCGGACGGCGAGATCGTTGGCGGCGTCCTGCCACCGCTTGCCGCCGACCACGAGCATGATCGAGTCGAGCGGCACGGTGCGGCGCCCGAACAGGCCGAGGCGCTGCTTGATGTCGAGCAACCGGCGCACCGACTGGTCGAGCCGCGCCCGCGCGATCCGCCCGCTCTCGACGGCGGCGGCCATCGCGTTCAGCGCCGAGTCGGGATCGGCGGGGATGAGCAACAGATCCGATCCCGCGAGGAAGGCCCGCACGGCAGCCTCGCCCGCGCCGTACGCCGTCACGATCGCGCCCATGTCGAGCGCATCGGTCACGACCAGGCCCCTGAAGTNNCCTGAAGTGGAGCGAGTCGCGCAGCAGGCCCGTGAGCACGGCGGCCGACATCGTCCCGGGATCGTTGGACCCCGTCAATGCCGGAAACGCGATGTGCGCGCTCATCACCACGTCCGCCCCGGCCGCGATTCCGGCGCGGAACGGGACCAGCTCGAGCGAGTCGAGCCGGGGGTAGCCGGCGCCGATCACCGGCAGGCCGATGTGCGAGTCGGTCTGCGTGTCGCCGTGTCCCGGAAAGTGCTTGATCGTGGCGAGCATCCCGTACTCGTGCAGCCCCCGCACATACTCCCGGGCGAGGCGTGACACCGCGCGCGGATCCTCGCCGAACGAGCGGGTGTTGATGATCGGGTTGGCCGGGTTGTTGTTGACGTCGGCGTCGGGAGCGAAATTGATGTGGATCCCCACGGCGCGCCCCTCGCTCGCCGCGGCCGCCGCGATGGTGTAGGCGTCGTGCGGGTCGCCGGTGGCGCCGACGGCCATGATGTGGGGGAACGAGGTGCCGCCCACCACGCGCATGCCGGCGCCCCACTCGAGGTCCGCCGAGACGAGCAGGGGCACCCGGGAGCGTCGTTGCAGCGCGTTGAGCTTCGTGGCGATGTCGAAGGGTGAGCCGGTGAACACGATCACGCCGCCGATCTCGAGCGAGTCCACCCAGCGCGCCGCAACCTGGAAGAGCGAATCGTCGAACGCGGTGTAGCTCCCGGAGAGCCGCGGCATCACGAGCTGGGCGACTTTCTGCCGGACGGTGAGGCTCGCAAGCAGGGAGTCGACGGACGGAGGGACGGGGGACGGGGGAGGGACGGGTGGGGCTGACCGCCCGACCGCCGGACCGCCGGCACATCCCAGAACGACCGCCAAGACCAGGAGCCAATGCGTCCGCATCATCTCTCGCTGTTGGGGTTGCTGGCCGGCGTCGGACCGCTGGCCGCGCAGGTTCGGCCGGGGATCGAGGTGCTGCTCGCCGACTCGATCCACCTGGTGGCTGGGAAGCGCGTCGCGCTGCTCACCAACCAGACGGGGGTGGACCGGCAAGGCCGGCGCGACGTCGACCTGTTGCGCTCGACGGCCGGGGTCGAGCTGCGGCTGCTGTTCAGTCCCGAGCATGGCTTCCGCGGCGTCGAGGACCGCCCCGGCCTCCCCGATGGCGTCGATTCGGCGACGGGCCTACCAATTTATAGCCTCTATGGCGGAACGCCCCTCTCGGACGTCGCCGCGCTCGACTCGACGGACGTCGTGCTCGTCGATCTTCAGGACATCGGTGCCCGGTACTACAGCTACCCCACGGTGGCCGTGTTGCTCATGCGGGAGGCGACGCGCCGTGGCAAGCCGGTCGTCGTGCTCGATCGACCCGATCCGCTTGGGGGCACGGTGGTACAGGGGAGCGCTCCGGCGACGCGCGGTCCGCTGGCGGGAGTCGCGGACTTCCTGCCCATGCCGATGCGCCACGGCACGACCCTCGGCGAGATGGTGCGGATGGCCAACGCCGTCTACGCCATCCACGCCCGCCTGACCGTCGTGCCCGCTGCAGGCTGGCGGCGCTCGCAGTACTACGATGAAACGGGCCTGCCGTGGGTGAAGCCCTCGCCCAACATGCCGGACTTGGAGAGCGCGATCCACTACCCCGGCACCTGTTTGTTCGAGGCGACGAACCTGTCGGTGGGGCGCGGCACGGACTTCGCGTTTCAGGCGATTGGGGCGCCGTGGCTCGACCCGGCCAAAGTGCTCGCGCGACTCGGGCCGACTCCTGGTGTCGCCCTCGACTCCGTGACCTTCACGCCGCGCGCGCCCACCGACGGCAAGTACGACGGCGTGGCGTTGCCGGGCTTGCGGCTACGCGTCACCGACCGGCAACGCTACGATCCGGCGGCGACGGCGGTGGCGCTACTCGTCGCGATCCGTGCGGCCCAGCGTGATTCGCTGCGCTTCAACGTGGCACGCTTCGACCAGCTCGCGGCGGGGCCGGCGCTGCGTCGGGCGATTCTCGCGGGGCGGTCCGTGGGGGCGATCGCCCGCGCGTGGCAGCCGGCGCTCGCGCGGTTTCGGCGGGAGCGGGGGAAGTACTTGCTCTATTGAGACTCCGGCCCCGTCCGGCTACTTTCCCCCGGCTATGAATTTGATCCCCCAGAGGGTGCGGGACGCTTTTGGCAGGACGCTCGATCCCCTGGCTCAAATGCTGATCCGGGTCCACGTCCGGCCGAACGTCATCACCACACTGGGGACGCTCGTCGTCGTGGCCTCCGCCACCGCGTTCGCGCTCGGCGCGGTCCGCTGGGGCGGGTTTCTGCTGCTGTTCTCGGGCGTGTTCGACATGGTCGACGGTCGCGTCGCGCGCCAGGGCAGTATGGTCACGACGTTCGGCGCCTTCTACGACTCGACCCTCGACCGGGTGGGCGAGTCGGTGCTGTTCGGCGGGATCGCCACCTACTTCCTGCGCGGCGGCGTCGCCGCCAACCGGCTGACGCCGGCCGTGCTGGCGTGCTTCGTGGCGCTCGCGGCGTCGCTGCTGGTCTCGTACACGCGGGCGCGCGCCGAGGGCCTCGGGCTCACGGCGAAGGTGGGCATCGCGCAGCGCGCCGAGCGGGTGCTCCTGCTGGGCGCGCCGACGATGTTCTTCGGCGCCGGGAACCACGGGGTGTTGTTCTTTTGGATCGTCGTCATTCTGGCGCTCGCCACCTCGGTCACGGTGGTGCAGCGCGTGATCTATGTCGCTCGCGCCGCCGGCGAGCCGGCCGCGCGGCGTGTCCCCCCCCTCCGGCGGGACACGCTGCCCGGTCACGCCCCGGCGCTGCAATCGCGGAAAGGACCGTGATCGTGCCACAGCAGGGGGGGGCCGGCCGGGACATCGCGCCCGCCAAGGGGACGCTCGGCGTGATGCTGGTGGGGTTGGGGGCGGTGTCCACCACGTTCATCGCGGGGGTCGAAAACGTGCGACGCGGCACCGCCCTGCCGATCGGTTCGCTCACCCAAATGGGGACGATCCGCCTCGGCAAGCGCACCGATCACCGCGCGCCGAAGATCAAGGAATTCCTCCCGCTCGCGGACCTGAAGGACCTGGCCTTCACGGCCTGGGACCCGATCCCCGATGACGCCTACACCGCCGCCCGCAAAGCCGGCGTGCTCGAGCCGCACCATCTCGAGCCGATCGCCGACTTCCTCAAGGGCATCACGCCGTTGCCGGCCGCTTTCGATCGCAACTATGTGAAGCGGCTGAACGGCACACACGTCAAGAACGCCCCGACCAAGCGGGAGCTCGCCGAGGAGCTGCGGCAGGACATCCGCGACTTCAAGCAGCGCTCGGGCGCGGACCGGCTCGTGATGATCTGGGCCGCCTCGACCGAGGTGTTCCTCACCCCGGGCCCCGCGCACCAGAGTCTCGCGGCGTTCGAGCGCGCGATGGAGTGCAACGATCCGGCGATCGCGCCGTCCATGCTCTATGCCTACGCGGCCCTGATGGAGAACGTCCCGTTCGCGAACGGCGCGCCGAACCTCACCGTCGACATCCCCGCCCTGGAGCGCCTGGCTGAAGAGCGCCGGCTCCCCATCGGGGGCAAGGACTTCAAGACCGGGCAGACGATGATGAAGACCGTGCTCGCGCCCGCCTTCAAGGCGCGGATGCTCGGCCTCGCCGGCTGGTACTCGACGAACATCCTCGGCAACCGCGACGGCGAGGTGCTCGACGACCCCGAGTCGTTCAAGACGAAGGAAGAGTCGAAGCTCGGCGTGCTCGAATACATCCTGCAGCCGGACCAGTACCCCGAGCTCTACGGCAACGTGTTCCACAAGGTGCGGATCAACTACTACCCGCCCCGCGGGGACAACAAGGAAGGGTGGGACAACATCGACATCTTCGGATGGCTCGGCTATCCGATGCAGATCAAGGTCGACTTCCTGTGCCGCGACTCCATCCTGGCGGCGCCCATCGTGCTCGACCTCGCGTTGTACTTCGACCTGGCGCAGCGGGCCCGGCTCTCCGGGATCCAGGAGTGGCTCTCCTTCTACTTCAAGAGCCCGCAGACGGCCCCCGGCCTGTACCCCGAGCACGACCTCTTCATCCAGCAGACCAAGCTCAAGAACACGCTGCGCTGGCTCAAGGGCGAGGAGCAGATCACCCACCTCGGCATCGAGTACTACGAGAAGGCGTGAGCGCCGC
>QHTX01000167.1:243-8073 GCA_003220975.1 Gemmatimonadota bacterium | reverse complement strand
ACGGCCGCTGGCCTCGGCGCCATCGCCTGGGTGCTGTGGTACTTCCTGTTCACGCGCGGGGGAGGGGGGGGGCCCGCGGTGGCCGCGTCGCTGGCGGAGGGCGTCCAGGAGGTGCATGTGACGGTGAAGGGCGGCTACACCCCCGACACCATCGTGGTGCAAGCGGGCAAGCCCGTGCGCCTGCAGTTCTACCGGGACGAGACCGCCGACTGCTCGGAGCGGCTCGTGCTTGAGGATTTCGGCCTCGACGTGGCGCTCCCCGCGTTCCAGACGACCACGGTCGAGTTCACGCCGGAGGAGGCAGGCGAGTTCCGGTTTCGCTGCGGGATGAACATGCTGAAAGGCTTGCTCGTGGTGGAGCCCGCCACCGCCGACCGGCGGCCGTCCGCCTCGCCGCACAAGTTCCATGAGTAAGGCGCGTATCGTCCTCCCGATCGAAGGCATGAGCTGCGCCTCCTGCGCCGCGACGGTGCAGGAGGCGCTGGGGAGCGCCTCGGGCGTCGTGGCCGCGACCGTGAACTACGCCACCGGCAAGGCGGCCGTGGACTACGACGACGCGCAGACGCACGTCGCCGAGCTGATCAAGACCGTCCGCGCCGCGGGCTACGACTGCGGCCGGGCGAGCGTCACGTTCGGGGTCGAGCAGCTGCATTACGCGCCGAGCGTCGCGCCGCTCGAGCAGGCGCTGGGCCGGGTGCCGGGGGTGATCCGCGCGGCCGCGAACCAGGCGACGGAGACCGTCACGGTCGACTACATCCCGGGCGCCGCCACGGCGGAAGCGCTCGAGGCCGCGGTCGCGCAGACCGGCTTCCGGGTCGCGGAGCCGATCGCAGCCGAAGATCCGGTGGAGCGGGAGCGGATCGCGCGGCAGCGCGAGATCCGCACCCTCACCTGGAAATTCGCCCTGGCGGCCGGCGTGGCCGTCGTGAGCATGCTCGGCTCCATGCTCCTGATGGCGCAGCAGCCCGACGACACGATGAAGCAGATCGACCTGCTGGGCCGCCTGCTCATGCCGCTCGCGCTTCGCCTGCAGGAGCTCGTCGCGGGGCGGGCGGTGATCGACGCGCAGTGGCTGAAGGCCGGCCTGGCGGTGATCACGCTGCCCGTGGTCGTGTGGGCGGGCGGGCAGTTCTATCGCGGGGCGTGGAGCGGGTTCAAACACCGCACCGCGGACATGAACACGCTCATCGGCGTGGGCACGGGGGCCGCCTACCTCTATTCGCTCGCCGCCACGGTGGCGCCGGTGGCGTTCACGGGCGCTGGCCGTCCCGCGGACGTCTATTACGAGGCCGTGTCCGCGATCATCGCCCTCATCCTGCTGGGGCGGCTGCTCGAGGCGCGCGCCAAGGGTCGCACGTCCGAAGCCATCCGCCGCCTCGCCGGGCTCCGGGCCAAGACCGCGCACGTCATCCGGGAGGGCCGGGAGCTGGAGATCGCGGTCGAGGCGGTCGTGCCGGGCGATCTCGTGGTCGTGAAGCCCGGCGAGAAGATCCCGGTGGACGGCGTGGTGACCGAGGGGGCTTCGGCCGTGGACGAGTCGCTGCTCACCGGCGAGCCGCTGCCGGTCGCGAAGAAAATCGGCGACGACGTGATCGGCGCGAGCCTCACCACCACCGGCAGCCTCACGTTCCGCGCCACGCGCGTCGGCAAGGACTCGGCCCTCGGCCAGATCGTGCGGCTCGTCGAGGACGCCCAGGCCACCAAGGCGCCGATCCAGCGGCTCGCCGATCAGGTGGCGGGTGTGTTCGTGCCGATCGTGATCGCCCTCGCGATCGCGGCGTTCGTCGCGTGGTTCGATTTCGGCCCCGCGCCGGCGATCGTGTTCTCGACCGTAGCGCTCGTCACGGTGCTGATCATCGCCTGCCCGTGCGCCCTGGGGCTGGCGACGCCGACGGCGATCCTCGTGGGAACGGGGAAGGCGGCCGAGCACGGCATCCTGATCCGCAGCGGGGAAGCGCTCGATCGCCTCTCGCGCGTCCGGACCGTGCTGCTCGACAAGACGGGTACCATCACCGAGGGGCGCCCGACGGTCACCCACATCGTGACGGCGAAGCGTCCCGATGGCACGCCGCTGTCGGCCGCCGAGGCGCTCAAGTGGGCTGCGTCGGTGGAACAGCGCTCCGAGCACCCGCTCGCTGGGGCGATCATCAAGGCGGCGCAGGACCGGCAGGTCCAGCTCCTCCCCGTCGACAAGTTCGCCCTGATGGAAGGACGCGGGGTGCGCGGCACCGTGGACCGCCGCATCATCGAGGTGATCTCGCTGCGTCACGCGCGCGAGCGCAGCCTCGACCTCGGCGGCCTCGGCCCGGACGGCGATCGGCTGGCCGCCCAGGGCCGCACGCCGGTGATCGTCGTGGTGAACAACACCGTCTATGGCGTGATCGCGATCTCCGATCCGGTCAAGCCGACGGCGAAGCAGGCGATTCACTACCTCCGCAAGCTCGGCCTCGGGGTGATGATGGTGTCGGGAGACTCGAAGCGCGGCGCAGAGGCCGTGGCGCGGGAGGTGGAGATCGACGAGGTGCTCGCCGAGGTGTTGCCGTCGCAGAAAGCCGAGCTGGTGAAGAAGCTGCAACAGCAGGGCCGGCACGTGGCCATGGTGGGCGACGGCATCAACGACGCGCCTGCCCTCGCCCAGGCGGACGTCGGGATCGCCATCGGCACCGGCACCGACATCGCCATGGAAGCGTCCGACGTGACCCTCATCCGGGGCGACCTGCGCGCGGTCGTGACGGCGATCCAACTGTCCCGGCGCACGATGCGCACCATCCGAGCGAATCTCTTCTGGGCGTTCGTCTACAACGTGATCGGCATCCCGGTCGCGGCGGGGGCGCTGTATCCGTTCTTCCGCGTCCTGCTCTCGCCGGTGCTCGCCAGCGCGGCGATGGCGTGGTCGAGCCTCAGTGTGGTGCTGAACAGTCTCACGCTGCGACGCTTTCGACCCGCGTGGGGGAGTTGATCACCAATCCCGGGGCTGAGAGCCCCGGCTCGGCGCGTGTGCGCCCTTACAGGGCGCACCCCAGGCCGAGCGCGCCCTCTGAGGGCGCGTATCTCGGGGGGACGATTCCGTGAAGTATTTCCATCGCACGACCCTGAGCCCCGACGCCGTCCTGGCGCAGGCCCGGGCGTTCTTCGGCGTCCGCATGGCGCCCGCCGACGAGGCCCCACGGCGGCGCGCCTACGCGGGCGCGCTGGGGCGCGTCGCGATCACGGCGCGCGCCGAGGGGGGACACTACACGTTCGTGGAGGTGAGCACGGACCAGGTGGGAGAATCCGAGCTGGACAGGCTGGCGAAGCGCTTCCTCGCGGAGCAAGCAGGTGGAGCCCGCGCACGAGCTTCGCGGAGCGTACTAGCCGGCGATCCTCGCCCCGTACCCCGCTGTTTCCACCGCGCGGACCAGCTGCTCGCTCGTCGCGGTATCGTCGTTGAAGTCGACTTCGGCCTCGCCCGTCGCCAGGTCCACGATGGCGGAGTACACGCCGCTCGCTCCCTGCAGCGCCTTCTCGACCTTCATCTGGCAGTGGCCGCACGTCATGCCGGTCACGCGCAGTTTGAGAGTCGCCATGCTTGCCTCCTGCGTGACCCCGGGGCGTCCCCGGGGTTGGTCCACCCCGACTACCGGCGGGCGCGCTTGATTTGCCCGCCCCGCTCCGCCAAGTTTCACGCCCACTACAATTTACGTCATGGCATCGCGCGCCGCTCCGACCCGAGAGTCCCCGCCTATCCCGGCGGGGCTGGCGCGTGCGCACCTGCTCGAAATGTATCGCTTCCTGCGGCTCACGCGCACGCTGGAGGAGCGGCTCACGGCCCTGTACCGCCAGAGCAAGGTCATTGGGGGCCTGTTCCGCTCGCTCGGCCAGGAAGGCGAGTCGGTCGCTTCGGCGTACGCGCTCGAGCGCGGCCCCAACCGGGACGTGCTCTCGCCCCTGATCCGCAACCTCGGCTCGATGCTCGTGAAGGGGGCGACGCCAGTCGAGATTCTGCGGCAGTACATGAACGTCCACTTCAACGACCTGGAGCTGGGCTACCTCGGCCAGATCTCGCACCTGGGCGACATGATCCCCGTGATGACGGGGATCGCGCTGACGTTCAAGCTGCGGGGCGAGGCGCGGGTGGGGCTCGTCTATATCGGCGATGGCGCGACCTCGACCGGGACGTTCCACGAGGGGTTGAACTTCGCGGCCGTGCAGAAGGTGCCCCTGATCGTGATCGGCGAGTACAACCGCTGGGCCTACTCCACGCCGCCCCACAAGCAATTCGCGGTGCAGCACCTCGCCGACAAGGCGCAGGGCTACGGGATCCCAGCCACGACCGTGGACGGCAACGACGTGCTGGCGGTGTACGAGGCGACGCGATCCGCCGTGGAGCGCGCCCGGCGCGGCGAGGGCGTCCACTTCATCGAGGTAAAGACCTACCGACGCAAGGGG
Source organism: Gemmatimonadota bacterium (assembly GCA_003220975.1). Lineage (GTDB taxonomy): Bacteria > Gemmatimonadota > Gemmatimonadetes > Gemmatimonadales > GWC2-71-9 > AG41. The sequence goes on along the minus strand of QHTX01000167.1, from coordinate 3,645 downwards.
CACGCCGAGCACGACGACCAGCACTACGTTCCGCGGGACGAGCTCGAGCGTTGGGCGAAGGAGAACGATCCAGTCGATCGCTACGTGAGGCATCGACGAGCGGGCCCGGGTGGAGATCGACGAGGCGACCGACGCCTGCGTCGACGAGCCCCTGCCGGCGGCGGATACGGCGCTCGCCGGCGTGTACGTCGACCCGCCGGCGGCGCCGCGGCACTGGTATCGGATTCCCTGATGGCGGACGTCACGTACCTCGAGGCGCTGCGCCAGGGGCTGTGGGAGGAAATGGAGCGCGACCCGCGCGTCTTCATCCTCGGAGAGGACGTGGGGCTGTACGGCGGCGCGTTCAAGGTCACCGACGGATTCGTCAAGCGCTTCGGCGAGTCGCGGGTGATCGACACCCCGATCTCGGAAGCGGCGATCGTGGGCGCGGCGGCGGGCGCGGCGCACATGGGCCTGCGGCCGGTGGCGGAGATGCAGTTCATCGATTTCATCTCCTGCGCCTACGACATGCTCACGAACTATGTGGCGACCGCCCGCTACCGCGCCGGCCTCGCCACCCCGATCGTGGTGCGCGGGCCGTGCGGCGGCTACGTGCGCGGCGGGCCGTTTCACTCGCAGAACCCGGAGGCGGCGTTCTTCCACACCCCCGGGCTCAAGATCGTCTACCCCGCCACGGCGCGCGACGCGAAGGGGTTGATCAAGGCCTCGATCCGCGACGACGATCCGGTGATCTACCTCGAGCACAAATGGCTGTACCGCCGGATCAAGGAGCCGGTCCCCGAGGGGGAGGAGATCCTCACGCCGATCGGCGAGGCGCGGCTGGCGCGCGAAGGGAAGCATCTGTCGATCGTCACCTATGGGGCGACGGTGTGGAAGTCGCTCGAGGCGGCGGAGCAGCTCGAGAAGGAGGACGGCCTGTCGACCGAGGTGCTCGACCTCCGCACGCTGCTGCCGATGGACGACGCCGCGATCATGCGCACGGTGCAGAAGACCAACAAGGTGCTCCTCGTGCACGAGGACACCCGCACCGGCGGCGTAGCCGGCGAGATCGCGGCCCGCATCAATGAGCAGGCGTTTGCGTGGCTCGACGGGCCGATCATGCGGGTGACGGCGCACGACGTGCCGCTGCCGTATGCCCCGACGTTGGAGGATTTCGTGTTGCCGCAGACGGAAGACATCGTCAAGGCGGCGAGGTGGCTGGCGGCGTACTGAGGAGATCCGATGGCGCGCGTTGACGTGTTGATGCCCCAGATGGGCGAGTCGATCGCCGAGGGAACCTTGAGCAAGTGGCTCAAGAAGCTCGGCGACGAGGTGAAGCGGGATGAGCCGCTGTTCGAGATCTCGACCGACAAGGTGGACGCGGAGATTCCCGCGCCCACCGCGGGCGTGCTCGCGGAGATCAAGGTGCAGGAAGGCCAGACGGTCCCGGTGCAGACGCTCGTGGCGGTGATCGAGACCGACAAGGCTGCAGCGGTCGCCGGGGCCCCCGCCACGGCGGCTGCGCCCGCGGCGCCCCCGGTCGCAGCAGCCCAGCGGGCACCCGCTGCTCCCGGGGGCACCGCGGTCTCGCCGCCGCCGACCACCGCCCCTGCCCGCCCTCTACCGCCCTCTCCTGCCCCGGTGGGGAAGGGCGGGGACGGGACCGAGACCGCCGAGGAACGGTTGCGTCGCAGATCCACGCCGCTCGTGCGCAAGATCGCCGCGGAGCACCAGCTCGACATCTCGACCATTCCGGGCACCGGATTCGCGGGCCGGGTGACCAAGCAGGACATCCTGGGCTTCATCGAGACCGGAGCGAGGGCACCGGCGATCGCACCCGTCCCTCGTCCGCCGTCCCCCGTCCCATCCACCGGCCCCGTGGTCCATCCGCCCGTGGAGCCCTGGCCGGGCGACCGGGTCGAGCCGTTTTCCAAGATCCGCAAGATCACCGCCGACCACATGATCATGTCGCGCCGGACGTCGGCGCACGTGACGAGCTTCTTCGAGGTCGACTACAGCCGGGTCGCGGAGCTACGGCGCAAGCACAAGGCGTCCTACGCCGAGCGCGGCGTCAACCTCACGTATCTCGCGTTCATCGCCAAGGCGTGCGCCGAGCAGCTGCGCACCCACCCGGTCGTGAACGCCGCGGTCTCGGGCGACAACATCATCTACCGGCGCGACGTCAACATCGGGATCGCGGTCGCGCTCGATTGGGGGCTGATCGTGCCGGTCGTGAAGCGCGCCGACGAGCTGTCGCTCTCGGGGCTAGCGCGCGCGATCAACGACCTGGGCGAGCGGGCCCGCACGAAGAAGCTCTCGCCCGACGAGATCCAGCGCGGCACCTTCACGATCACGAACCCCGGCGTGTTCGGCTCCTACGCCGGCGCCCCCATCATCAACCAGCCCCAGGTCGCGATCCTCGGCGTGGGCGCGATCGAGAAGCGCCCCAAGGTCGTGACCTTGGCCGATGGCGGCGACACGATCGCGATCCGGACGATGGGGATGCTGGCCATGTCGTACGACCACCGGATCGTGGACGGCGCCGATGCCGACCGCTTCCTCGCCGACGTGAAGCGGACGCTCGAGGACTTCCCCGAGGGAGCGATCTAGCCATGCCCAAGGTGCTCACGGCCGCCCGGGTGCGGGTGCCCCCGACGCACGAGGCCGACTACCTGGCGACGCTGCGCGAGTTGTGCCAGTTCGCCGAGGCGCGCGGCCAGCGCATCTGGCTGTTCCGCAATGCCAAGGACCCGCAGCTCTTCACCGAGTTCTCCGAGAGCGCGACGGAGATGTCCCACCGGGCGCAGGCCTCGCGCCTGCCCGAGGAGATCAAACTCGAGCGGCGCCTCCAGAGCCTCGGCACCTACGCCTCCGACGCCTGGGAGCTGTGGACCGAGGTCTCGCTCGCGGCGCCGGCGGAGGCGTAGATGGCGCGCCGCACGATCGTAGTCGACGACGAGACTTGGGAGGTGTACCCGTCCGGGCGCGTGACGACGTACCCGCGCGACGAGTTCGGGCTCATGTTCCAGCAGGGGACGGGCCCCGAGCGGCGCCGCCGCTTCACGCGTTATGCACCGGTTGGGAACCGCAGCCCCGATGCCGCGCTGGTCGAGCTGTCGGAGCGGCAGCTCGTACAGCTGTTCCGCGAGTCGCAGCCGGCGTGGACGGCCCCGGAGGGCGCCTACGGCGCGCGTTGACCTGCACTGTCACTCGACGGCCTCGGACGGGGAGTACGCTCCCGCCGAGGTCGTGCGGCGCGCCCGGGCGGCCGGCCTCGCGGCCATCGCACTGACCGACCACGACACCACAGACGGCGTGCCGGAGGCGGAGCGCGAGGGTGCGACGCTGGGCGTCCGCGTGGTGTCCGGGTGCGAGTTCAGTGTCAAGGCGCCGTGGGGTGAGCTGCACCTGCTCGGCTACTTC
>QHTX01000167.1:0-200 GCA_003220975.1 Gemmatimonadota bacterium | reverse complement strand
ACCCGAGCTGCACGCCGCCGCCGCGCCGAGCAGATGGTGGGGCGGCTGCAACGGCTCGGCGTCGACATCGCGATCGACGACGTCGTGAGCGCCGCGGACGGCGGCGCCGTGGGGCGGCCGCACGTGGCCCGCGTGCTGGTGGAGCGGGGCGCCAGCGCCGACATCAACGACGCCTTCGTGCGCTACCTCGGCCGCGGCCG
>QHTX01000011.1:1155-7508 GCA_003220975.1 Gemmatimonadota bacterium | reverse complement strand
GTCGCCGACCGCCTGGTGAAAGCACGGCTGCAGAGTCTGGCGGGCGTCGGCAGCGCCGGAGTTTATGGCGAGCGGCGCTTTGCCATGCGGGTGTGGGTACAGCCCGACCAGCTGTCGGCCCGGAGCCTGACCGTGCAGGACGTGGAAGGCGCGATCAACGCGCGCAACGTCGAGATTCCCGCCGGCCGGATCGAATCGACGCGGCGGGAGTTCTCGGTCCGGTCACTGGGCGAACTGAAGACGCCGCGGGAATTCGGGGAGCTGGTGGTCGCAAGCCAGGGCGGGCAGCTCGTCAAGCTCAAGGACGTGGCGAACGTGGAGCTCGGGCCCGAGGACAATCGCTCGATATTCCGCTACAATGGGAATCCTGCGGTCGCGATCGGCGTCGTCCGGCAGTCCAAGGCGAATCTCATCGAGGTGGCACGCCGGATTCGCGAGGCCCTGCCCGGCATCCAGCAGACCCTGCCCCCCGGCGTGAAGCTCGAAACCGCGTGGGATGGGTCCGTGTTCGTCACGCACTCGATCAACGACGCGCGCCTCACGCTCCTGATCGCGGCGATCCTCGTCGTGTTGATCATTTTCGTGTTCCTGCGGAACCTGCGGGCGACCGTGATCCCCGGGCTCGCGATCCCGGCGTCGATCGTGGCGACGTTCGCCATCATGTATTTCCTCGGCTTCTCGATCAACAACTTCACGCTGCTCGCCCTCACGATCGCCATCGGCATCGTGGTGGACGACGCGATCATCGTGCTGGAGAACGCCTACCGGCACCAGGAAGAGCTGCACGAGGCGCCAGAGCAGGCCGCGGTCAACGGCACCAACGAGATCGGCTTCGCCGTGATCGCGACGACGATCGCGCTGGTAGCCGTGTTCACGCCGCTCGGGTTCCTGCGCGGCTCGACGGGGCGGCTGCTGAGCGAGTTCGGGATCGCGGTCGCCGGGGCCGTGGTGATTTCGGGATTCGTGGCCCTGACGTTGACGCCGATGCTGTGCGCCAAAGTGCTGCGGGTGCCGCACGAGCATGGGGCGATCTTCAAGGCGTTCGAGCAGGGCTTCAATGCGGTCGCGGAACGTTACGCGAGGCTGCTCCAAACCGCGCTCCGGCACCGGCGCATCGTGGTGGCCGGGACGGTCGTGACTGTAGCCCTGGCGTTCGTGTTGTACAAGAACCTCAAACAGGAGCTCATTCCGGACGACGACCGCGGGTTCTTCCTGGTGGTGGCATTCGGGCCTGAGGGCTCGTCGCTCGACTACACCGACGGCTACGTGCGCCAAGTCGAGCAGATCATCGGCAAGACCCCGGAGGTCCAGGGGTACTTCACGATCATCGGCGGATTCGCCGGGGGCGTCAACCGGGCGTTTGTCGGCGTCATCCTTAAGGATTGGAGCGAGCGTCACCGTAGCGTGCAGCAGCTCGTGGGTGCGCTGTTCCCCCAGCTCTTCGGAATCGCCGGTATCCAGGCGTTCCCGTACAGTCCGGGAGCACTGGGGTTCAGCCAGCCGGTGCAATTCGTGGTGCAGAATCCCGATATCGCGCGGCTGGCGCAGGCCATGGACACGCTCGTGCCGCGGGCACGGGCCATCAAGGGTCTGACGAACGTGGACACCGACCTGCGCTTCAACAAGCCGGAGCTGCGCGTCACCTTCGACCGAGACCGGGCGGAGGACCTCGGCGTTCCCGTGCGCGACGTCGCGGCCGCCCTGCAGACGTTCCTGGGCGGTCGCCGGGTCAGCACGTTCACCCGCAACGACAAGCTGTATTACGTGATGGTACAGCTCGATCCCGGTCACCGGAACACGCCAAGCGACATGTCCGGGATCTACCTGCGGGGACGGGGCGGCCAGCTGGTGCAGCTCGCCGCCCTGGCGAAAGTCGCGGAGGGAGTGGGCCCGAGACAGATCAACCACTTCAATCGGGTGCCGTCGTTTACGCTGTCGGCTTCCCTGATCCCCCCGTTCGCCCAGGGTGAGGCGCTCGACTCGCTCGACCGGTTGGCCCGGCAAGTGCTGCCCCCGGGAAGCACGACGGCGCTGGCGGGTGACTCGCGCGAGTTCAAGGAGAGCGGCGGCGCGCTCTACTTCGCGTTCGGCGTGGCGCTGCTGGTCGTGTTCATGGTGCTCGCGTCGCAGTTCGAGTCGCTGGTGCACCCGTTCACCGTGTTGCTGGCGGTCCCGCTCGCGGTGACGGGTGCGCTCGCGACGCTGCTCCTGGCGGCCTTGCTGCATCGCCCGGGCGGGACGATCAACCTCTACAGCGAGATCGGCATGGTCCTGCTGATCGGTCTCGTGACCAAGAACTCGATCCTCTTGGTCGAGTACACGAACCAATTGAAGGCGCGCGGCATGGAAACGCTGGCTGCGGTGATAGAGGCGGGACGCATCCGGCTGCGCCCGATTCTCATGACGTCGGTGGCAACGATCATGGGCGCGATCCCGGTCATGATAGGGCTCGGCGCGGGCTCCACGTCGCGCCGGCCGCTCGGCTACGCCATCGTGGGCGGCATTTTCTTCTCCACGGTGCTGACATTGTTCGTCGTGCCCGTGGGGTACGTGCTGCTGGACCGCCTGACGGCGCGCAAGCCAAGCCACGTCCGCGTGGCACAACCGGTGGAGGCCGACTGATGCTGGTTTTGCTCGCGGCCCTGCAGCTCCAGGCGGCGGGCGCGGTGCCCGCGCCGGACGCTCCGAGCGACTCGCTCCCGACGGTGACGCTCGCCGAGGCGCTCCGCCGCGCCACGGGGCTCGACCCGAACTACGTGGCGGCGATCGGGCTGGTCGATAACGCCGTGTGCGCCGCAGCGCGTTTTCGGTCTTCATCCTGCCGTCCGTGACCGTGAGCGCCGACATCGCGCGCCTCAATCCGCCGAGCTTCAACTTCGTCACGGTTCCGCCGTCGGCGCTTCGGACTCAGGTGATAGCGCAGCTGACCGCCAGCTATGACCTCTTCACCGGGGGGCAGAAGCTGGCCGAGCTGTCCCGCTCGGGGGCGGCCCTGGAGGGCGCCCACGCGGGCGAGCTCGCCGCGCGGTTCGCCGCAGCGCTGCTCACCGAGTCCGACTACTACGCGGTGCTCGCGGGAGGGGAGCTCGCCCGCGTCGCCCGGGAGCGGGTGCAGCGCGCCGAGCAGCAGCTCGCCGTGGCCCGCGCGCGCGTGGTCTCGGGCGCGGCGGTCCAGACCGACTCGCTGCAGCTCCGCCTCGAGCTGACACAGGCGCGCGTGGGCCAACTCGTACGGGAGTCGGTGCTGCGGATCGCGCGGCTGGAGCTGGGACGGCGGGTGGGGGCCGCGGGACCCGTGGACGCCGCGCCGCTCGACACCACGCCGGCGCCGGAGCTGCCCCTCACCCTGGCCGACGCGATCACTCAAGCGGCCACGCAAGGGCCGCAGTACCGGGTAGCGCAGGCGAACGAGCGCGCGGCCGCGGCGGCGTTCCGCGGCCAGCTGGGGACGTACCTTCCTCGAGCGACGCTGACCTTCAACGCCCTCGCGTTCGACACCCTGTTCTATCCTTCGGCCTTCAAGCGGACGACGTTCACACTCGGCGTATCGTTCCCGATCTGGGACAACGCGCAGCGCGAGATCGCGCTCAGCCAAGCCCGGGTGAACCGCGATGTCGCACGGGCGATCCGCCAGGACATGGACCGGGCAGTACAGCGCGACGTGACCGCTGCGTACGACGGCTACACCACCGCGCGCGCCAGCACCGAGCTCGCGGGCGAGGGACGGCGGGTGGCGCGCGAGAACTTCCGGGTGCAGCAGACCCGCTATCGCACCGGCGCGACCACGATCCTCGACCTGCTCAAGGCGCAGTCCGACTTCGACGATGCCGAGGCCGCCCTGGTGCAGGCGCGCTACGCGACCCGCCTCGCGCTGGCGGGGCTCGAGACCATCCTCGGCAGGCGCCTCTACCCCGAACCGGAGCAGCGGTGAACGTGCGTACCAGAACGGGTGGCTCCTGGTTGTTGCTCGGCCTCATGGCGGCGGCCGCAGGCTGCGGCAAGGGCAAAGCTGATCCCCGGGCAGCGGGCGGTGCGGGGGGACCTCCCGGCATGCCCGTCGAAGCCGCAGTGGCCCGGACGGACACCGTGCGAGACGAGATCGCCGCGACGGGCCAGATCGAGGCGCTCCAGTCGATCGAGCTGCGACCGGAGGTCGAGGGACGGATCGTGGGGATCCTGTTCCACGAGGGACAGGAGGTGGAGCAGGGCGTGCCGTTGTTCCAGGTGGACTCGACCGAGCTCGCCGCTCAAGTGGCTCAGCTCGCGGCACAACGCGACCTTGCCCAGCAGGACCTGGCGCGCGCGAAAGACCTGGTGGCGCAGAACGCCGCCTCGACCGCCGACCTGCAGCGCGCCGAAGCCACCGCGCGCGGCGCCGAGGCACAGTACCGCCTCCAGAGCACGCGCCTCGGGCGCACCACCGTGCGCGCGCCGTTCGCCGGGGTCGCGGGCCAGCGGTTCGTCAGCCTGGGCGATTACGTCACGACGAGCACGCGCCTCGTCAGCCTGCAGACCGTGACGCCGCAGCGCGCCGCGTTCCAGGTGCCGGAGCGCTACGCGCGCGCCCTGCGTCCGGGGCAGGCGGTCACCTTCCGGGTCGGAGCCATCTCGGGGCGCGACTTCGTCGGTCAGGTGGACTTCGTGGACCCGGTGGTGCAGCTCCCCGGTCGCACCATCCTCGTGAAGGCGCGGGTCGCGAATCCGCAGCGCCTGCTCCAGCCGGGGATGTTCATCGAGGCGCACCTCGTGACCGCGGTGCGGCCCCGCGCCGTCGTCATCCCCGAGGAAGCGGTCGTGCCGCTCGAGGGAACCAACTTCGTCTGGGTCGTCGGGGACGGGAAGGCGAGCCGGCGGCCGGTGACCCTCGGCGTCCGCACGCCGGGGTCCGTGGAGGTGACGAGCGGCCTCGCGGCGGGCGAGCAGGTCGTCACCGGGGGCCTCGAGCTGCTGTTCCCGGGTGCCCCTGTCATGGCGCGGGTGGTGGATCGCCGCGCGCCGGCGGCGGCGGCAGCGCACTGACCCCGGCTACGGGCTTCGCTGCAACAGCGGATCCAGCGTGAACATCGGCGTGAAGTAGTGCGCCTTCCATGGCGGCGCGGCGGCATCGAGCAGCAGCGCCGTCGCGGCCCCCACCGGGTAGAAGTCCGTGCGTCGGTCCTTTGCGAGATCGGCGTTCATGAGCTCCCGCACCAGGCTCCGTCGCAGTCGCTCCGCCGTCGCCCCGTAATCCGCGTAGTCAGGGAGGGCGCGGAACCCGGGGCTCGGGGCGTACTCGCGCGCGGCGATCGCGGCGGCCCGGTACTCCACGTAGCGGGCCACGCCTTCCTGCCACAGCTGGAAGCTCAGGTACCGATAGTCGTCGGCCGAGAGCGCTGCCTGAAGCGCCGCTCGCGCTTCCGCGTAGGCCGTGAGCGTGGCCGCCGGCACTCTCTGATTCCCGTCCAGGCCGGTCACGGCGCGGGCCAGCACCCGGGCCAGCACCCCGAACCGCGCGGCGACCGGCGCCGAGTCGTACGGAAATGGGTAGTTCAGCATCCACATGCCGGTTTGGTCTCCGCGCGACAACCGGAGCGAGTCCACGCCCGCGTAGTAGCCCGGGTGCGAATACGCGAGCTGATGGAAGTGCTCGTGCAGCACGGTCAGCACCCACTCCGTGGACGTCTTTCCCGTATTCGCTGGCTCGCCGATCACGATGGTGGTCACGCCGGTCACGGCGGGAAACGTGGCCAGCAGGTCTGGGGCGTAAACCCGCTTGCGGACGAAGACGGCGCTCTCGAGCAGCGAATCGCGGCCCAGGGGGCGGAAGTCGTCGGACGGCTTGGGGTGGCGAACGAGAAACTCGAGGCTATCCGTGACGAGGAGCAGTGCGAATGGCGCCTCGCTCCAGCCTGGCCACACCTGCTCGCCGATCTGGCGCGCTAGTCGGAACGCTTCGGCGATCCGCACCCGGTCGGCCGCCGGGAGCGTGGGCTGCTGGGACTGAGCTCCGGCGGCGACGACGACGATCGACAGCACTGGCAGCAGGGTGCGCACGCGACATGACCCCCGGGGCGACGTTCCTGAGGATGCGCGAAGGCTCCGAAACGTCGCTACCCGCCGAGCGGCACGATCCTCGCCCTTGGCGGGATCCCCGGCTCGAGCTCCATGATACCCACGCTGGGGGGCAGCCCGAACCGCGCGGGGCCTGCCCCACCCGGATTCAGCACGGTCACCGTCCGGTCCACGAGCTCAAGCAGCGGCCGGTGCGTATGCCCGTACACGATGATCTCGGCCCGGGGAAAGGCGGCGTGGAGCTGCTCGGGCGTGGGGTGTCCGAACTGATCCCCGTGGGTCACGACGATCGTGAACCCGTC
>QHTX01000011.1:0-1015 GCA_003220975.1 Gemmatimonadota bacterium | reverse complement strand
TGGGTATCCGAGATCACCCCGACTCGCACTGCGCCTTACTTGCCTCCACCCCAGCGCTTCACGAGATCGATCTCCAGGTCCAGATGATCCAGCACCCGTTGCACCACGAAATCCACGAGATCGCGCACCTGTTGGGGCCGGTGATAGAACCCCGGGGCCGCGGGGAGCACGACGCCCCCCGCCTCCGTGACGAGCGTGAGATTGCGGAGGTGGACGAGCGAGAGTGGGGTCTCGCGCGGCACGAGCACGAGCTTGCGGCGCTCCTTCAGCACCACGTCGGCGGCGCGCTCGATGAGGCTGCGACTCGTGCCGTGCGCGATCGCGGCCACCGTGCCCATGGAGCAGGGACAGATTACCATCCCCGCGCTCTTGGCCGAGCCCGACGCGGGCTCCGCGCCGCGGTCCTGATCGTCGAACACCCGGACGCTCGCCCAATCGCCGCCCGTGGCCTTTTTGAGCTCGCGGTCGTCCTTGAGACCGCACTCCTCGGCGAGCAGTCGCCAGCCGTGGCTCGAGACCAGCAGCCAGGTCGGGACGTGGTGGGTCGCCAGGATCTCGAGCAACCGGACGCCGTACGGCGCACCGGAGGCGCCGGTGATGGCCAGGATGACGGGGAGCTTCGTCAACGCCCGCGCCGGTTCGGTGTGGGACTCCGCTTGGGGTGCGCTGGCGGACGAGGGGGCGGCGGAGAACGCGGAACGCGGAACGCGGAAGGCGGAACAGGGGTGCTCGGAGCTCGCCCATCTGTTCCGCGTTCCGCCTTCCGCCTTCCGCGTTTCACAGGACCCGATCCACCAACGCGCCCAGGAACACGACGATGCTCACGATCCCGTTCATCGTGAAGAACGCCGCGTCGAGCCGCGACAGATCGCCGGGCCGCACCAGCTGGTGCTCGTAGGCGATGAACACGGCGGCAGCCACGACGGCCGCGAAGTACGCGAGCCCAAGCCCCGCGCCCAACCCGAACGCCACGAGGGCCACAACGGCGAGCCCGTGCAGCACCTTGGCCGCGACG
>QHTX01000166.1 GCA_003220975.1 Gemmatimonadota bacterium | reverse complement strand
TGTTCAGGCGCGGGTAGTCCTTGACGAGCACGAGTCGGATCAGCTCCGAGAGGGCGCCCGCCATCTCCACGCCCGTCGGTCCACCGCCCACCACGACGAACGTGAGGAGCGCGCGCCGCCGCTCGGCGTTGGCTTCGAGCATCGCGTGCTCGAACTGGCGCAGCACGTGATTCCGGATGCGAATCGCGTCCGGCACGTCTTTCAAGCCGAAGCCGTGCCGTGGGATGCTTTCCAGGCCGAAGTAATTGGTCTCGCCGCCGACGGCGAGGATCAAATAGTCGTATGGGACGGGGCCCTCCGTCGTGACGATCTGTCGAGCCTCGGCGTCGAGTCCCGTCACCTCCACCATGCGGAACTCGAAGTTCCGCTGGCGTCGCAGGATCGACCGCACGGGCTTGGCGATCTGCTCCGGCTCGAGCCCGGCGGTCGCCACCTGGTACAGCAGCGGCTGGAACAGGTGGTAGTTGTGCCGGTCGAGCAGGATGACGTCCACCGGCGCCTTGCGGAGCGCGCGCGCCGCGCGCAGCCCGCCGAAGCCGGCGCCGACGATGACGACGGTGGGCCGCCCCGCCGCCGGGCGCTTGGCGACGCCGGCTTGCTGGCCCAGCGTGGCTGCGGACTGCGTGGACGTGGACACGTCGGTCATGGGGCGCACGGAACCCCCGGGTCTCTCAATGGACTACGGCCGAAAGTTAACTGGAGGCGTGCCGCGTGCTACTCGAGCACCACCGCGGTGCCGTAGCACAGCACTTCGGTCGCCGATGCCTTGCTGGCGACTTCGGACGCGTCAAAACACATCCCGACGACGGCGTTCGCGCCGAGCTCGCGGGCGTGCTCGATCATGAGGTCGTAGGCAGCCTGACGCGCCTGTTCGCACATCTCGGTATAGGCGCCGATTTGACCGCCGATGATGCTCTTCAACCCGCCGAGAATGCCCTGGGCGATCGTGGGCGCGCGCACCGTGATGCCTCGGACGACCCCCTTGTATTCGCGGATGCGACGTCCCTGCACGTCGAACGTCGTCGATACGATGATGGACGTCTGGATGGCCATCGCACGCTCCTGAACCGTGGAGGATTGGATGTGACCGTCTGCTCGAGTCTAGCGTGCGACGGGCTTGCTTGCACGCCCCCCCCATCTGCGCGTATCATCCCACCGTCCATGACGCAACTCGTCGTCGCCCCCGCCCCGTCACCCGTCACGCCGCGCCTCACCCGCTCGCTGATCGGGAAGAAGCTGCTCATGGCCGTCACGGGCGTGATCCTCTTCCTGTTCGTCGTCCTACACCTGCTCGGCAATCTGAAGGTGTTCGAGGGCCCCGCGCCCTTCAACGCGTACGCGGAGGGGCTGCGCACGGTCGGCGCGCCGTTTTTCGCCCGCGGCCAGCTGCTGTGGATCGCGCGGATCGTGCTGCTCGGCTCGGTCCTGCTCCACATCTGGGCGGCGGTCGCGGTGACGCAGGCGAGCTGGCGTGCCCGGCCCGTCGGCTACCGCCGGCTCGAGCCGGTCGAGACGACGTTCGCGGCGCGCACCATGCGCTGGGGGGGCGTGATCATCTTCGCCTACGTGGTCTACCACCTGCTCGATCTCACGTTCGGCCGCGCCAATCCGAGCTTCGTCCCGGGCGATGTGTATCACAACCTGGTCGCGAGCTTCGCGCGGTGGCCGGTCGCCGCGGCCTACATGGCGGCGATGGTGGTGCTCGGCTTGCACATCTATCACGGCCTGTGGAGCGCGTTCCAGACGCTGGGCGTGAACCGGCCGCCGACCGCGGGATGGCGGCGCGGCGGCGCCGCGCTGATCGCCCTGCTCATCACCGCCGGGTACGTCTCCATTCCGGCCGCGGTGCTCGTCGGGATGGTCCGCTGATCATGGAGTTGCGCGCGAAGATCCCGTCGGGTCCGTTGGCGGACAAATGGGAGCGGCACCGCTCCGAGATCAAGCTCGTGAACCCGGCGAACAAGCTGAAACACGAGATCATCGTCGTCGGCTCCGGGCTCGCCGGGGCGTCCGCCGCCGCGTCGCTCGCGGAGCTCGGCTACCGCGTCTCCTGCTTCTGCTTCCAGGACTCCCCCCGGCGCGCGCACTCGATCGCGGCCCAGGGCGGCATCAACGCGGCGAAGAACTACCAGAACGACGGCGACTCGGTGTTCCGGCTGTTTTACGACACGATCAAGGGCGGCGACTTCCGGGCCCGCGAGGCGAACGTGTACCGCCTCGCCCAGGTCAGCGCGAGCATCATCGACCAGTGCGTGGCCCAGGGCGTACCGTTCGCCCGTGAGTACGGCGGGATGCTCGCGAATCGCTCGTTCGGGGGCGTGCAGGTCTCCCGCACGTTCTACGCGCGCGGCCAGACCGGGCAGCAGCTGCTGCTCGGCGCGTACCAGGCGCTGTCGCGCCAGATCGGCCTCGGCAAAGTCACGATGCATCCGCGTGCCGAGATGCTCGACGTCGTCGTGGTGGACGGTCGGGCGCGGGGCATCATCGTGCGGGACCTCGTGAGCGGCGCCGTGAGCGCCCACGCGGCGGACGCGGTCGTGCTCGCGACCGGCGGCTACGCCAACGTCTACTACCTCTCGACCAACGCGAAGGGCTGCAACGTCACCGCTATCTGGCGCGCCCACAAGCGCGGCGCCGCGTTCGCGAACCCGGGCTTCACGCAGATCCACCCCACCTGTATCCCGGTGACCGGCCACCACCAGGCGAAGCTCACGTTGATGAGCGAGTCGCTCCGCAACGACGGCCGCATCTGGGTGCCCAAGGCGCCGGGCGACACGCGCGCCCCCGGCGACATTCCCGAGAGCGAGCGCGACTACTATCTCGAGCGGCTCTACCCGAGCTACGGCAATCTCGCGCCCCGCGACATCGCGTCGCGCCGGGCGAAGGAGGTGTGCGACGAAGGCCGGGGCGTGGGGCCGGGTGGCAATGGGGTGTACCTCGAGTTCCGCGACGCGATCGCGCGGCTGGGTCGCCCGGTGATTGCCGAGCGCTACGGCAACCTGTTCGAGATGTACGAGCGCATCACGGCCGAGGACCCCTTCGAGCGGCCGATGCGGATCTTCCCCGCCCCGCACTACACCATGGGCGGGTTGTGGGTCGATTACAACCTGATGACCACCGTCGACGGGCTGTACGCGATCGGCGAGGCGAACTTCTCCGATCACGGCGCCAATCGGCTCGGCGCGAGCGCCCTGATGCAGGGGCTCGCGGACGGCTACTTCATCCTCCCCTACACGATCGGCGACTACCTCGCGCAGATGAAGCTCGACCGCCTCGACACCGCGCATCCGGCCTTCCGTCAGGCGGAAGCGGACACCGGCGAGCGGGTGCGGCGGCTGCTGGCGGTGAACGGCCGGAAATCATGTGGGACCGCTGCGGCATGTCGCGCAACGGGGCCGGCCTCACCGCGGCCATCGAGCAGGTCTGCGGACTGCGCGAGGAGTTCTGGCGCGACGTCTACGTCGGCGGCAAGGGCGAGGACTTGAACCAGGCGCTGGAGCACGCGGGTCGCGTCGCGGATTTCCTGGAGTTCGCCGAGCTGATGTGCCACGACGCCCTGCAGCGCGAGGAGTCGTGCGGGTGCCACTTCCGCGAGGAGTACCAGACGCCCGAAGGCGAGGCGCAGCGCGACGACGCGCGCTTCAGCTACGTCGCCGCGTGGGAGTACGCGGGAGCCGGGAGGGCGCCGGTGCTGCACCCGGAGCCGCTCGCGTTCGAGACCGTGCACCTCGTGCAGCGCAGCTACAAGTAATGAAGGTCACCCTCCACGTCTGGCGGCAGGCCGGTCCGGCGGACCGTGGGCGGTTCGCGCGCTACGACGTGGCGGACGTGAGCCCGGACATGTCGTTCCTCGAAGTGCTGGACGTGCTGAACCAACAGCTTATCGCGCGACGGGAAGAGCCGATCGCGTTCGACCACGACTGCCGCGAGGGGATCTGCGGCTCCTGCGGGATGGTGATCAACGGTCGGCCGCACGGGCCCGAGCGCGCCACCACCGTATGCCAGCTCCACATGCGCACGTTCCCGGACGGCGCCGAGCTGTGGATCGAGCCGTGGCGCGCCCGAGCCTTCCCCGTGATCAAGGACTTGGTGGTGGATCGCGCCGCGTTCGACCGCCTCATTCAGGCGGGGGGCTTCATCACGGCGCGGACCGGCAGCGCGCCCGAGGCCAACTCGATCCCCGTACCCAAGCGCGACGCCGACCTCGCGATGGACGCCGCCGCGTGCATCGGGTGCGGCGCGTGCGTCGCCGCCTGCCCCAATGCCTCGGCGATGCTGTTCGTCGCGGCGAAGGCCTCGCACCTGGGCCTGCTGCCCCAGGGCCAGCCGGAGCGCTCCAGCCGCGTGGTGAACATGGTGGCGCAGATGGACGCGGAGGGGTTCGGGGCGTGCACCAACCATGGGGAGTGCATGGCGGCCTGTCCCAAAGAGATCTCGATCGACTTCATCGCGCGGCTGAATCGGGACTACTTGAAAGCCGTCATCCGTCGTCCGTGGTGATTCCGGGGCTAACGGATGACGGATGACGGATTACAGCTTCACCGCGGCCATCGTTTCCTTCACCGCGTCCGCTGATTTCTTCAGCGCCGCCTGTTCCTCCGCCGCGAGCTTCACCTCGAGGATCTGCTCCAGTCCCTTCCGCCCCAGCTTGCACGGGACGCCGCAGTAGATCCCCGAGAGTCCATACTCGCCCTCGAGCCACGCCGCGCACGGCAGCACGCGCTTCTTGTCGCGCGCGATCGCGGCGACCATCTGCACGACCGCCGCCGACGGCGCGTAATACGCCGACCCGGTCTTGAGAAACGCCACGATCTCGGCGCCCCCGTTGCGCGTGCGCTCGACGATCTTGTCGAGCGTGGACCGGTCGAGCAGCTGCGTCACCGGAACGCCTGAGACCGTCGTGTAGGAGATGAGGGGAACCATAGTGTCGCCGTGACCGCCCAGCACCATCGCCTGGACGTCTTCGACCGACACGTCCAGTGCCTCGGCCAGGAAGGCCCGGTAGCGCGCCGTATCGAGCACCCCCGCCATTCCGAACACACGCTCGCGCGGGAAGCCGGTCACTTGCTTCGTGACCCAGCACATGACGTCGAGCGGGTTCGACACGAGGACGACGATCGCGTTCGGACAGTGACGCTTGATCTCCTGGGAGACCTGCTTCACGATGTCGGCGTTGGTACGCACGAGGTCGTCGCGGCTCATCCCGGGCTTGCGGGCGATGCCGGCGGTGACGACCACGAGCTCGCTGCCCGCGGCGGGCCCGTAGTCGTTGGCGCCGACGACGCGGGTGTCGAATCCCTCGATCGGTGCCGACTCCCATTGGTCGAGGGCCTTGCCCTGCGGCACGCCCTCGATCACGTCCACGAGGACGACCGCGCGCGCCAGCTCCTGCTCGGCGAGCCGTTGGGCGGCGGTGGCGCCCACATTGCCGGCGCCGACGACGGTGATCTTGTTCAGCACGCGGAACGAGCCCTGGTGTGGAGGCGCGTAAACTTACCGGTGCGGGGGCGGACCGTCACCCCACCCCTGCTGCCGCAGCGCCTCGTACAGCACGATCCCCACGGCCGTCGCCAGGTTCAGACTGCGCACCGTGTCGAGCATGGGAATGCGGTACAACCGGTCCGCATGCTTCTCGCGAATCCGGTCGGGCAATCCGTCGCTTTCGTTCCCGAACACGAGCACGGCGCGGTCGTGATACGGCGCCGTCCAGAAGGACCGCTCCGCGTGGGCCGAGAAATACAAGCAGCGGTCCCGCGAGACCACGTCTCGAAAGGCATGCCAGTCGCGATGCATCCACAGGTCCACGGCGTCCCAATAGTCGAGCCCGGCGCGCTTTAACTCTGGGGCATCGAGGGAGAAGCCGAGGGGTTCGACCAGGTGGAGGGGCGTGCCGGTCGCCGCGCAGAGGCGGGCGATGTTGCCGGTGTTGGGAGGGATCTGCGGCTCGACGAGCGCGACGTGGAGTGCCATCACCCCCCTCGCGTGTGCATCTCCCGGTGCGGGTCCGCGCGCAGCGAGGCGCTCGGGTAGAGCACGCCCCGGTCCACCACGGCGAGCCGCTGCTCGGCGCCGCGGTCCACGCGGCCGCGCCAGGTGTCGCGAATCAGCGTCGCGAGCTCGTCGTCCGTCGTGCCACGGCGCAGTGGCTCGCGCAGATCGACCCCCTGCGCGGCGTACAGGCACAGCAGCCACGTGCCGTCGGCCGTGAGCCGGCTGCGGTCGCAGGTGCGGCAGAACGGCGCCGTGGTGGAGGCGATGATGCCGAAGGTGGCGCCGTCGGGCAGCCGGAACCGCTCCGCCGGCGCGCGGGCGTCGTCGCGCAGTGGCTCGATGGGACCGTAGCGGCGACCCAGGACCTCAAGTATCTCGCGCTGCGACACGACCTGGTCCATCGTCCACCGGGTGGCGCCTCCCACGTCCATGTATTCGATGAAGCGCACCTCCGCGTCCCGCGACCGGGCGAACTCGATCAAGTCCGCGAGCTCGTCGTCGTTGAAGCCCCGGATCACGACGGTGTTGAGCTTGAGCGTCGCGAATCCCGCCGCCCGCGCGGCGGCGATTCCCTCGAGCACGTCCGCGTGCCGCGCGCTCTTGGCGAACGCGAGCATGCGCTCGGGGCGCAGGGTGTCGAGGCTGACCGTCACCCGCTTGAGCCCCGCCGCCCGCAGGTCGGCGGCGTGCTTCGCGAGCAGGAGCCCGTTGGTGGTCATCGCGAGATCGGTGACCTCGGGGTGACCCGCGATCAGCCGGACCAGCGTCGGGAGATCGTGGCGCAACAGCGGCTCCCCACCCGTGAGTCGCACCTTGTGGACGCCCAGCCCCGCGAAGATCCGCACGAGGCGCTCGAGCTCCTCGAACGTGAGGATCGCGGCGCGGGGCAGCCAGACGTAGTCGTCTTCGGGCATGCAGTAGCGGCACCGCAGGTTGCAGCGGTCCGTGACCGAGAGCCGGAGGCTCGCGAGCGGGCGGGACAGGGTGTCGCGAATGGCTTCAGACATGCGACGGCTTCGCGGTCGGTCGGCCCGACGGGTCCACCCACACCTCAGTTCCGTCGACGCGCATCTCCTTCTTCCACACCGGGACCCGTTTCTTGACTTCCTCGATCACGAAGCGGCAGGCGTCGAACGCCTGAGCGCGATGCGGCGCCGCGGCGGCGATGCCGATGCTCGCCTCGCCCGCGGCGATCGTGCCGAGTCGGTGACGCACGGCGATGCGCGCGTCCGGCCAACGGGTGCCGGCATCCGCCAGCAGGCGGGCGAATTCCGTCTCGACCATCTCTTCGTAGGCGGAGTACTCGATCGCCGTAACCCCGTGCTCGTCCGGGCCGTTCCGCACGGTGCCCAGGAAGATGCACGTACCGCCGCACCCGGGGGAGGCGACGGCGGCGAGCAGGGCGTCGAGGGAAATGCGCTCTCGTGTCAGGTGGCTCATCGGCGTCACCCGCCGGCAATGGGTGGTAGCAGCGCCACCTCGTCTCCGTCCTGGACGCTCGTGTCGAGCCGCACCTGCTTCAGGTTCACCGCTGCGAGCGGCTGCTCCGGCAGCGCGCGGGCGCCCGGGACGTCGTCGCGCAACCTGTGCAGCACGTCGCGCACGGTGGCAGGAAGCGGCACCGACACGGCCGCCTCGCTGCGCCCCACGAGCTCCGCATAGCGGGCGAAGAAGCGCACCCGGACGGTCGCCGCGGTGGTGGATGCCATAGCTGTTCGCAAAATAGCCGCCCTTAGTTCCCCGTGGAACCGGCCGTGAGGCCGCGCCAGATCTCCGCCTGCTTGGGGCTCGGCGACGGGAGCAGCTTCAAGCTGTACGACACGGCCGTCCGCTCGTGGACCTGGGTGGTGAGCGTCAGGGGCTGTGCGGCGCGCTGGACTGCGATCGCGAGCGGCGCCCCCGCCTGTCCGCGGTAGCGCTGGCGGAACTTCACCGCCCAGTCCTCCTCCGGCCGGAGCTCCACCTCCCCGATCTTCAACAGCACGTCGCCGGGCGCGAGCCCCGCGGCCTCCGCCGCGCTCCCGGGGACCACGCCCTGCACCACCATCTTCCCCTGGTCGTTCGGCTGGGCGTTCACGCCCAGGAACGGGTTCGAGGTCGTCTGCCGCTCGACCGCGATGCCCGCCTTCGCGAACACGCTCTCGTACGGCAGCGGGTCCCGCCCGTTGATGTAGCGCTGGTAGAACGCGTCGACGTCCGGCATCCCGAATTCGCGGAGGAGGCCGAGCAGGTCCCCGGTCGTGAACCCCCTCTGCCGCTCGTAGAAACGGCTGTACAACGCCCGCATCACGTCGTCCAGCCGGTGGCGGTTGTCGGTGGCGTCGCGGATGGAGATGTCGAGCAGCATTCCCGTAAGCGCGCCCTTGGGATAGTAGAGCTGGGAGCTGTTCACGAACACCTCTTTGATCCACGTCGCGACGCTCCCGTCTTCTTCGCTCCACGGCTCTGGCGCCGACTCGACCTGCTGCATGTCTTGCGCAGCATTGTTCAGGAACTGGTCGGCCGTCCACAGCCCGGAGCGGATGTTCGTCAGGTCGGAGTAGTAGTCGGTCACGCCCTCCGACCACCACAACAGCGGCGTGTACTGCTCCGCGTGGTAGTCGTACGGCCACATCTCCGCGGGGCGGATCCGCTTCACGTTGAAGAGATGGAAGTATTCGTGGGACATCAGCGGAATCATGAAGTCGCCGAAGTTGCCGGCCGCGTCGGCGAAGGCGCCCTGCGGCATGATGTCGAACTGCGACGCGCTGTGCTCGAGGCCGCCGCCGAAGTTGATCGGCTCCCGGATCACGTTGAAGAATACCGTGTAGGCGTCGTACGGCGGTCCTCCGAAGATGGCGTTCTCGGTCTTCGCGATCCGCTCGACGTCCGTGCGCATGTTGCGCTGGACGGCGGGCGTATACGCATCGGCCGGCCACACGGCGATGCGGATCCACCGGCCGTCCGCCTGCAGTGAATCGAGGCTGTACTTTCCGACGAACGTCTCGGCGTCCACGAGCTCGTGGTAGCTGGGCGCGGTGTACACACCGCCGCCCGCGCTCTTGAGCGCGGTGGTGACCTGCCACCCCGCGGGCAGACTGAAGCGGACCTCCCCCGGACGCTGCAACTGGCCTTCTTCGAACATGAAGAGGTTCGTGCCGAGAAACTGGCCGAACTCGCCGACGATGCGTGCGCTCGAGAGATCGATGGTGTCGGCCAGGTAGTCGAACTCCACCGTCACACGCTCGTTTCTGCCGGTCGCGACGCGCCACGTGTCCTTGTCGAGCCGGTCCCAGAACAGCGCCCGACCCGCCGGCGTCTTCGCCGCGAAGTGGCGCACGTATTTCGCGTAGTTCTGGATCTCGTAATTGCCGGGACTCCACGCGGGGAGCGAGACGTACAGCGTATCCTTGCGGCCGGCGGGAAACTGCGCGCTCACGTGGAACAACCGCGCCGCGGGCGATGGCACCGAGACTTCGTACTTGACGCTCACGCCGCTCTGCGCGGCGAGCGGCACGGCGATGCAGAGAACGAGCAGCTGGCGCACGAACCACTCCCGGAAGCTGTGGAGACTTGTGGCTACCCCGCGCAAAACGAAGCGGCCCAGACGGTTAGTCCGAGCCGCTGGGGGACGGGCTGGCGGCGGGGCGCGATTCAGGGTGTGACGCGCTCGCTCGCCTCCGCCACCATCGCCCGCAACTCCTTGCTGGGCTTGAAGACAGGCACCGGCCGCGCGGCGACTTCCACCGGGTCTCCGGTGCGCGGATTGCGTGCCATGCGCGTCTTGCGCTGCCTAATCTTGAACGTGCCAAACCCACGAATCTCAATGTTATGCTGCTCGGCGAGCGCCGCTTTCACGGCATCGAGAAAGGAGTCGACGACCCGAGCGCAGTCCTTCTTGGAGATCAGGGGACCGGCGGTGCGTGCGATGTGTGCGGTGACCTTCTCGACTAGGTCGGCCTTCGTCATCCGTCCCCCTTGAAGGGCCAAAGGGCCGTCAAGACGAGGGGCCAACATACGGGCTTACCTATTGTGTGTCAAGAGCTTGGAGGAACTGTTGGAAGTGTCCTTGGGCGTCGTGCGGACCCGGCGAGGCCTCCGGGTGGTACTGCACGGCGAAAATCGGGTACTCTCGATGCTTCACTCCTTCGACGGTGCCGTCGTTGAGGTTAAGGTGCGTGACCTGAAGCGCCGTGGCACCCGGTACCCCGGCGGTGTCGCCCCGCACCGCGAAGCCGTGGTTTTGTGACGTGATAAGTACTTGTCCTGTCGCGAGATCGCGCACCGGGTGATTACCACCCCGATGGCCGTAGGGAAGCTTCACCGTATCGCCGCCGAGTGCCAGCCCCAGCAGCTGATGACCGAGACAGATCCCAAAGATGGGAAGCGCGCCGTCCGCCAGTTCGCGCAGCGTCTTGACGGCGTAATCGACGGCGGCGGGGTCGCCGGGTCCGTTCGAGAGGAACAGGCCATCGGGTTCGAGCTCACGCACGCGGGCCGCGGGTGTGGCGGCCGGTACGACGGTGACACGGCACCCATGACTGAGAAAGAGCCGTACGATGTTGCGCTTCATCCCGTAGTCGTACGCGACGATGTGGTGGCGCGCGTCGGCCGGTCCCTCGGCGTACTCCTCCGCAATGGTCGCCCGGGTGGCGAGGTCGAGTCCGTCCATCGAGGGGCTGGCGGCGAGGGCGGCCCGCACGGGCTCATCGGGCGCGTCTCCCAGCGCCACCGCGCCCCGCATCGCGCCCCGGGAGCGGATATGGCGCGTCAGCTGGCGCGTGTCGACGTCCGCGACGATCGGGACACGGGCCCCGGCGAGCCAATCAGCCAGCGTGCCCGTGGCGCGCCAATTGGATGGCTTCTGGGACAGCTCGCGCACGACGACGCCCGCCACCCGCGGCCGGTCGGACTCGATGTCTTCGGGGTTGACGCCGTAGTTGCCGATCATCGGCGCGGTCATGACGACGATCTGACCGAGGTAGGACGGATCGGTGAACACCTCCTGATACCCCGACAGATTGGTCGTGAAGACGACCTCGGCGTAAGTGGGCTCGAAGGGAATGGGCGCGGTGCCGGGGAACCAGGCTCCGTCCTCAAGGAGCACGTAGGCCGGGCGTGGGTCAGCGATGGGGCGGCGGACTCGGGTTGGAGGGCGGCGTTGTAGTCGGGAGCGGCAGTGGCGTGGGTTGTACGGGAGCCGGGGTCGGGACGTTGCCCTCCAGCACCGAGCGCGGCCCCGCGCTGCGCGACGACAGCACGGCGAGGACGAGCGACACGAAAAGGAAGATCCCCGCGCACCACCACGTGATCTTCGTGAGCAGGGTCGTCGCCTGGCGGCCACCCATGAACTGCTCCGTGCCGGCGCCGGTGCCGAGCGATGCCAGTCCCCCGCCCTGTCCCGCTTGGAGGAGGACCGCGGCGGCGAGGATCAGCGCGTCGGGGATGAGGACGCCGAAGAGCAGGAAGCTGTACATGCGGCGGGGATAATAGCTACGCGGCGCCCGTCTGCACAAGTTGGCTCCACGCGTCGGGATCGAGCGATGCGCCGCCCACGAGCACGCCGTCGAGCTCGCGCTCGGCGAGCAGCTCGGCGGCGTTCTTGACGTTCACGCTGCCGCCGTACAGCACGCGCGGCGCCGGTGCGCCGCGCGCACCGAGCCAGGCCCGAACCTCGCGATGCACCGCGGCCGCGTCCTGAGGAGTGGCGTTGCGCCCCGTACCGATCGCCCACACCGGTTCGTACGCGATCACCACGCGCGCCAGGGCGCCGCCGTCGAGGCCGCTGAGCCCGCCTGCCAGCTGGCGCGTCACCACCGCCGTCGTGTGACCCGCTTCCCGCTCGGCCAGCGTGTCCCCCACGCACAACAGCGGCGCGAGGCCGCTCGCGAGCGCGGCCGCGACTTTGCGACGGGTGTCGTCGTCCGTCTCGCCAAACAGCTGGCGTCGCTCCGAGTGCCCGACGAGCGTCGCCTTGGCGCCGGCCTGCAGGGCGAGTGGTGCGGAGATGGCGCCGGTAAACGCCCCCTTCGGCTCCCAGTAGATGTCTTGGGCACCCACCAACAGATCGCCGCGCTCGCGGATCGCCTGCGCGGCGGCTTCGAGCGAAACGGCGGGAGCGAAGAACCAGACGTCGCGGTCGTCGCGCCGGTTGTAGCGGGCCCGGAAGGTCTTGAGGTAGGCGCGGGCCTCCTCCGGCCCGAGATGCATCTTCCAATTGGCCGCGAAGAGGACGCGTCTCACGCGTCCTCGAGCGCGGCGACGCCCGGGAGCGGTTTCCCCTCGAGAAACTCGAGCGCGGCGCCGCCGCCGGTGGAGACGTGCGTGAGCCTGTCTTCGAAGCCCGCAACGGCCGCCGCCGAGTCGCCGCCGCCGACGACCGTGGTCGCGCCGCGCTTCCCCGCCTCGACCATGGCCTCCGCGATCGCCCGCGTGCCCGCGTCGAACGGCGGGGTCTCGAACACGCCCATCGGGCCGTTCCAGAAGACCGTCTTCGCCCTGACGATGCGCGCCCGGAAGTCGAGCCGGGTCGCCTCGTCGATGTCGAAGATGGCGCAGTCGGCGGGGATGCGGTCGCTCGACACGGCGCGGCGCTCGGCGGCCCGTGCGAGGCTGGGCGCCACCACGGCGCCGCGGGGCAGAATTAGCTTCGCACCGGCGCGGGCGATCAAGCTCTGCGCGACCTCCTCCCTATCCCGCTCCACCAGGGAGCCGCCTACCTGGAACCCGATGGCCAGAAAGAACGTGCTCGCCATCGCCCCGCCGACGAGAATCTCGTCGACGCGCGGCAGCAGCGCCTGGATCACGTCGATCTTGCCCGAGATCTTGGCGCCGCCCAGCACCGCCACGAAGGGGCGCCGTGGGGTGGCCAGCGCGTCGCCCAGGTAGCGCAGCTCCTTCTCCATGAGGAAGCCCGCGACGGCGGGCTTGAGGAGCCGCGCCACGGCTTCCGTGGAGGCGTGCGCGCGATGCGCCGAGCCGAACGCGTCGTCCACGTAAAAATCACCGAGTGCGGCGAGCGTTTCGGCGAATCCAGGGTCGTTCCCTTCCTCACCAGACCAGAAGCGGGTGTTCTCGACGAGCGCGACGCCGCCCCGGGGCAGGCGCCGGGTCGCGGCGACCCCCGCCGCGGGGTCGGGGATGAACTCGACCGGGGTGCCGAGGACCCGCTCGACGTCGCGCACGATGTGCTTGAGCGACAGCGTTGGATCAGGGCCGTTGGGACGACCGAAGTGCGAGAGCAGGACCACGCGCGCCCCTTTGTCGCGCAGGTACTTGACGGTCGGTGCAGCGGCGCGGATGCGTGTGTCGTCCGCCACCCGGCCTTCCTTCAGGGGGACGTTGAAGTCCACGCGCACGAGGGCGCGCTGGCCGTCCAGCGCTTCGGGCGGGAGGTCGCGCAGGCTGCGCTTTCTCACCTGCCGCCGATGTAGGCGAGCAGGTCGACGCAGCGCGCGGAGTAGCCCATTTCGTTGTCGTACCAGGACGAGACGTGCACGAACGTGCCGTCGATGACGTTCGTCGACTGAGCATCGACGACGCTGGAGCAGAGGTTCCCGACGTAGTCAGCCGACACCAGCGGCTCATCGCTCACGTCGAGGATGCCCTGGAGGCTCGAGCAGGCGGCCTGCTTGAATGCGCCGTTCACTTCTTCGATGCTCGTGCGCCGCTCGACTTCCGCCGCCAGCTCGACGATCGACACGTCGGGCGTGGGGACGCGCAGCGAGATGCCGTCGATCTTGCCCTTTACCTCCGGGAGCACCAACCCGGTGGCCTTCGCGGCGCCCGTCGTCGTGGGGATGATGCTCAGCGCCGCCGCGCGGGCACGCCGCAGGTCCTTGTGCGGCAGGTCGAGGATGGGCTGGTCGTTCGTGTAGCTGTGCACGGTGGTCATGAAGCCGTGCTTGAATCCCCAGTTGTCGAGCACGACCTTCACGACGGGCACGAGGCAGTTCGTCGTGCACGACGCGTTCGAAATGACGTGATGCTTCGCCGGGTCGTACTTCAGGTGGTTCACACCCATCACGATCGTGATGTCCTCACCCTTGGCCGGGGCCGAGATCACGACCTTCCTGGCGCCGGCGGCGAGGTGCTTGGCGGCGTTGTCGCGGTCCGTGAAGCGGCCGGTGCTCTCGAGCACCAGGTCCGCGCCCAGGGCCTTCCACGGGAGCTTCTCCGGCTCCTTGATGGCCGACACCTTGATGTCGCGGCCGTTCACGACCAGGGCGTCTTCCTTGGCCTCGACCGTCCCCGGGAAGCGGCCGTGCACCGAGTCGTACTTGAGCAGGTGCGCCAAGGTCCTGGTGTCGGTGATGTCGTTGACGGCCACGAACTCGAGGGTTGGCTGACGCATTAGCATCGCGGCCCGGAGGACGTTCCGCCCGATGCGACCGAATCCGTTGATCCCCACGCGCACTGCCATCGCTCTCCCTCACGTGAAATCCGGAACGACCGCGCGGCCGAACGTCACGGCGAGCACGGTGTCGGCACCCGCCCGCTCCAACGCCCGTGCGGCCTCGGCCAGGGTGGCGCCGGTGGTGAAAACGTCATCGACCAAAACGATTGCGGATTTCGGATTGCGGATTGCGGATTCGACGTGCTCGCCGTGAATCCGCAATCCGCAATCGCCAATCCGCAATTGAAACGCTCCCGCCACGTTCGCCAACCGCGCCGCCGGTGTCAACGCCGTTTGCGTCTTGGTTTCCCGGGTGCGGATGAGCAGCGGGACCACGGGCCGACCCCAGCGCCGGCCGAGGGCGCGCGCCAGCCGCTCGCTCTGGTTGTAGCCGCGGTGCCGCTCCCGGGCCCGGCCGAGCGGGATGGGAACGAGGCACGCGGCCTCGCGCCCCGGCACCTCGAGGCGGACCATGGCCTCAGCGAGGTCCTCGGCGATGCGAGGCAGGCCTCCGTATTTCAGCGCATGCACGGCGGCGCGGGCGCTGGCGTCGAGCCACACCGCGGAGCGGGCGGCCTGCAGCGCCGCGGGCCAGTCGGCGCACAACCGACAAGGCCCGAAGTGCGGCTCCGGCTGGCCGCAGCGCCGGCACCACGGCGGCTGGACGGGGCGCCAGCGGTGGCGGCAGATGTCGCACACCACGCGGCGGGATGTGGGAAAGGAAAACAGCGCGCGGCACACGAGGCACTCGGCCGGCAGGAGCAGCTGCTCGAGCGCTTCACGCACCGAGCGCCCGGTGCACGGCGGCCCGCATCACCTCGAGCGGTGCCGCGTGGCCAGGGAAAAAGCGCGCAAAAGCAGCCGCCCCTTGGCGTACCAGCACCTCGCGGCCGTCCTGCGCCCGTACTCCCGCCGCCCGGAGCATCCGCACCCAGCGAGTGCTCCCGGGCGTGTAGACGAGGTCGAGCGCGGCGCCGAGGCGTGGCGCGCGGCCGGGATCGAGCGGCAAGGGGTCGCTCTCCTTCAGGCCCAGGGGGGTGGCGTTGATCGCGACGTCAGGCTCGAGCGCGCCCCGCGCGGGTTCGGCCTGGGCGCCACGGCTGCGCGCCCAGCCGGCGAAGTCGCGGGCGCGCGCGGCGTCGCGCGACAGCACGTGGAGCTCGGCCTTGACCTCAGCGGCGGCGACGGCCACCGCGCGGGCGCTGCCTCCGGTGCCCACCAGGATCCAGCGTCCGCCGTCGGCCCCCAGCTGCTTCAGGCACGCGACAATCCCGGGCACATCCGTGTTGTCACCCACCAGCGCCCCGTGCTCGGTCCAGAACGTATTGCACGCGCCCACCCGCGCGCACAGATCCGTTTTCCGCGCGAGACATCGTTCCGCCGCCTCTTTGTGCGGGACCGTCACGTTCCCGGCGGCCCCCACGGCCGCGAGCGCCCCGAACAACGCGGGGAGGGCCGCGGCGGGGGCGCCCAGCGCCACGTACACGGCGTCGAGGCCGAGGGCCCGGATCGCGGCATTGTGCATGACGGGAGACAGCGAATGGGCGACCGGATCCCCGATCACCGCCAGCAGGCGCGTCTTAGCGCTGACTTCCACTCGCGAACTCTTTGACGATCCGATCCACCGCCGTCTGGACGAGCGCCTCGAGTTCGGAGCATGTGTCGCGGTACACGCCGAGGTCGCCGCCGAACGGGTCGCTCACCTCGGCCTCGTCACCCTCGCGGCCGGCGTACTCGCCGAGCACGAACACGCGCCCCTCCCCACCCAGCTCGTCTACGCGAGCCCGGTGATGCCGGGCCATGGTGAGGACGAGGTCGGCCTCTTCGATGAGCTCGCGGGTGAGCAGCCGCGCCCGGTGCGCCGAGAGGTCGAGCCCGCGCTCGAGGCCGACCAGGTAGGCGCCCTCGGACACCGGCGCGCCGTCCCACGCTCCGGTGCCGGCGGAGGACACGTCCATGCCCTCGACCCCGCGCTCGGTGAGAGCACGCTGCAGCAACGCGGCGGCTAAGGGGCTGCGACAGATGTTCCCGGTGCAGACCAGCAGGATCTTCGTCGTCTTGGGTTGCTCCGTCACGGCGCGAGCCGTCCTGCCGCGCGCCGCAGCTCGGCAAGGGTGACGGCTCCCTGGCGGATCAAGCGCGGCGTCGGCTGCGTGCAGTCAACGATCGTGGAGGGGGGGGAGTTCCCCAGCACCCCCCCGTCCAGCACCAGCAGCGTCCCCGCCCCGAGAGCGGCGGCGAAGTCCCGCATGATCGCCTCGGCACCCGGGGCCGGCGGGCTGCCAGGCAAGTTAGCCGAGGTGGACGTCAGCGGCTCCCCCAGGCCCCGGATCAAGCGCGCCATCCCGCCGTGCGACGTCCAGCGCACGGCGATGCCGCCCTCCGGCCCCCGGCGCACGGCGATGCCGCCCTCCGGCCCGCGAAGCTGGTCGGGGAGCCGACCGCTCCCGCCGGGAAGCACTAGCGTCAGTGGCCTCGGCCAGAAGGCTCGCGCCAGGGCGCTCGCCGACGCGTTGAAGGCGAGTCCCTGGGCCTCCGCCATCCCCCGGTCGCTCACGAGCAGGAGAAACGGCTTGTCGGGCCGGCGGCCCTT
>QHTX01000010.1:4707-5127 GCA_003220975.1 Gemmatimonadota bacterium | reverse complement strand
ACTTCAAGGGCACGACGCTGCTCGGTAGCGGCATGGACCTCGACGTCCTCCGTCAGGCCGGCGTCGACAAGGCGGACGCGTTCATCACGCTCACCCAGGGCGACAACCGCAACCTCATGTCCGCGCAGATCGGAAAGCAGATCTTTGGCGTGAAGCAGGTGATCGCGAAGGTGAACGACCCGATCCGCGCGAACACGTACCGCCAACATGGCATCACCACGTTCTCGAGGACGACGATCCTCGGCACGCTCCTCGACGCGATGCTGAAGAACGATCCCGAGGTGGGTGAGATCCTCGTGAAACGGGCGCGCGCTCACGAAGCGCGCATGGCCGACGCCGTTTAACAGATGTACTTCGTCATCGCCGGAGGCGGCGAGGTCGGCTTTCACCTCGCGAAGGCGCTGCTCGAAGCGGGGCACG
>QHTX01000010.1:2838-4584 GCA_003220975.1 Gemmatimonadota bacterium | reverse complement strand
CGCGATGATCGCCGTGACCGGCGAGGATCCCGCGAACCTGATCATCTGCCAGCTCGCGAAGTGGAAGTGCAACGTGCCGCGCGTCATCGCGCGTGTGAATGACCCGAAGAACGAGATCGTTTTCAAAGCGCTGGGGATCGACGAGACGATCTCGTCGACGCGCGTCCTCATGAGCGTCATCGAGCAGGAGCTGCCCTCGAGCGGCTTCATCCCGCTCATGCCGCTCACCGGGTCACATCTCGAGCTCATCGAAGCCGAGATCGGCCCGGACACGCCATCGGCCGGCAAGAGCGTCCGTTCGCTTGGGTTGCCGCGCGGGACCGCGGTCGGCGGCATCGTGCGCAAGGGCAGCGTGCTGCACGCCGATGATGACGAGGTCCTCGAGGTAGGCGACCGCCTGGTGATCCTCGCCCCCACGAAAGACGAGTCCGAGGTCCGGAAGGCGCTCTCCGGCTAGAGCGGGTACGGCGCGGTCGTGACCGTGATGCCCATACGCGAGATCGCGCGAACGAGGCTGAGCGTGTCCAAGTTGACCAGCGGATAGAGCCACCGCACGCGCGGCATCACGGTCGGCACGATCACCACGAGCGGCTCGCGCGCCGCGGCGCGCCGCTGCAGATACGCCAGGATCCGCTCGCGCGGGGAGCCTTCCGCGACGACGTCGAGGCGGATGCCGTCGTCGCCGCGACGCCAACGCTCACGGATGCGCAGCGTCTCGAGCCGGCCCGTGTCGACGTGCACCGCGCTCACGTCGTTCGAGACGGCACGCGCGTACGCGAGGGCACTCAGTTGCGATCGGTCGAGGTGCTTGAGGAGCACCACCGCGCTCGGCGACGTTTGCACCGCGCGGACGGCCTGCATACCTCGATGGTCACGGCGTCGGCCTCAAACGCGCGTCAACGCGCGGTCAACGTTCGCTCAAAGCGTTCTCGTGTCGCGTCCCGGAATTCGATGCGCACCTGCATCGGCCTGGCACCGACGCTAGGGCGATTCAGTGAGCAAGCGGTAGCCGACCCCGGGCTCGGTGCGTAGATAACGCGGATTCTGCGGATCGCGCTCGATCTTCTTGCGCAGCCGCGCGACGTACACGTGCAGGTAGTGATCCTCGTCGCCGTATTCGGGTCCCCACACCTGCCGCAGCAGTCCGGCGTCTGTCACGACGCGATCGGCGTTCCGGACGAGCACGACGAGGAGCGCGTACTCGGTCGGGGTGAGGCGCACCTCCTCGCCCGCGACGAAGACGCGACGCTTGTCGAGGTCGACGACCAGGTCGCCGGTGCGGAACACCGGATCGAGCGCTGGACGCGCGCTGTGTCGCAGCGCGACGCGCACGCGCGCGACGAGCTCCTCGACGCCGAAGGGCTTCGTGAGGTAGTCGTCCGCACCGAGCTCGAGCGCGCGTACCTTGTCCTTCTCGCCGTCGCGCACCGAGAGCACGATGATCGGCACGTCGCCGCGCTCGCGGAGCGCGCGGATGACCTCCAGGCCGTCGCGATCTGGCAGGCCGAGGTCGAGCACGACGAGATCCGCGCCTCGCTCCGCGCTCGCGAGCGCCTCCTCGGCATTGCTCGCTACAGCGACGTCGAAGCCGCGCCGCCCGAGGTTCGCGCGCACGGTGCGCAGGATCGCGGGCTCGTCGTCGACCACGAGGATGCGCGCGCTCTCCATCGTCATGACGCTGTCACTGCCGTCTCGGTGCGGAGGGGCAGCGTGATGCGGATGCGCGTGCCGCCGCCGGGCCGGTCG
>QHTX01000010.1:2232-2715 GCA_003220975.1 Gemmatimonadota bacterium | reverse complement strand
GCGAGCGCGCGCGTTCGGCGCGATGCCCGGGCCGTCGTCGGACACGCTGATCGTGACCGCATCGCCGTCCCGCTGGGCAGCGATCCAGATCGTCGATCCGCCGGGCGTGTGTCGCGCAGCGTTCTCGATCACGTTCGTGAGCACTTGATCGATCTCGACGTAATCGAGCGGCACCGGCGGCAGGTCGTCGGGTATGGACACGCGGACGGCGTGGCCGCCGGTGAGCGCGCGAAGGCGCCCGACCACGTCGTCCACGAGCGCGGCGACGTCGTACCAGCCGCGCTCCGGGCGCAGCGTGCCGGACTCCATGCGCGAGAGGTCGAGCAGGTTCGCGACGATCCGCCCCAGCCGGCGCGCCTCGTTCTCGATATCCGCGAGGAAGCCGTCGCGCTCGGAATCGCTCCACTGCACATCGCGCTGGCGCAGGCTCCCGGCGCTCGCGATGATCGAGGCGAGCGGCGTCCGCAGATCATGCGAGACCGC
>QHTX01000010.1:0-2215 GCA_003220975.1 Gemmatimonadota bacterium | reverse complement strand
CGGTCTCGTTCTTCATAGAGGTGGATCGTCTCGCGCTCGCGCTCGGCCGCCTCGCGCGCCCGCTCACGGAGCTGCGCGGCGAGCTCGCCGGTGATCACCGCCGTAACGAGGAAGAGGACGAGCGCGAACCACTCGTCGGGATCGCCGACCTGGAAGGTGTGCACGGGTTCGACGAAGAACCAGTTGTACGCGAGGAATGAGGCGACGGCGGCCACGACCGCGGCGCGGCGGCCCGCGAACGTCGCCGTCCCGAGCACCGCGATGAGATACAGCATCGCGATGCTCGCGATGTGGACGCGCGTGAGGGCCGCGCCGATGAGGACAGTGACCAGCGCGACGCTGCCGAGCGCGATCGCGTAAAGCCGCAACGCAGCGACCCTGCGCATATGTCCGAGGATACGCGCGCGGAGTGCCGCCTCAACGCGCCGCGGCCGCGGCCTCCTCGACACCGGGCATCGCGAGCCCGGCGGCCACGCTCGTGAACGCCGCGGTGTCTCGCGCGACCGCGTTTGGGACGAGCTCGTGCATGAGCGCCCGGAAAGCTGGGATCGCGCTCGACCCGCCGGTGTACACGACCGCCGTTATCTCGCCCGCCGCGACGCCCGCGTCGCCGACCACGCCCCGCACGAGCGCGGCAGTCTCGTCGAGCATCGGCCGGATGAGATGCTCGAACCGACCGCGGGTGACGCGGGCGTCGACGTCCACGTCGGCGTGGTGGTAGGTGAGGATCGCGGCGGGCACGGTCGAGAGGTCGATCTTTGTCGCATCTGTCGTCTGAAAGATCTCGTACCCGAGCTGGAGCTCGATCGCGCTCCGCAGAGCCGCGAGCTCGCGACGCGGCGCACCCGCACGCACGAGGTCGTCGAGCGCATCGAGGAGCGGCTTCTCGTTCAGCGCGGAGAGCGCGTGCCAATCACGGAGCGCGTTCACGATGTATCGCGGAAGCCGAAGACGCTTGGGTCCCCACTCGGCCCGGGAGCCCAGACGCGGCGCCACCGCATCCTCGATGAGCAGCTCGGTCGCGCGGTCGCCGCCGCCGCGGCCGTGGCGATCACCACGGCCTTCATCGATCTCATCGCTGGGCGCGCGCAGATCGCGAACATCTCGATGCTCTATCTCGTCGCGGTGCTCATCGTCGCGGTGGCATTCGGTCGCGTTGCCGCGATCGTTGCGAGCGTCCTGGCGTTTGTCACGTTCGACTGGTTCTTCGTGCCGCCGACGCACCAGCTCGTCGTGGCCGACGCGCAGGAGCTCTTCTCGCTCGCGCTCTTCCTGATCACCGCGGTGGTCACCGGAACGCTCGCGGCACGCGAACGGGCCCGCGCGCAGGAGGCTGAGCACCGCGAGCACGACGCGAAGGTCCTCTATGAGGCCGCGTTCCTCATGGCGGAGCCGAATCTCGAGCAGGCGCTCGTCGCGGTCGCGGAGCATTTCCGGGCGGCGCTCGACCTCGACGCGGTGTCGATCGAAGCGAACGCCGACATCCTCCCGCACCCCGCGATCGCCGCGCGTGACGATGCGGCGCGCGCCGACCTTCGAGCGACGGGTAGCGAGCTGCGGCTCATGGACCCTGCCGGGCCCTCGCGCACCATCCGCCTTGTTGGACCCACGACGGCCCGCGCTGGTCGCCGAGCTCGCCTCGTGCCGATCGTCGCGGCAGGCGTGCGCGTGGGTCGCCTCACGGTGCTGCCTCAAGCCGGAGCGCCAGAGTTTGGGCCGGCCGAGGAACGCGTGTTCGCGATCGCCGCCGCGCAGCTGGGCCTTACGATCGAGCGCGCGCGATTTCGCCAGGACGCGACGGAGTCTGAGGTCCTCCGCCGCTCTGACGATCTCAAGACGGAGCTGCTCCACGCCGTATCGCACGAGCTCCGGACGCCGCTCGCGTCGATCCTTGCGTCGGCGGGAAGCCTTCGACAACGCGACGTCGACTGGACGGAGCGCGAGCGCGACGAGTTCGCGACCGCGATCCAGGACGAGGCCGTGCGGCTCGACCGCCTGGTGGGTAGCCTGCTCG
This sequence comes from Gemmatimonadota bacterium, assembly GCA_003220975.1. Lineage (GTDB taxonomy): Bacteria > Gemmatimonadota > Gemmatimonadetes > Gemmatimonadales > GWC2-71-9 > AG41. The sequence continues at coordinate 201 of QHTX01000010.1, read as the reverse complement.
ATCTCTCGCGCATCGAGAATGGAACGCTCGTGCCGCACAAGGCATGGCACGACGTCGGCGCCCTCGTGGAGGACGTCGCCGGGCGCATGCGCCCAGTCACCGCGGGTCATCCGGTGCGTCTCGACGTTCCGGACGATCTGCCGCCGATCGAGCTCGACTATGTGGAGATCCAGCAGGTCCTCTCGAATCTGGTGGAAAACG
>QHTX01000009.1 GCA_003220975.1 Gemmatimonadota bacterium | reverse complement strand
CACGCCGCCGCGGAGCTGCTCAACGCGCACTGTATGCTCCTATCGCTCGCCCCTCCGTAACGCGGAACGCGGAAGTCGGAACTCGGAACAGCAGCGCCGGCGTCATTGACCAAGCGACCTGCCATTTCTGTTCCGCGTTCCGCGTTCCGACTTCCGCGTTCATTCTCTCCCTCCCAGTGACATCGCAATTCCGAGCAACACCAGAATCCCGCCGGTTACAGTCGTCACCCCCGGCACCTCATGAATCGCGGGCACCAGCCACGCGATCACGCTCGCTCCCACCGGCTCGCCCAGCGCCGCCACGTTCACGGTCGTCGCGCGGAAGTAACGCAGCGCATAGTTCATTCCGGTGTGCCCGATGAGCATGGGCCCGCCCAGTCCCGGCGCGCGAATCCCACGAGCGGTGTGGTGCGGGCCAGGGCGAACAGCGCCAGCGCCGCTGCGGCCACCGCGTACACCACCGTGGCGTAGCGCCAGATCCCGACCGTCTGCCGCACGCGGCGGCCGATCACGTAATAGCCCGCGCCCGTCACGGCGCCGCACAGCGCGAGCGCGTCACCCGAGAGCGCGCCGAGCGACAGCCGCGCGTCGCCCAGGCCGATCAGGCTCGCGCCCAGCACCGCGAGCACGATGCCCCACCGCTCGGCGCGGCCCGGATGCTCGCGCAGCCACAGCGCCGCGATGCCCCACGCGAACACCGGCTTGAGCGACACCAGCACCACCGAGCTCGCGACCGTGGTGAACCGGAGCGACGCGATCCAGGACCAGAAATGGAGGGCCAGGAGCAGGCCTGACAACGTCATCAAAGGGAGCAGGGAGCGGGGAGCAGGGAGCAGGGTGAGGCGCGAAGTCCTGCTCCCCGCTCCCGGCTCCCCGCTCCCTTCCCGCACCGCCAGCGCTCCCGTCACCGGCAGGACGAGCGCCAGTCTCCAGAACGCAATCGCCACCGCCGGCGCCGTCGCGAATCGCACGATCGGGCCCGCGTACGTCGTGGCCAGCACAGCCACGATGAGCACCAGCAGGGGAGGCATGGGCGGGGAACTTAATGAATGGAAGCCTAGCCGGGGTGACTGCCCGAATGGTCCGCGGCTGAAGCCGCGACTCGGCACTACCGCTGAAGCGGCAACGCCCGTTTACGGGCAGGGCCGAGCCGCGGGTTTACCCGCGGAAGGCCCGGGGTTGGTCTACCCAAGCGCGCCACCCGCCCCCAAATTGCGCGCTCCATGCGCGCCCCTTCCCGCGCCCGGCTCCACGCCACGTTGCTCGTCGCGACGGGCCTGCTCGTGAACCCCGCCCTAACGGGCGGGGCTATGGCCCTGACGCGCGCGGCCATGGCCCAGGACGCGTCTCCCTACGTGCCGCTCGGTTACTGGGGCACGCCGTACCTCGAGCATCTCATCGCGCGAGGAGCGATCGCGGACCCCACGCCGCTCACGCGGCCGTTCGTCCAGGCCGACGTGGTGCGCGCGCTCGCGGCGGCCGACACCGCCCGCCTGAGCGGCGCCGAGCGGCGCGTGGTGCGCGACATCCTCGCGGACCTGCGGCGGGACAACCCCGACCAGAAGCCGTGGGCGCGCGTGGACGGGAGCGTCGCCGTGTCGGGGGCGAGCCACGCCCGGCGCGACCCGCTGCGCGCGGCGGGGACGGGGCACGCGACGGTCGCGGGCGGGCTCGCCGCGCAGGCGCTGCTCGGTCCCGTGGCGCTCGTCACGCACCCCTACTTCGACACGCGGCTCAAGTCGGACACCGACTATTACGGCAAGAAAGACCGCTTCATCGCCGGACGGAACGCTGAGGCGTACGTCGACGTGCGCTGGAAGTTCGGCGAGGCATTCTTTGGCTCGCTCGACCGCAACTGGGGACCGCCCGAGGTCGAGAGTCTCATCCTGTCGGCGAGTCCCTACAGTTACGATCACCTGGGACTCACCCTCGGTACCCGGCGCCTGCAACTGCAGGCGGCGATCGCCCAGCTGGACGACCTCGCCGACACGAGCGGCGCCGTGAGCCACCGCTATTTCGTGGCGCACCGGCTGCTGTGGCAACCGCGGGTGGGGACGGCGCTGGGCTTGTGGGAGGGCGAGATCGCCGCGGGCCCCGCGCGCACGCTCGAGCCGTGGTTCGCGAACGTCCTGAACCTCGGCCTGCTCGTCGAGTACGACCGCAACGTCAGCGTGAACAGCCTGCTGGGCGCCGACTTCGAGACCCGGCTCGGGCAGAGTAAGCTGTTCGCGCAGCTGCTGCTCGACGACATCCAGATCGACCGCGCCACGGCGGCCGACTCGGAGCCCGCCGCGTACGGCCTCACGCTGGGCGCCACCACCGTGGTGCGAGACGTGGTCCTCACCGGCTACTATACGCGCGTCGCGAACCTCACCTACCGCACCCCGAACCCCGCGGAGACGGTCGAAAGCCGCTTCGTGGGGCTGGGGCGCAACTTCTCGGACTACGAGCAGGCGACGCTTGTGGCGAGCCTCGTCGCGGGTCCCGGCGTGCTGCTCGCGCCCGAGGCGACGCTGTTGCGCCAGGGGCAGGGCGACTTCCGCGATCCCTATCCACCCGTCGCCGCCTACGGCTCGACGCCCACGATCTTCTCAGGGATCGTGGAGCGCACCGTGCGGCTCGCCGCCGGCGTCGCCTGGCAGCGCGGCGCCTGGGGACTGTCGGGGAACGGCGGCGTGCACTTCATTCACAACGCCGGCCACGTGGCCGGGGCGAGCGACACGAAATGGGTGGGGAGCGTGACACTCAGCTATCGGTTCCACGTGCAAGGGGCGTTGCCGTGACCACCCCCATTCCCGGTTCTCGGTTCTCCCGCGACCAGCTCGAGCGACTGCTCGGCAAGATGGCGGGGCGGCGCGTCGTGGTGGTCGGCGACGCGATGCTCGACATCTATCTCTCGGGCGACGCCGAGCGCATCTCGCCCGAAGCGCCCGTGCCGGTGGTGACGGTGCACACGCGACGGTACGCATTGGGCGGCGCGGCGAACGTGGCCGCGAACGTGGCGGCGATCGGCGCCGAGTGCCGCCTCGTGGCCGTGATCGGGGATGACGCGCGCGGCGACTCGCTCCGCTCCGAGCTGGCGCAGACCCACCTCCCGGACCGCCACGTCGTAGTCGCGGCGGAACGGCCCACGACGTCCAAGACGCGGGTCACGGCGCGGGGCCAGCAGCTGGTGCGCATCGACGAAGAAGTGGAAGACGCGATCCCGCCGCGCGCCGAGAACCAGCTGCTCGGCCAGCTCGACGCGGCCATGGCGGACGCCGATGCCGTGCTGCTCGAGGACTACAACAAGGGCACCCTCACCCCCGCCGTGATCGAGCGGGCGATGGCGCTCGCCCAGAAGCGCGGCGTGCCGGTCGTGGTGGACCCCAAGTTCAAGCACTTCTTCGCCTACAAGGGCGCGACCATCTTCAAGCCCAACCGGCGCGAGCTGGAGCAGGCGGTGGGCGCCACGCTCGACCTGGCCCATCCCGACGCCCTGCCCACCTCGCTCGACCAGCTCGGCGTGGACAACCTGCTCTTGACCCTCGGCCCCGACGGCATGGTGCTCGTCACCAAGGACAAGCAGATCACGCGCATCCCCGCGATGGCGCGCGAGGTGTTCGACGTCTCGGGCGCCGGCGACACGGTCACGGCGTGGGTGGGGACGGCGCTCGCCGCGGGGGCGTCGGTGCGCGAGGCGGCGCAGCTCGCCAACTACGCCGCCGGCGTCGAGGTCGGGAAGTCGGGCGTCGCCACCGTGTCGCCCGCGGAGGTCCTCGCGGTGCACGAGGCGCACTACGACCAGCTAGGGAAGCTCAGGAGAGGAGGGCTGCTGTAATCGTCATCGCAGATCCACGACCGTAACGCGAGTGAATCCCGCCGCGCCCGATAGGACCAGCCGCAGCCCGTCGGGCAGGACGGTGAGCCGCGCGTCATTGGGCGGGATCCGCACGCGCTCCAAGACCACGCCGTCCGGCAGCCGCACTTTCTCGTACCCG
>QHTX01000043.1:3315-6256 GCA_003220975.1 Gemmatimonadota bacterium | reverse complement strand
TGAGCCTCGAGGCGGTGCGGGGCACGCCCGAGCCGTTCGACGCGCGCATCCATGACGCCCGGCCCCATCCGCAGCAGCGGCGCTCCGCGGCGCTGCTGCGCGAGCTGCTCACCGACTCCGCGATCCGGGAGTCGCACCGGGTGCACGACCCGCGCGTGCAGGACGCCTACTCGCTGCGCTGCACGCCCCAGGTGCTGGGTGCGGTGGGCGAAGGGCTGGCGTTCGCCGAGCGGCTGGTCGCGACCGAGCTCAACGCCGCCACCGACAACCCACTCGTGTTCGACGGCGACGTCCTGTCGGGCGGCAACTTCCACGGCCAGCCGGTGGCGCTGGCGCTCGACGTGGTGGCGATCGCCCTCGCCACGCTCGCCGGCCTGGCCGAGCGGCGGCTCGAGCGGATCGTCAACCCGGACCTGTCGTCGGGGCTGCCGCCGTTCCTGGCGCGCGATCCGGGTCTCGAGTCGGGGTTCATGACGGCGCAGATCGCGGCGGCGGCGCTCGCCGCCGACTGCCGCGTGCTGGCGACGCCGGCGAGCGTGCAGTCGGTGCCCACCGAGGGGAATCAGGAGGACGTGGTCCCGATGGGCATGAGCGCGGCGTGGAAGGCCGAGCGGATCCTCGGGAACGCGGTGCGGATCGTGGCGATCGAGCTGCTGGCGGCGGCCCAGGGGCTCGAGTTTCTGAAGCCGCTCACTCCCGGCCGCGGCGTGGCGCGCACCTATGCCGCGCTGCGGCGCGCGGCGGCGCCGCTCGACGGCGACCGACCGCTCACGGGGGACATCGAGCGCGTGGCAGGGGGGATCCGGGACGGGAAGTTCGATCCCGAGGGGGAGGGCAGGTGATGCCATTGCGGATTGCGGATTGCCGATTGCGGAATCCATCGGTGAGCGTCGTGGCGTACGAACTCGCCCGGCAAATCCGCAATCCACAATCCGCACTCCGCAATTCTTTCGAGGATCGCGCACCATGACCGGCCCCCGCACCGTCCGCGCGGCGCGCGGTCCGGAGCGATCGTGCAAAGGCTGGATCCAGGAAGCCGCGCTCCGCATGCTCATGAACAACCTCGACCCCGAGGTGGCCGAGCGGCCGCAGGACCTCGTGGTGTACGGGGGCACGGGGAAGGCGGCGCGCGACTGGCCGTCATTCGATGCCATCTGCCGCACGCTCGTCACCCTCGGCGACGACGAGACGCTGCTGGTCCAGTCGGGCCGGCCGGTCGGCGTGTTCACGACGCACGCCGAGGCGCCGCGCGTCCTCATCGCGAACGCGAACCTGGTCGGTCGCTGGGCCACCTGGGAAGTGTTCCGCGAGCTCGAGCGCAAGGGCCTGATCATGTACGGCCAGATGACCGCGGGCTCGTGGATCTACATCGGCACCCAGGGGATCCTGCAGGGGACCTACGAGACGTTCGGCGCCGTGGCCCGGCGGCACTTCGGCGGATCGCTGCAGGGGCGCGTCGTCCTCACGGGGGGACTGGGCGGGATGGGAGGCGCGCAACCGCTCGCCGCCACGCTGCACGGCGGCGTGTGCCTCGCGGTGGAGGTGGATCCCGCGCGCGTGGAGCGACGGCTCGCGACGCGCTATCTCGACCGCTCGACCGCGTCGCTCGACGAGGCGCTGCGCTGGTGCGACGCGGCGAAACGGGCGGGCGAAGCGCTGTCCGTCGGGCTGATCGGCAACTGCGCCGCGGTGCTTCCGGAGCTGGTGCGGCGCGGCTGGGTCCCCGACGCCCTCACCGACCAAACGTCGGCGCACGATCCGCTGCACGGCTACATCCCCGCTGGCCTGTCGCTGGACGAGGCGGGCGCGCTGCGGCGGCGGGATCCGGGCGACTACCTGCGTCGCGCCACCGCGAGCATCGCGACGCACGTGCGGGCGATGCTCGCGCTGCGGCGGCTGGGGGCGGTCACCTTCGACTACGGCAACAACATCCGCGCCCAGGCGAAGGATGCCGGTGTCGCCGACGCGTTCGACATCCCGGGCTTCGTCCCCGAGTACATCCGGCCCCTGTTCTGCGAAGGGAAGGGGCCGTTCCGTTGGGTCGCGCTGAGCGGCGATCCGAACGATATCCGCCGTACCGACCGCTTGGTGTGCGAGCTGTTCCCCGAGAACGAGCACCTGGCGCGCTGGATCCGGCTCGCCGGGGAGCGTGTCGCCTTCCAGGGATTGCCCGCCCGCATCTGCTGGCTGGGACAGGGCGAGCGTGCCGCGTTCGGTTGCGCGCTCAACGACCTGGTGAAGCAGGGAGAGGTCGGCGCCCCGGTGGTGATCGGCCGGGACCATCTCGACACGGGCTCGGTCGCGTCGCCGTTCCGGGAGACCGAAGGGATGCGCGACGGCTCGGACGCGATCGCCGACTGGGCGATCCTCAACGCCCTGCTGAACACGGCGTCGGGCGCCGCGTGGGTGGCGTTCCACCACGGCGGCGGCGTGGGCATCGGGAACTCGCTCCACGCCGGGCAGGTGAGCGTAGCGGACGGGACGGCGGCGGCGGGCCGCCGGCTCGAGCGGGTGCTCACGAACGACCCGGGGATCGGCGTGGCGCGGCACGCGGACGCGGGCTACCCCGAGGCACTCGCGACCGCGCGACGCCACGGCATCCGCTTGCCGATGCGCGAGGCGGGCGACTGAGCACGCTGCTCGTCGGCGCCCGCCAGATCGTCACCTGCCGCGGGCCGGCGCGCGCGCGTCGCGGGCGCGACATGGCGCAGGTGGAGGTGCTGCGCGACGCGGCCGTGCTGATCGACGGCGGGCGCATCCGGACCGTGGGCACGTACCGCGAGCTGCGCGACGCCCACGCGGGCGCGGCCGTCGAAGAGGTGCGCGGGGTGCTCTTCCCGGGCTTCGTCGACTGCCACACGCACGCCGTGTTCGGCGCCCCGCGCCTCGACGATCACCAGCGCCGAGCCCTGGGCGAGGACTACAAGACGATCGCATCCCT
>QHTX01000043.1:0-3310 GCA_003220975.1 Gemmatimonadota bacterium | reverse complement strand
CTCCAGTCGGTCCGGGACGTGCGCGCGCGACCGGAGGCGGAGCTCACGGACCTGACGCGCTCCCGGGTCGAGCGGCTGCTGGCCCACGGCAGCACCACGATCGAGGCCAAGTCGGGATACGGCCTCGACCCGGCGACCGAGCTGAAGCAATTGCGCGCGCTCGCCACCGTCGCGGCGGACGCGCGCTCTGCGCTCGTTCCCACCTTCCTCGGCGCCCACGAGGTGCCGCCCGAGTTCCGCGACCGCCGCGCCGACTACGTCCGCTTGCTGTGCGACGACTTGATTCCGACGGTGGCACAGGAGCGCCTCGCCGTCGCGTGCGACGTGTTCTGCGAGCCCGGGGTGTTCGACGTGGCGGAGACGCGCGCGATCCTCACTGCCGCCCGGCGCCATGGCCTGGGCCTCAAGCTGCACGCCGACGAGCTGGAGGGCTCGGGCGGCGCGGAGCTCGCGGTCGAGCTGGGCGCGCTCTCGGCGGACCACCTCGCGGGTGTGTCCGCGGCAGGCGTACGCGCTCTCGCGGGCAGCGACACGGTCGCCGTGCTGCTGCCCGCCACCATGATCTTCCTGGGCACGCACCGCCAGGCGCCCGCCCGGCGCCTGCTCGAGGCGGGTGCCGCGCTGGCGCTCGCCACCGATTTCAACCCGGGATCGTCGCCGACCGTGAGCCTGCCGCTCGTCATGGCGCTGGGCGTGTCGCAGCTCGGCTTGCGGCACGCCGAGGCGCTGTTAGCGGTCACGGTCAACGCAGCGGCGGCGCTCGGGCTGGCCGGGGACCGGGGCCAGATAGCGCCTGGCCTGCGCGCGGACCTGGTGTCGTGCGAGGTGTCAGATTGGCGCGAAGTGGCGTACTGGATGGGCGCGAATCTCGTAACCGCCGTGTGGACAGGAGGTTCCGCTTGTCCCCTCCCCACGCGGTCCGTATCTTTAGGGCTCCATGTCGAAGCTTGAGAAGCAAAAAGACAAGGCTCGCAGCCTCGAGACCAAGGACCCCAAGGGGGCCATCGAGGCGTGGCAGGAAGTCCTCAAGGATCAGGAGGGGGAAGGGGAGGCGAACCCCGACCTCTCCATCTTCAATCGCATCGGCGATCTCTACCTCAAGGTCAAGGACCCGGCCCAGGCCGCCGACTACTACGATCGGGCCGTCGACAAGTACGCCGAGCTGGGCTTCCACAACAACGCGATCGCGATGTGCAACAAGGTGTTGCGCAACGCGCCCGGGCGGCAGACGACGTACCTCAAGCTCGCCAAGCTGTACGCCGCCAAAGGCTTCATGGCCGAAGCGAAGCAGAACTTCGTCGAGTACGCCGAGCGGATGCAGAAGGCGGGGAAGATTCAGCAGGCCTTCAACGCGCTGAAGGAGTTCACCGACATCTCGCCCGAGAGCGCGGACCTGCGGCGCATCCTGGAGGAGCATCTCCGCATGTACGGCGAGCCGGCGCGCCGCACCAGCGCGGTGGCTGCGCCGGCGAAGCCGGAGCCGAAGAAGGATCTCAGCAAGTCGGGGAAGCACAAGACACTCGTGTTCCTGGATGTGGACGCGCCGCCCACGCCGAAGGTGAAGCCTGGTGCGCGCCCGATTCCGCCCCCGTCCCCGCGCTCGGTCCCGCTGTCTGTGAGGCAGCCGGAGCCGGTGGCGGAGCCCGACACGTCGCTCGAAATCGAATCGACGAGCCTGATCGAGGGGCTCGAGCCGACGAACGTGCAGCTGGAAGGGTTCGAGACCACGAGCGCCGACTTCGGTGAGGTACGGCTCGAGGCGCCCGAGATGGAGTCGCTGCGCGAGGAAGTGAAGGCGGACGACGTGCGGCCGATGGCGGAGCTCGAGCCGACGGTGCCGAGCGAAGCGGAGGCGGCGGGGTCCGAGCTGGACCTCGAGCCACTGCTCGACACCGAGATCGAGATCGAGCAGCCTGGGGCGCCCCCCGCGGCTCGCCCGCCCGCGTCGCCACCGCGCACGACGTTCCCGCGCGTGGCCCCGCCCCCTTCCAAAGGCGGCGGAGTCGCGCCGAAGCGGCCGGCAGCGCCCAGTCCCAAAGCGCCAGCGCCCAGGTTCCAGCCGCCGGTGCCGGCGGCGCCGAAGGTGAAGCCGGTCGTGCCCAAGCGCCCGCCGCCATCGCCGCTCGCGCCGCCCAAACGCAAGACCATGGTCGAAGTACCGCCGCTCGAGCTCGAGCCGGACTTTGAGACGGAGGAACCTACCGCGCCCGGGGGCCGGCGCTCCGGCGCGATCGATCTGAGCCTCGACGATCAGGCGGGCGACGCCGGCGAGCGGAGCTCGCTCGTGTTCGGTGGCATGGACGCGACGTCCGCGCAGCCGAAAATCCAGGACCTCGAGGCACGGGTCGCGGACGACCCCGACGATCCCGAGGCACACCAGGCGCTGGGCGAGGCGCTGATCGAGGAAGGCGAGCGGGAGCGCGGGATCGAAGAGCTGGACCTCGCCACGACGGGGTTCGAGAACCTTGGCAACCTCCCCCAGGCACGGGACCTGGTGGACGAGATCCTGCGGCTCGACCCCAACAGCGTGCGGCACCGCCAGAAGCAGGTGGAGTTCGCATTCAAGTCTGGGGACAAGGCGAAGCTGATCGACGCCTACCTCGAGCTGGCGGACGCGCTGCTGCGCAGCGACCTGCCCGACAAGGCGCGATCGGTCTACCAGCGGGTGGCGGAGCACGATCCCAGCAACGAGCGCGCGCAGGCCGCGCTCGGCATGCTGGCGCCGGTGGCGCCCGCGTCCCGGGCGCAGGCGCCCGAAGGCCGGGTGGCGCCCAGGGACGCCAAGTTGAAGGTGCGCGACGAGGCGGCCGTGGACGAGGGCGACTTCGTGGACCTGGGCGCGATGATCCTCGATGAGGAGTTGCCTCAGCGCGACACGCGCATGAAGGTGGCCGACGAGGAGCCGACGGGGGACGAGGAGCGCGATTTCCAGGAGATGCTGGCGCGCTTCAAGCAGGGGATCGACGAGAACATCGACGAGGCCGACTTCCAGTCGCACTACGACCTCGGCATCGCTTTCAAGGAAATGGGGCTGCTCGACGAGGCGATCGCCGAGCTCCAGAAGGCGCTGCGCGCGCCCGAGGGCAAGCTGAAGAGCTCGGAGGCGCTCGGTCTGTGCTTCATCGAGAAGGGCGCGCACGTCGTGGCCGAATCGATTCTGCGGCGGGCGCTCGAGCTGCCGGCGTCGGGCGATCAGGAGCGGCTGGCAATCCTCTATTGGCTGGGCCGGGCGCTCGAGGCGCAGGGCAAGAAGGCCGAAGCACGCGAGGTGTACGGGCGCGCGTTCGCCGTCGACATCCGCTTCATGGAC
>QHTX01000165.1:19562-20058 GCA_003220975.1 Gemmatimonadota bacterium | reverse complement strand
CTCGCGCTGCTCGGGGGTTAACGTCCGGCCGGTGTCGTAGACTGCCTTGACCTGCCGTAAGAACTCGGACCCGGGCGCTTCCGAGAACGGCACTGGAGGAGGCGGGGCGCACTGGTCCAGCGAGGTGAGCACGAAGGGGCGCAGCCGGTCCCAGTACGGCTCGGTGACGCCCGTGGGGTTGAGGCCGGGGAGCGTCTTGATACGCGAGGACTTCGGGCGCGTGACGATGAGCGAGCGCTCGGCCGCCGTACCTACCGCGAGGGTGTCGGCGGGATTGCCCAGCGTCACGGCCTCCGAGACGGCCGAGAGCGCCGTCGCGATGTACTGCGACGGCTCGCCGGTGTTGACCCAGTACTGCCGCCCCCGGGGCGGCTTCCAGGTCAGCCCCCGAGTCTCGGCGAACCGGTCGGCCGCCGCCCAGTCGAGGATGGCGCGGCCCAGCGCGGCGCCGTAGACGACGGAGCGATCGCGCATCGCGGGCGACAGGCCGGTGGTC
>QHTX01000165.1:14735-19505 GCA_003220975.1 Gemmatimonadota bacterium | reverse complement strand
TGCGTCGCGGGAAGACCCTCGCGAAACAGGCCATTGAGCGCGGTCGTCTCGGCGCTCACGGCGACGGTGGGCCAATCATAGCGCTCACCCGGTCGGGGGGCCGGGAGGTCATGCAACCCGTTCAGCTGGCCGGCGAGGGACTTGAGCTGGGGGGACCCTGGCCTCAGCCCCTCGTACAAGGCGACGGCGCCGTACGCGAACACGCGCGCCGCCACGGGCGGCGAGAGACGCTCTGCACGCACGAGCGCGTACAGGGCGCGCATCCATCCCGTCACCAGCCGCGAGTCCGCCGACGGCGGCGCGCTCCGGCAGCCGCCGCCGGTCACCAGCAGCGCGAGACCGCACGCCAACGCGACGCGCGACATCACCTTGGGTTCGATCACGGAGACTCCGCTAATAACTGAACAGGCGCGCCGCGAAGCGACGCGCCTGTTGGCGTCGATCGGCTGCCACCAAGCTAGCGCAGCAGGCCCTTCAGAAGCGTGTTCGCGAGCATTCGACCCCGCTGCTCCCGCTGGATCTCGGCCCACATGCGTGGCGCGTTCTGAACCAGGGCCGCAGCCACTGGGGCCGGCGGCGCCGGCGCGGGGGTACTGTTGAGCGGGTTGCTCGCGCCGCCCCACGTGTAGAGAGGCAGTCCCAAGACACCCAGCTCCTGCGCCGGGACCGGGAACTCGTGCGGTGTGAGCGGCTCAAGGCCATCGATGCGCCGCTGGTTGTAATATGGTGCCACGTTCGAGCTGTATAGCTCGACATCCTGCTCATACTGCAGGTCTGCGAGGAGACCATTAGCACTGGGGGCGGGTGACAGTCCCCCCCGCGTGACGCGCGTTTTGTTGATCAGCACTGCCGCCTGGCCCAGATTGGGCGTCGGACCCCGAATCAGCGCCTCTGCAAGGATGAGGTCGTTTTCGGCCGCGAGGACGACCGGGGCCGTTCCGACCCCGTTCGCCACACCCGGCGGATTCATCGGGGCCTCGGCGACGTCTATGTAGCGGATGTTCCCCAGGGCGCTCTGATGCCACGAGCCGCGGGCGGTGAACTGAATCTCCTTGTCGTAGCTCCAGGCGAAGTCCGTTCCCGCATTCGCGGTCGCAGAGTAGGTTTCTGCGGCGGAGTCGACGCCGCCGGGTCCCGGGCTACCCTTGTGTTGCCCCACCGGTCCGAAGGTCCCGTCCCCCAACCGCTTGTCGAACGACGTCACACCCCAGACCGGTTGGCTATCGGCCACGGCTCTCCAGGGGTCCGGCTGGGTGGTCGGATCCATCAGATGCGCGACGCGGGTGTGGACCCGCATCGTGGTCATGTCGTTGGACCAATTCTTCAGGCCGTCGCACCAGTTGACGCAGCCGTCGCCCTGGAAAATCCAGTCGAACGGCGCTGCTGCCAGTCCGCCGCTCGTAATCGAGGAGCTAATGCCGCTGTCGGCATACGACGCGACCCTGGCCCAGTCCACAACCCCTCCGGCCGCGATGTCTCTGTTCTCCGCGGAGTCGCGCGCGAAGTATGCCAGCAAACGGGCCGCCATCGTGTTGGCGATTTGGGCGACGCTGATGTTGTCGTACGCGACGCCAGGTTTGTTGAAGAAGCTCGCGTCGACGGTGAAGGTGTGCGTTTTCGCCAGCTGGATCGCCTCGTCGAACCTCGCCAAGGCCGAGTCCCGCATGGCCGTCCGACCGGCAAACTGGAGCGTCAGGAGGTCGGTGTTGTAGTCGACGACGAAGCCCTTGTCGTAATTCAGCGCGAGCTCGCCCAGGCACAATGCCTGCACCAGCACCGCCATGGTCTCCACCATCTTCGACGTCGTCGTGTCCGACTTGAAGACGCCATTTACCCGCGTCGCTTTGACGACGTCGTTAGCCGAGGACAGGGCTGCGTAGTACCCGTACCAGTACGTCTCTATCTCAAGCCGCCGCGTCGAGGTCGGATCGTTTTGCCACTCGACCCGCTTGTAGGTGGCGATCTTGGTCCCGCAGGTACCGAGAGAGTCGTACGGGGCGGGCATCGGCCCCAGCGGGGCACCGTAGGTGCAGCCTGTGTAGAACCGGATCTGGAAGTTGTTCCACGCCGCCACACCGCTGCGGGCCATGACGCTTAGGGTCGTGCCCGGATCGATGTTCTCGAAGGTATTGAACCACGTCTGCATAGCCCCCACGCCGAGCGACAACACGCTCCCCGGGTCCGACAACAAGCGCTTGGAGTCCGGTGCGTTGGGATTCTCGATGTTGAGCGTGTCGCATCCAGCAGCGAGGATCAGGGCCACACAGAGGCCCGATACCCGCGGAGCTTTCTCAATCAGGCTCATAGTCGTGCTCCTCACATGTCGGTCCGCGGGTTCAGAAGTTGATCTCCGCAAAGCCGGTGAACGTCCGGAAGTTCGGGTACGAGAAGCCGTCAAACCTGAACGTGAAGGCATCCCCTGAGAGGCCCGCCACTTCCGGATCGTATCCCGAGTACTTCGTGAAGGTGAAGAGGTTGCGCCCGATCACGCCGATGCGAAGGCTATTGATACCGAGACCGAGCTTCGACAGCGTGCTGCGATCGAAGGTATAGCTGACGTTCAGTTCCTTGATCTTCACGTATGTGCCCGGCTCGACGAAGAAGTCGATCGGGTCGATGCCGTTGTAGAAAAACTGGTAGTACTCGATCGGTTTCTTCCCTGTGCTGTACGGGCAATGCGTCGGGTCCGTCGTGCCGGTGCAATCCACCGACGGCTTCTTCGACTGGTCGTAGACGCGGTCGCGGTACTCGAAGAACGGCCACTGGCGCGTGCCGTTGTAGATCTTGCCGCCCTGCACCCAATCCACCAGTCCATAGATCGAGAAGTTCTTGTACCGCAGCGTGCTCGTGAAGCTGAGATTGAAGTCCGGGTTCACGTCCGCGATCTTGACGCTCGACTTCCCGTTCTTGTCCACGTAGGCGATGGGCCGTTCGTTGATCGTGTGGAAGGCGCTCTTCTGCACGACGTACCCGTCCTCGTTGACCACGAAGCTATCCGGGCAATAGGCCCCCGGGCAGGTCGGCGACTTGCTCGGATCGTCGTACAGCTGCGAGATGCTGGTGACCGTCTTGGTTCCATAGATGACCCCGAGCTCTTCCCCAGCTGCGATCAAGAAGGCCTTGGTCACCTCGTTATTGCCGCCGTAGCTGGGGCCGATGAAGTATGCCAGCGACTTCCCGTCCGCGTAGTTAGCTTGCGTGATCTTCTGGCGCGTGCGGTCGGCGGCGATGTTCACCCGCCAGGACAAGTCGGGCTGGTCCGCCAGGATCGCGCTCAGCGACAGCTCGTGGGTATGTCCCAGCAGGGTAGCGGCGTTCTGCCATTGCCGGGAGAAGCCGGCCACCGGATTGATCGGCACCAGCAAGATCTGGTCCTTTGTCTCCTTGCGGGAGTACGAATACTCGAGCGAGAAGCGCGAGAGGAGATCGATGTTGACACCGAGCTCCATCTCCCCGGAGCGCGCCGGCTTGAGGTTCGTGTTCCCGAGTACGTACTTTTTCGGCTTCCCACCCACGATTTGATAGGTCTCGTACTGGGCGTCGTATGTCGGCCGCAAACCAGCGGTCCCGTACGACGCGCGCAGCTTCAGCTCGTCGACGCCGTTGATGTGGAAGTCCTGCGACAGGCGGTACGCTCCTGAGACCCGGTAGTACGTCTGCCAGCGGCTCTCCGGGCCGAACAGCGACGACCCGTCACGCCGCACCAGGCCGTCCAGCAGATATCGATCCTTGATGTCGAACGTCGAGATCAAGTAGTAGTTCTCGTTCCGGATCGTCACGTCCCGGGAAGCGGGAAACACCGACGTGGGATCGATCGCGTTAAACTCCGGCGTCTTTATGACGGCGAACGCGTTGCTCGTGACACTGAAGTTCGTCGCCTCCTGGTCCTCGTACACGAAAGCGGCTTTGGTCGTGTTCCGCACGTTCCACGAGCCGAGCTGGAAGGTGCGCACGCTCGTGAGCGTCGCACCCGTGTTGAAGGTTCGGCCGCCGCTGTCGGTCTTGACGAGACCACCGGGCGTGAAGCTGCCCTTCGCATCGAGGAAGCCATCCGGCGTCAGGTTCGTGTAATTGGACGCCTCCTGGTCGTAGTTGTAGTTCCCCTCAAGCGAGAGCCAGTCGAGCAGCCGGTAGGTCGCGCGGCCGTACCCGCTGAAGCGGGAGCGGTCGGTGTTGATTTGCTGGTTCGCCAGCGTGTACAGCGGATTGGATGCGTTCGTGAGGTTGTAGGGGATGAACGCTCGGTACGACGACCCGTCCGCGTTTGTCGCTAAGAGGTCAATGTTGGGGTCGACGAACGTCACGGCGAAGAACGGCGAGCCGGGGCCCTGCGTGAGCTGGTTATTGTTCGACTTGCCGAAGAAACCGCCCACCGACAGGTCGAGCCGGGGCGTCAACGCCTGATCGACGTTCACCCGAACGTTCTGCCGGGTATAGCCTTTCAGCAGCTTGATGACCCCGTCTTCTTTGGTGTTCTCGAACGACACGCTATAGTTCGTGTTCCCCTTGCGCTGCCCGATCGAGACGTAGTTGGTGTAGGTCGGGCCGTGCGTCAGGAGCTCAGCTTGGTGGTCGAACACGGTCGTGTACGGAACGTCGGCGATATGGTCGTCCTTGACCTCGGGCTTCGCAGTGAGGGAAATCGGAGTGCCAGTGGCCGAGTCGACGTAGACGCCGGCTGCGTTCACCACATACGGGTGCGCGAGCGACACGGGCAACGACTTGGGACGGAACGACTCACCGTACTCGTTGCGCACCGTCACGACGAGC
>QHTX01000165.1:0-14713 GCA_003220975.1 Gemmatimonadota bacterium | reverse complement strand
GCGGCGTCCGAGCCGTACAAGGACGACGCCGCCGCGCCCTTGACGATCTCGACCCGCTCAATGTCCTCCGAGTTGATCTCGGCGAGTGTTTGCCGCGTGATGGTCCCGTCCACGATGATCAGCGGACCGGGCACTGCAGTAGCAGCACACGTAGCGGAAATCCCGCAGGCCGAGGGCGTGGGGATCGCGGTCGCACCACGCAGCCGGAGCATCGGCTCACTGCCCGGCGCGCCGCTGCCCTGGATCAGACGCACGCCCGCCGCCTTGCCTTCGAGCGAGCCCAGTGCCGTGACCGCCGGCGCCTGCTCCAGCTGCGAGGCATCGACGTGGGCAACAGAGAACGTGAGCTTCTTCGCCTCCATCGCCTCCGCCACGCCCGTCACGACGAGGGCGTCGAGCGTCATCGGGTCGAACTTCAGCTCGAAGTCCTGCGTCTGGGTCCCCGGCGTGAGCGTGATTTGTTTGAGCCCGGGCGAGTAGCCGATGTAGCGCGCGCGTAGCGAGACGGTTTGGCCCTTCGTCCGGTCCGCCGGGACGGTGAGGGTGTAGCTTCCCGCATTCGTGGTCGCCACGGCGGTACCGAGCTCCTCGATCAGGACGATCACCCCGCCCAGCGGCTCGCTCTGTCTCCCCGTGACTTTGCCTGTGATCACCGCGGATTGCGCCTGCGCGCGACCGGACGCCGCAACGCACAACGCGAGCAGCGCGCCAGCGCAGACGGTTGCGCTGAACGAACGACGCCTCATAATGAAGCCCCCCTTGGCAAGAAGTTCTGCTTCTTACTCCCGACGGCTCGGACGGGGGCCGAGCAGTAAAACTCGGGTTATAGTGCACGCCCTCCGGGAAGTGCGCAATACCGGCCATACCCTAATGCTTTCGGGGTGCCACGACGGGGGTTACATTGTGCCACAGGCCCAGCGGAAGACGCGATGCCCACTATCCGGTCCCGGGCGGGCCCCCCTGCCGCGGGAGGCCACACGCCGGCCCTCGTAGCGGCCCTCCTGGCCAGCTTGGCGGTCGGGCAGGCGACGCTGAGCCCGGCGCCGGCTCAAGTGGCTGGCGGTGGCCAGCGGGATACCAGCGTCGTGATCGGGCAACTCGCTGCCCGCGAGACTCACGAGCCCATCGGCGGCGCGCGCGTGGTGGTAGTCGGCACCGCGCTCGCCACGACCACCGACTCCCTTGGCCGGTTCACGCTCAGTGGTGTTCCCGGTGGGGAGGTCTCCGTGGAGATCCGCGCGGTCGGCTACGCGTCTCGCGCCTGGCGTGTCACTGCGCAGCCGGGGCAGACCGCTCCACGCCGCTTCGAGCTGGATCCGCTCCCCTACGAGCTGCCGGGGGTCCTGGTCAAGGGAAAACAGCCGCTCGCGTCCCGTCGCTATGCAGACTTCGAGCGCCGACGCCACTCCGGCATGGGCTCGTTTCTCACCCAGGAGCAGATCGAGCGTCTCCATCCGACCACGCTCGTCGACGTGCTCGTCACGGTACACGGGGTCCAGCAGATGTGCGTCTACAACGACTGTGTCCCGAAGATGGTGCGATCGCCGCCGGGGTGTTACCCGCAGTACTACCTCGACGGCCATGAGTCGACGCCCTACTTCGCGCGGCACACGCCACCGCTCGACGTGAAGGGAATCGAGATCTACCGCGGCTCGTCCGAGACCCCGGGTGACTTCCTCGGCACCAACTCCGGCTGCGGCGTGATCGTCATCTGGACCAGGTCCTCCCCCTGAGGTCGAGCGGCTCGGCCCTATCGGTTCCGTCTCTGGTCGCTTCTTTGCAGCACCGCCGCCGCAGCCTCCGGGTAGATCCCGATCGCATGGCTCCGAAAATACAGGGCGAATTGTCTCGTCGGCGCATTGATCTGGATCGCCTTGGATTTCCGGTTGGGCATGTGACAGTCGATACAGTCGGTTAGCATCCGACCGCCGATCTCGGCCGCCATCGGGTGGCCGCCGGTCTGATGACACGCCAGACATTTCTGTGCGAACGCCGTCACATCTCGCTCCGGTCGATGGACGTCGTGGCACGTGGAACAGGACATGCCCGGGCTGGAGCGATAGCATTTGCTGCGCCGCAAGAGCCCGACCTGATTGCCGTGGACGTCCGGCGTCGGCACGTCCCGATCGGATGGAGGGACCAAGTAGTCATCCAGCTTCTCGCCCGGCCGGTACGAAAACGGCGGTGCGCGCGGTGTGCCCTCGCCCGAATGGCACAAAGCGCAGGTGTCCACCTTCCGATCTCTCGAGAAGCGCGCCGGGTTGAGAATGTACTTGCCGCTGCCGTCCGCCGGATGGGATGAGTGATACGCGACGTGTGCTCGCCCGTCGCCGTGGCATTTCTCACAAGAGATCCCCAACGCATAGTCGCGGGCGTATCTCACCACACCGCGGTCCGTTTGCAGGGTGAACGACGTGGTGTGGCATTCCAGGCAACGCGGGACGATGAGTCGCCCAAAGTCGATCTGGCCATCCGTATAGCCGGGGCTGTTGATCCACGCATCGATGCCAGTCAGATAAGAGACCGGCAACTCGAACAAGAGCCCACGTCTCCAATAGAGAAAGGATTGCCCGCGCCGCCCCGACCCCACGACCAAATCGATGCGCTCGCTCGTTGAGCGGCCCTGAGTCGAGTCCACGGCGGTCTGGTAGAAAGCGCGGTCGCGCCGCTCCATTTTGAAGTAGAGCCCCTCCGAACTGGTGCGCAGCAGGTTATGTCCCCCGGAGAAGCGTCCCCGGATGGATTGCGTGGTTGCCTCGGCGGAAGTGTGGAAGTGCGCGGTCTGCACGAAGGTCGCGAAGACGTTCTGGTGGCACGCCTTGCACAATCCGGCTTGAGGCCGGAATGGCTTGGAGGCGCGATGAGACGGCGGACCGGCCCCGGCTCCCGCGGTCACCAGCAAGGCGAGCAGCGCGCGAGACATCGTCATGGTCCCCCCAGAATAAGATTTCATTAGCTTTGGCGCCATGATCCAACGTGTCTTGGCGGGCGCCGCGCTGCTCGCGCTGTACAGCGGCGCGGCGCAGCTCGACCCGCTCGTCGCGCGCTCGCGGGGCCGTCTAAACGCCCCGGTCACGGTCTACGAGATGTCCGACTTCCAGTGCCCCTACTGCAGAGCGTTCGCGCTCGCCACGCTCCCGCTGTTGGAGCGCGAGTACGTGACGACCGGGAAGGTGCGCTTCGTCTACATCAACCTCCCGCTCCCCAGTCTCCACGCCAACGCCACCGCCGCCGCGGAGGCCGCCATGTGCGCCGCCCGCCAGAGCCGGTTCTGGCCGATGCACGATCTCCTGTTCCGGCATCAGGACGGCTGGGCGAAGCTCGCGGACCCCCGCCCCATGCTGCTCGCGCTCGGCGACTCGGCGGGCGCGGATCACGCCCGGCTCGCGGCGTGCTTGCGCGCGCACGCCACCGCGACCGAGGTCCAGGCCGACGCCGAGCGAGCCCGGCGCGCGGGAGCGGTGAGCACCCCCACGTTTTACATCGAGGGCGGACTGCTCGAGGGAAACGCTCCGGTCGAGGTGTTCCGGGCCGTGCTCGATTCGGTGTACCGGAGCAAGACCGGGGCCTGATGGCGCGCCCTTCCTTCATATACCGGCTCGGCCTGAGCCTCGCGCGGCGCGCCCTTCCTCTCGCGGCCCGGTTCGACAAGAAGGTCGCCCGCGGGCTCGAGGCGCGCCGCGAGGTGGTGGAGCGGCTGCGCGCGTGGGGGCGCGCGCACCGCGAGACCGGGCGGCCGCTCGTGTGGGTGCACGCCCCCTCGGTGGGCGAGGGGCTGCAGGCGAAGCCGGTGCTCGAGGCGCTGCGCGCCGAAGCGCCGCAGTGGCAGCTCGCCTACACGTTCTTTTCGCCTTCCGCCGAGCGCCTCGCCCGCAGCCTCCCCGTCGACATCGCCGACTATCTGCCGCTCGACCGCCCGCGCGACGTTCGGGCGGCGCTCGATGCGCTGCAACCGTCGGCGCTGGTGTTCTCGAAGCTCGACGTGTGGCCGGAGCTCGCGCTCGCGGCGGCGCGGCGCGGCGTGAAGCTGGCGTTGATCTCGGCCACCGTGGCGCCGCACAGCTCGCGGCTCAGGTGGCCGGCGCGCGGCTGGGCGTATCCGGCGTACCGCGCCATGGACCGCATCGGGGCCATCAGCGAAGCGGACGGCCGGCGCCTCGAGCTGCTGGGCGCGCGTCGCGAGGTGATCGAGGTGACGGGGGACACTCGCTACGACTCGGTCGCCGAGCGCGCCGAACGGTTCGACCGCACGCGCGATCCGTTCGCCCGGCTCGCGATCGCACCCGCCGGAACGTTCACGATCGTCGCGGGATCCACCTGGCCCGCCGATGAAGCCGTCGTCCTGCCGGCGTTCGTCGACCTGCTGGCGCAGGTACCCACGGCCCGGCTGGTGCTCGCGCCGCACGAGCCCAACCCCGATCACCTCGCCGGCATCAGCCTGCTCGCCGCGCGGCTCGGCCTCCCCCGCCCCGTGCGGCTGTCGCAGCTCGAGCAAACGGCTACGGCGCAGGTGATCGTGGTCGACCGCGTCGGCATCCTCGCCGACCTGTACGCGCTGGCGGACGTCGCCCTCGTCGGCGGCGGCTACCACCGCGCGGGACTGCACTCGGTGCTCGAGCCCGCCGCCTTCGGCGTCCCGGTGGTGATCGGCCCGCACTGGCAGATGAGCCGCGACGCCGCGCTGCTGCTCGAGCGCGGCGGCGCGGTGGCGCTGCCGGCGGCCGGGCGGCAGCCGCTGCACGCCCAGTGGCTGGTGTGGTACCACGATCCGGCGGCCCGGAAGAAGGCGGGGGAGGCGGGCAAGCGCCTCGCTCGAGAGGGACGGGGCGCGGCGGAGCGGACGACGGCGCTGGTGAAGAAGCTGATCGTGGGTATGTAGGGGCACGGCATTGCCGTGCGCCTACACAAGATCGGCGTGCCCCTACACCAAATTGCCGTGCCCCTACCGCGGAACGACCACCCCTTCGAAGGTCACCGAGCGGGGCACCACGACCCCGAGCGTGAGCCCGGTGATCAGCAAGTCGCTCCAGCGGCTCCGAACTCTGATGCGCAGATTCGTGATTCGCGCTCCCGTCCCCACCTGACCGGCGAGCACGTCCTCGAGATTGGGCTGTGACACGGGCACCAGCCCCGCGAAGAGATAGACGGGATGCTTGGTGATTCGGAACGGCGTCCCCGCGTCGGGCGAGGACGCCGCGCCGGCCAACGACACCGGCACGCCGAGGTGGGTGGAGTCGAGGGTGAGGGCGCAGGCGCTCACGGCGAGAGCCAGCGCGAGGATCGACGCTCGCGAGACGACAAACCGGGTCACAGGGCTCCTGGAAAACGAACGGGGCGCGCCGGGAACGGCGCGCCCCAAAGCTAGCGCCTGCAAACGGGGTTGTGAACCACGCTCACATGCCGAGTGGCAGCTTGATCGCGACGTGCGCCCCGACCCCGAACACGCCGACGCTCCCACCGCCCTTCAGCTTCTCGTTGTCGTAGGCGAGATGCACGCCGAGCAACCCGAAGCTCAGGTTCGCCCCGATCGCGTACCCGAACTCCGTGCTCGAGCCGTTACCCGAGCCGAAGTCCCGGTATCGCACGCCGGGCGAGAAGTACGGCTCGACGCTGAAGCCGGGCGTCGGCAGCGGCACGGAGATGCCGGCGGCGCCGGTGACGACGGTTTGCGCGGCCGTGCTGTTCGCCGAGTCGGAGCGCGCAGCGCCCGCCTGCAGGTTGACAGCTACCGGTAGCAAGCTGCCGCCGATCAAGCGGAACTCCGCGTTACCTCCGTATGAGGTGATGCGATCGGGCCCGAGCGAGTCGGACTTGTACGTGGAGAGGCCCGCGGTGAGGGTCAGCGTACCGAGGCCGAGCGAGACGCGCCCGCCGAAGGCGTTGCCCGATCCGTAGCTGTCATTGGGCTTGCCGTAGTCGGCGTAGATCGTGAGGCCCGTTCCGCCCTTGGGACTGTTCCACACCGGCTCGCCGAGCCACTGGGCCGCCACGGGGGCAGCGGGCGCGGCCAGCAATGCCACCATTCCGAGAATCAACACTGCGCGCTTCATAGGCACCCCTTCCACGTCAAGAAGGAATCGATGCAGGAGCCGAGCCAACGGTAGTGACCTCAGGCCCGGCAAGTCAATCGCGTGTCGGTCTAGTGCACCCACACGGCGCTGATCGACACGCCCGTGAGCGGCGCGTCGCCCAAGCCGCCGGAGACGCGCGCGTCGAGCACGCGGGAGAGCCGGAAGTCCGCCCCGATGCCGAAGGCGAAGATGAGGTCCGAAGGCTGATCGCCCACGATGAAGGCGAGCGTCGGCTGCACGTAGGGGACGATGCTCACCGTGGACCCCTGCGGATCGATCCGCCGGCCGAGCGACAGGCCCACGGGGATGTTGAGCTCGGAGCCGCCGCTCACGAGGTCGGCGCCGGCGCCGAACACGATGGCGCCGTCGAGCGGGAAGTCGACGGTGTGCGTGATGACCCGCTCCCGCGCCTCGATGCCGGCGAGGACGACCGTGCTCGCGTTGCCGCCCGGATCGAAGAAGCCGCCGCGCAGCCCGATGTCGAATTTCCCGCTGGCGTAGCGATACACGCCCTCGAACCCCGTGCCGCCGCCGTCGGGGAAGCTCAGGACCCCGCCGAACTCCGAGCGCTGAAACGCCCGGTAAGGCGCGTTGAACGACGGCATCCCGGTCGCCTGCGCGCCGGCTGCGGTCGCGATCGCGCTCGAGACCGCGGTGATCAACACCGCAACGTTGTTCCGCATGCTCTCTCCCGTCAGGATCGATTCGGAAACGACGTGACACAGGTACCCGAGGGGCCCGGGAGCGTTCCGCGCCGCCCCCTTCCCCACCCCCGTTACAAGCGAGGCGGCCCGTCCACACCGTGGACGGGCCGCAGACATCCCCGGGTGACGCGGCTCACACCGCGCCCGGCCGCGGGGCTAGTGCCAGAAGGACAAGCCGAGCCGCACGCCGATCGAGAACTCGCTCGGCACCGTGCTGGTCTTGAAGGCGTACGCGATGAACGCTTCAGGGCAGAACACCGCGCTCTCGTACGGGAGGCGTTTCCCGAGGCCGCCATTCAGCACGAATTGCGTCGCGGTGCTCGCACCCGAGCCGGCCTTGGTGATGTTCAGTCCCACCCCGCCGGTCACGTACGTGGCGCGCATCAGTCCGTGCGTGCCGGTGCCCCGCTTCAGCTGGTGGAGGATGTTGACCCCGGGTGAGAAGGCGACGAAGCCGCTGTTCGAGTCCCACAGCAGCGAGACCCGGCCCTCGAACATGTTCTGCGACCGCGACAGGAAGCCGATCCGTACGTCGACCGGCGCGGCCAGCCGGACACCGCTGCCGCCGCCGCTGCCAACACTGACATAGTTGAACGCGAGATCAACGCCGAGCTCATGCTGCGGGCCGGCCTCCGGCGCGGCCCGCCGCTGCGCCGCGGCGAGGGCGGGCAACATCGCACCAAGCGTCACCAGCACCACACTGCCGATCAGCTTCCGCATAGGACAAGCCTCCCCAGGGAAGAGTGACGGGCGCCGTGCCGATCAAAAGCCGCACATCGATAAGGGCGGCCCCGCGATCTGTCAAGACTCTTCAACCCGATCGGCCACAATCCGGACCGCGTCGCCCCCCCCGCCCGCCCCCACGACCTGGAGGAAGCCACCCGCGATGGTGAAGCGGCTCGACGCGCTCCCCTGCCGCACCGCGAGGACGCCGGTCCCGAGCAACGCGAGGAACGGTGCATGGCCCGGCAGGATGCCGACCTGGCCGTCGTACGCCGGCGCGACCACCGCGTCGGCGGCCCCATCGAATACCGCCCGCTCGGGGGAAACGACCGTGACGTGCATCACTCAGGCCGTGGCCAGACGTTTCGCCTGCTCCACCACTTCGTCGATCCCCGCCACCATGTAGAACGCCTGTTCCGGGAGCTGATCGAATTCCCCCGCCACGACGCGCTCGAAGGAGCTGATCGTGTCCTCGAGCTTCACGTACTTGCCCTCGAGCCCCGTGAACTGGGTGGCCACGAAGAACGGCTGCGACAGGAAGCGCTGTACCCGGCGGGCGCGCGCCACGAGCTGCTTGTCCTCTTCGGACAGCTCGTCCATCCCGAGGATCGCGATGATGTCCTGGAGGTCCTTGTACCGCTGCAGGATCCGCTGCACCTCGATCGCCACCTTGTAGTGCCGCTCGCCCAGGTACTGGGCGTCGAGGATGCGTGACGACGACGCGAGCGGATCCATCGCGGGGTAGATGCCGAGCTCGAAGATCTGGCGCGACAGCACGACGGTCGCGTCGAGGTGTGAAAACGCCGCCGCCGGCGCGGGATCGGTGAGGTCGTCGGCGGGCACGTAGATCGCCTGCACCGACGTGATCGAGCCCTTCTTGGTCGACGTGATCCGCTCCTGCAGCTCGCCCATTTCGGTGGCGAGCGTCGGCTGGTAGCCCACCGCGGACGGCATGCGGCCCAGCAGCGCCGACACCTCGGAGCCGGCCTGCGTGAACCGGAAGATGTTGTCGATGAAGACGAGCACGTCCTGGCCCTCCACGTCGCGGAAATATTCGGCGACGGTGAGCCCCGACAGGCCCACGCGCAGCCGCGCGCCCGGCGGCTCGTTCATCTGCCCGTAGATCAGCGCGGCGGAGGCGAGCACGCCGCTCTCCTTCATCTCGAGGTAGAGGTCGTTCCCCTCGCGGGTGCGCTCGCCCACGCCGCAGAACACCGAGCGGCCGCCGTGGCCCAGCGCCACGTTGTGGATCAGCTCCTGGATGATGACGGTCTTCCCCACCCCGGCGCCGCCGAACAGTCCGATCTTGCCGCCCTTCACGAACGGCGCGATGAGATCGATGACCTTGATCCCCGTCTCGAACACCTCGGTCTTGGGCTCCAGGTCGACGAACTTCGGGGTCTCGCGGTGAATGGGCCACCGCTCGGCGCTCGCCGGGATCGGGTCGCCCTCGTCCACGGGCTCGCCCAGCACGTTGAGGATGCGACCGAGCGCGGCTTTCCCCACGGGCACCGTAATCGGCTGCCCGGTGTCGACGACGTCCATGCCGCGCACCACCCCGTCGGTCGAGCTCATCGCCACCGCGCGCACCTGGTTGCGCCCGATGTGCTGCTGCACCTCGGCCACGAGACGGATCGCCGGCGCGCCGTTCCCGGCGTGGTCGATCAGCACTGCGTTGTAGAGCTCGGGCAGCCGCTCGGGCGCGAACTCGACGTCGAGCACGGGGCCGATGACCTGGACGACTTTGCCGATGTTCTGCTTCGGCTCGGCAGCGGGCTTCTTGGTCTTCTCTTGCGTTCGTGTCGCCATGTTGATCCTCGTTGTCCGTTGTCCGTCATCCGTTGTCCGTGGTTCGAGACGGATGACGGATAACGTGATGACTAGCCCTTTAGGGCTTCCGCCCCCCCCACGATCTCCGCGATCTCCTGCGTGATCTGCGCTTGCCGCGCCCGGTTGTACGTGCGATTGAGGACGTCGAGCATGTCGCCCGCGTTGTCCGTCGCGTTCTTCATCGCGGTGCGCTGCGCCCCGTAAAACGCCGCCGTCGTCTCCACCAGCGCCCGGTAGACCTGATTGCGGACGTAGAGCGGCAAGAGCTCGGCGAGAATCGCCTCCGCAGATGGCCTTAGGATGTAATTCGCACTGCGACGGAAAGACGGAAGGACGGAAGGTGGACTCGCCATCCCCTTTCCGTCCTTCCGTCCTTCCGTCGGTGGCGTGACCGGGAGGATGCGGAGCACCGTCGGCGGCGTGGACACCGCGCTCCGGAACTGCGCGAACACCACTTCCACCGCGTCCACGCCACCGGACGCGAACTGCGCCACCAGCGGGCCGACGAGCTCGGCGGCGTGCGTGGCGGTCGGCTTGTCGCCGATGTCGGTACGCTGCGACGCGAGCGGCCGCTTGGCGAAGCGGAAGTAGGTGATCCCCTTCTTGCCGACGACGTGCAGGTCCACCGGGGTGCCCGCGCGGTCGAGCTCGTCGAGGCGCCGCCGCGCCTCGCGGATCAGGTTGGCGTTGAAGGCCCCGCACAGCCCGCGATTGGAGGTGATGAGGAGGAGCGCGACGCGCCGCGCGGGACCCTCCCCTCCTTCCGGCGGCTGGCGCAACAGCGGGAAGCGCTCCGCCAGCTCGGGATCGTAGAGATCGCCCATCACCTCGGTGAGCGCCGCCGCGTAGGGACGCGCGGCGGCCACGCGGTCCTGCGCGCGCTTCAGCTTCGACGTGGCCACCAGCTCCATCGTCTTCGTGATCTTGCGCGTGCTCTGCACCGAGCGGATGCGCCGGCGCAGCTCGCGGGGCTTGGCCATCAGCGCGCCGCGATCTTCTTGTACTCGTCGATCGCCGCCCGCAGCCGCCCGGTGAGGTCGTCGGTGAACACCCTGCGGGTCCGGATCTCGTCGCCGATCTCCGGGTGCTGCGCCGTCATGAAGTCGAGGAAGCCCTGCTCCCAACCCTTGATGGCCGGGACGGCGACGTCGTCCAGGTAGCCGTTCGTCACGGCGAAGATGAGCATGACCTGCCGCTCGACCGGCATGGGCTGGTATTGCGGCTGTTTCAGCACCTCCACCACGCGGGCCCCGCGCGCCAGCTGCTTCTGGGTCGCCTGGTCGAGCTCCGAGCCGAACTGCGAGAACGCCTCCAGCTCCCGGTACTGCGCCAGGTCGAGCCGCAGCCGCCCCGCCACCTGCTTCATCGCCTTGATCTGCGCGCTTCCGCCCACGCGCGACACCGAGATCCCCGGGTTGATCGCGGGGCGCACGTTCGAGTAGAACAGGTCGGTCTCGACGAAGATCTGCCCGTCGGTGATCGAGATGACGTTGGTCGGAATGTACGCCGAGATGTCCCCCGCCTGCGTCTCGATGATGGGGAGCGCCGTGAGCGAGCCGCCGCCCATCTCGTTCGAGAGCTTGGCGGCGCGCTCGAGCAGCCGGCTGTGGAGGTAGAACACGTCCCCCGGGTAGGCTTCGCGCCCGGGCGGCCGCCGCAGCACGAGCGACAGCTGGCGATACGCGGCGGCCTGTTTCGAGAGGTCGTCGTACACGCACAGCGTCGCCTTTTTCTCGTCGTACATGAAGTACTCGCCCATCGCGCAGCCGGAGAACGGTGCGATGTACAGCATCGGGGCGGGCTCCGAGGCGGAGGCGACGAGGACGATGCTGTAGTCCATCGCGCCGTGCTCCTTCAGTTTTTCCACGACCGACGCGACGGTCGAGCGCTTCTGCCCGATCGCGATGTAGATGCAAATGACCCCTTCGCCCTTCTGATTGATGATCGTATCGATCGCGAGGGCCGTCTTGCCGGTGCCGCGGTCCCCGATGATCAGCTCGCGCTGCCCGCGGCCGATGGGGATCATCGAGTCGATCGCCTTGATGCCGGTCTGCAGCGGCTCTTTCACCGGCTGCCGCTTGATGATGCCGGGGGCGACGATGTCCACCTTGCGAGTCGTGGCCGCGGGGATCGGTCCGAGACCGTCCACCGGCTGGCCCAGGGCGTCCACCACCCGGCCCACCAGCGCCGGCCCCACCGGCACCTCGAGGACGCGCCCGGTACGCCGCACCTCGTCCCCTTCGCGCAGCACGAGATAGTCGCCGAAGATCACGGCGCCGATGTTGTCCTCTTCCAGGTTCAGCGCCTGTCCGATGACCTTCTCGCCCGTCTCGGACGAGGTGAACTCCAGCATCTCACCCGCCAGCGCGGACGTGAGCCCGTAGATGCGCGCGATGCCGTCCTTCACTTCCAGCACCGTGCCGACCTCGCGGACGTCGATCTCGGCGAGGTCGGCCGCCTGGATTTCCTTGAGGAGGATGTCTTTGAGCTCGCCGGGTCTCAGGATGGAATCGGTGGCCATGGGGATCCGTGTTGGTGGCTTGTGAAATTTATCACATGAGTGCGGAGTGCGGAATGCGGAGTGCGGAATGGACCGCGCCATCGTCGAACCGGGCGGCCGCTCTCCTAGAACGAACCCCACCCTTCAATTCCGCATTCCACATTGTCAGACTCTCGATCTCGTCCTTCCTCTAATGAATCGCGCCAGCACGCCGTCCGGGCCCACGGCCCGTAGCTCCTGCGGCGTCGCGCCCGCGACCCGGCGCGCCGCACCGGCGAGGTGGCTGGGCGAGGCATATCCGAGAATGTGCACCACCGCTCGGACGGTATAGCCGGGGTTGCCGAGCAGGTCGGCCGCGCAGGCGGCTCGCGCCAGGTCGATCACACGCTTCAGGTTCGGCGCGCCGCCCGCCGCGAACTCGCGCGACAGGTGCTCCCGCGTCACGCGCAGCGCCGCGGCGACCTGGGCCGTCTTGGTCGGCCCGGCGGCGCGTCGCAGCACCTCGTCCCAGGCCGCGAGCTGCAGCCGGTCGGTGAGCCGCAGCAGCCGGGGCGCGTCCGCAAGGGCCGCGCGCCGGGCCACCTCGGCGGTGCGCCCCGCCACCCACTCCCCCGCGACCGCGTTGTCCACCCCTTCCACCAGGATGCCGGCGAACCCCGCCGCGTGGCACGCCGCGAGCAGCGGCCCGTCGTCGGGGCGAAACGCCGACAGCACGAACATCGGAATGCGGGGGAAGCGCCCCGGCAGGGCGAGCGCGGCCTCGGCGGGGGAGACTGCCTTCACGTCGAGCACCACGGCGTCCACGAGCCGCTGCTGCAGCAGCCGTTCCACGGCGCCCAAGTCGCGGCACAGCCGCACCGTGCCGGCGCCGCGCGGATACCCCCGCTTCACCGCGCGTCGTGCCTCGCGCCGCGGATGAAACACCGGGACCACGGCCGTCACCCCGCGTCCTCCGCCTCACGGGTCAGCGCGTGCGCCATCTCGCCCGCCTGCTCGAGCACGGCGCGGGCGTTCTCGTAGGAGATGGTCTGCCGCGCATCCTCGAGCGGGTACCACGCGACGTCGGTGATGCCTTCTTCCGCCTGCGGCACCGGGTCTCCCTGCTGCGACTCGAACAGGAAGAAGTGACAGTACTTGTGGATCGTCTTGCCGCGGAACCGGAAATACCAGTCGATGACGCGGACCGGCCCGTGCAGCGCGAGGTCCTCGAGTCCTGTCTCCTCGGCGACCTCACGGCGCGCCGCGTCCGCCGGAGGCTCACCCACCTTCAGATGGCCCTTCGGGAATCCCCAGTTGCGATACGAGTCGCGGATCAGGAGGAACCGCGGTACGCCGTCGGGGCCGCGCCGGAACAGGACGCCGCCAGCGCTCGTCTCCCGTTGAGCCCGCCCCCGCTTCTTGCCCCGCTCCATCAGAACACACTGAACGAGAAGTATTTCCGCGGGTTCGCCTGGATGTCGGACAGGAGCTGCCGCAGCTGGATCATCGTGAGCGTGGTCTCGCGGTACAGGCTCGAGTCCGACACGAGCAGGCCGAGCGTGCCGTTGCGGTTCGCGATGCGCGACATCACGCTGTCGGCCGCGGTGAGCACCCGCACCAGGCTCGCCTGGTTCTTGTGCGCCGCGTCCATCAGGTCGCGGAAGTCCTGCGACGCCGTGCGCAGGTTGGCGCTCGTCGCGGCGGAGTTGTTGAGGATCGTCGCCAGCTGGCCCTGGTTCGTCGCCGTGTCCACTCGCCCGAGGGTGGCCTGTAGGGTGGTCGCCGCCTTGGCCAGCACGTCCGACCCCTGCCGCAGGTTCGACCCGACCGACCCGATGACGTCCGCCTGCTCGTTCGTGACCTTCGCCAACCGGTCGGCGACCTGGCCGAAGTCCTTGATCGAGCGGCGCAGCTCAATCACCGCCTCGGAGTCGAACGCGGTCTGCACGCGGTTCGCCACCGCGGCGATGTCGGTCGCGATCCGGCTCGCCTGGGCGGTGAGCTGGCCGATGTCGGGGAGGGTCGCCCCCGGCCACTTCCCGCCCCCCCCCTCGGCGATCGCCTGCTTGATGTTGGGATCGTTGGGCAGCTGATCGAGGGCAACGAGCGACGCGGCCCATTCCCCGAAGAGCGACGCCGAGGCCGCGATCACGGCGGGCTTGGGAGGCGCTTGGACGCCGGCGTAGATCTTCAGGTCCGCCTCCACCCAGTTGCCCGACGCCAGGCGGATCGCCTCGACCCGCCCCACCCGCACGCCGCGGAGCACCACGGGGTCGCCGGCGCTGAGGCCCCCCACCGTCCGGAACCGAGCGGTGTAGACCGCCTCGGTGCGGCCGAGGTGCGCGCCGGAGAGCCAGAGCGCACCGCCCACGACGATGGCGAACGCCGCGATCACCACGAGGCCGACGGCGAACTCGTTCTCGCGCTTCACGCCGGACGTCCCTCGATGAACTGCCGTACCACCGGGTCCTCCGTCTCTCGGATCTCCGCCACGCTGCCCGCCTGCCGGACCTTGCCCTCGTACAACATGGCGATGCGATCCCCCACGGTGTAGGCGCTGCGCATGTCGTGCGTCACCACGAGGCCAGTCACACCGAGGTGCTCGCGGGTGCGCACCATCAGCCGGTCGATGACCGCCGAGGTGACGGGGTCGAGCCCGGTCGTCGGCTCGTCGTACAGGACGTAGCGCGGCCGCAGCGCGATCGCGCGCGCGATCCCCACCCGCTTGCGCATGCCGCCCGACAGCTCCGCCGGGAGCTTCTCGTCCGTGCCGGTCAGGTCCACCAGCGCCAGCGCCTCTCGCACCCGGTCGGCGATCTCGTCGTCCGACAGATCCCGGCGCCGCAGCCCCAGGGCGACGTTGTCGAACACGGTCATCGAGTCGAACAGCGCGGCGAACTGGAACA
>QHTX01000042.1:5486-6605 GCA_003220975.1 Gemmatimonadota bacterium | reverse complement strand
CTTCAGGGAGCAGCGCCCGTTCTTCGTCGCCGGACGAGGGCTGTTTCAGTTCGACGTCAACTGCAACGACGTGAACTGCAACAGCGAAGGGCTGGTCTACAGCCGCCGCATCGGGCGCGCGCCCCAGCTCGCGGGCACCTACTCGGACACCACCTCGCCGGCGTTCACGAGGATCCTCGGCGCGGGCAAGCTCACCGGACGCCTGCCGGGCGGGCTCACGATCGGCGCCCTCGACGCGGTGACGCAGCACGTGACGGGCGTGGGCGGCGTGACGATCGAGCCGACCACTAACTACGGCGTGGTGCGGCTGCGCCAGGACCTGCGTGGCGGCGAGACCAGCATTGGCGGCATCGTCACCGCGGTGAACCGCGACAACGACTCCTGGACCGCGCCGTATCTGCACCATAGCGCCTACGTCGGCGCAGCGGACTTCCGGCACCGCTTTCCCGGCGGCCGGTTCGAGCTGTCGGGCTCGGTCGACCTGAGTCGCGTGGCGGGCAGCGCCGCGGCGATCGCCGCCACGCAGCGCGACGCGGTCCACTACTATCAGCGGCCCGACGCCGGGCTCCCGTACGACACGACGCGCACGTCGCTCTCGGGGGACGCCGAGGAGCTGCAGTTCAGCAAGGTGGGCGGGACCCACCTCCTGGGCCAGACCAGCTACCAGCGGCGCTCGGCGGGCTTCGAGATCAACGACCTGGGCTACCTGCAGCGCGCCGACCAGCAGTCCTGGAGCACTTGGATCGGATACTTCGATCGCCACCAGCGCGCCTTGTACCAGCGGTTTCAGTGGAATTTCAACTGGTGGCAATATTGGACGACGGGGGGACTGCCCGAAGAGCGGGCGTTCAATACCAACACACACATCACGTTCCGCAACACCTGGTCGTTCCATGCCGGAGGCACGCTGGGCCAGCTGGGCGAGACGTACTGCTACTCCTGCGCCCGCGGCGGGCCGGCGGTGCGCCAGGATTCATACCTCGCGCCCTGGGCCGGCCTGAACGGCGACGACCGCAGAGCGATCGTGCCGTACTTCTGGGTCAACTATTGGCGCGGCGACGGCGGGCGGTCCCGCAGCGTCAACGTGAGCCCGGAGGTCGACTTCAAGCTGGCGTCGCG
>QHTX01000042.1:0-5423 GCA_003220975.1 Gemmatimonadota bacterium | reverse complement strand
GGATTCGATCCAGGTGACGCACTATCTGTTCGCGCACCTGGAGCAGAAGCAGCTCGGCGTGACCCTGCGCGTCACCTACCCCTTCAACGCGAGCATGTCGCTCCAGGTGTACGCGCAGCCGTTCGTCTCGAAGGGGACCTACAGCAACGTGCGGGAGCTCTCGGCAAGCCCTCGCGCGGCGGATTTCGCGAGCCGCTACCAGGTGTACGGCGACACCGCCGTCACCAACAACCCCGGCGGCTTCAACTACAAGCAGTTCCGCTCCAACGTCGTGTTCCGTTGGGAGTACCGCCCCGGCTCGACGCTGTTCGTGGTCTGGAGTCAGGGGCGCCAGGGGTCCACCGGCGTCGAGGGGACGCGCGGCTTCCGCGGCGACTTGAGCGACCTGTTCGGCCTGCGGCCCGACAACGGCTTCCTGGTGAAGCTGTCGTATTGGATCAATCGGTAAGCGTTCACCGCAGCCGCCAGATATCGAGGATGCCGCTCGTGGAGTGATCGTTCGAGTTCCCCTCCGGGAGCGCGATCCTGCCGTCCACCACGATCGGGCTGTTCCAGTGGCCCCCCCCATCGCCGCACTCGAGCTTCGCGACCTCGCGCCCGGTCGCCGGGTCGTAGACGCGGAGGCCCCCCCCTCCCCCTTCCGGGTCGTATACGAAGAGGAGGCCGCCCGCGACGACGGGGCTCGTCCCGGCGTGCCCGTTTTGCCACAGCGGGCGCAGCTCGCCGTCGCGGAGCGTCCACGCCGCCGTGCCACCATTGTCGGCGGCGAACAGCCAGGTCGCCGCCCTCGTGCGCAGCACCGCGGGCGCGGTGAAGCGTGCCGCCCCGGACGGGACGACCTGGCGCTCGCCGCCCCGATGCGGCTCGGTCCCCCGCATCAGACCCCAGTCGAGCAGCCGGATCGAGCCGTCTTTGCCGCCCTGGGCAATCAGCCCACCGCCGAGCAGCACCGGCGACGTCGAGCCCAAGTCCGCGTCACGCGCGTCGAGTGCGTCGGTGTTGGTCGGCGTGTAGTTGCCCAGCAGCCGGGTCGCATCCGCGTCGAGCTCGAGCACCGCGTCGCCCCAGTGGGCTCTGCCGTCCCACAGCCCATTGCCGGTCGCGACGAAGATGTTCCCGGTGGTCGAGTCGATCACCGCCCCGGCGCGGCCCCATATGGCGGAGCCGCTCTCGGAGCAGGACGCGGGATCGAGGATCCCAGGCCGGTCACTGCAGAGCGAATTCCACACGTGCAGCAGCTTGCCATTCGCGGCGTCCAGGATCGCCACATGTCCCTGATACGGCGACGCATCCCCGATGTAGCCACCCGTGGTCGCGATCACGCGGCCGCGGAAATAGTTCAGCGGCGACGCGATCTTCTCGCGCCGGGGGAGATCGGTGATCGCCGTGCTCCAGGCGGCGCGGCCGTCCGCGACAGCGAGCTTGTGGATCTGCCCGTCGGGCGAGGCCGCGTACACGAACGCTCGGTCGGGATCGGCGACGGGTGTCGCGGTCGTG
The DNA here is from genome assembly GCA_003220975.1 of Gemmatimonadota bacterium. GTDB lineage: Bacteria > Gemmatimonadota > Gemmatimonadetes > Gemmatimonadales > GWC2-71-9 > AG41. Next base: position 3,926 of record QHTX01000042.1, on the reverse strand, counting down.
ATCCGGTACGATCCCACCCACGTGTCGTAGCCCGGCGGCGTGTACTTCCACAGGATCGCGCCGTCGGCCGCGTCGATGGCCAGCGTCTTGCCGTACGTCGTGGTGACGAAGAAGACGTCGACCGTGCGCCCCTGCACACGGGCGCCGTGGAGGTAGATGGCCGAGGCGTCGACCGTGCCGTCGATGGCGACCTGCTGTCGTCTGAGCGACGCGACGTTGGCCGCGGTGATACCCGTCGGCGTGGTCGGGGCACTGGAGCGGCCGGCGTCCCAGCCGAAACGGGTCCAGTCCTGTGCGGGGGCGGTGCGGTAGACCGCGCATGCCATCACGAGCCCGGCCACCGCGAGCCCTCTCCGTTTGGCTTCACCAATCCCGGACATCTGCAGGACGCATTTTCACGCTTTCCTTGACAAAACGCCATCGGATGACTGCTACGCACGCTCGACAAATCACCGCCGTCCTGGTCGTGGGGCTCGCGGTGGTCGCTTGCGGCAGCGCCTCCCGACAGGTGGCGTCGATGTCCCTCTCACCGGTCGCTCGGGCGAGGGCCGACAGCGCCCGCCATCCCTACACCGCGGCGGACGTCTCCTTCATGTACCACATGATCGGACACCATGCGCAAGCGATCGTGATGGCCGGGTGGGCGGACTCCCACCGAGCCAGCCCGTCGGTGCGCACCCTCGCAGCCCGCATCATCAACGCGCAGCGCGACGAGATCGCCTTCATGCAGCAGTGGCTCCGGAATCGCCTCCAACCCGTACCGGGGGAGACGGGGATGGACATGGCCATGCCTATGTCCGGATCCCATGGCGACACGTTGATGCCCGGCATGCTCACCGAGGCCCAGATGCATCAGCTGGATCAGGCGCGGAGCGCGGACTTCGACCGCTCGTTCCTGACCTTCATGATCCAGCACCACCACGGCGCCGTCGTCATGGTGCAGAACCTGTTCGCCACCTACGGCGCCGCTCAGGACGAGATCGTGTTCAAGCTCGCCTCCGACATCAATGTGGATCAGACAACCGAGATCGCCCGCATGGAGCGCATGCTCCTCACGCTCCAGATCCAGGGCGCCCTGTGAGTCCCCACGTCCTAACCGAGGAAACCACCATGGCGTCTGCCTACGACCGACACTTGCTTCTCGCCATCACGGTGTGCTTGCTGGCGGCGTGCGCGTCCCACCCCAGGCCTTACGGCACTCCGACTCCGGCCATCGACATGTCCACCACGGCCCCGAACCCGGATCCAAGGGTCGGGCTCCGGGCGGGACTGATGAATGCCGGCGAAGCGGCGTGGAACCTGCGCGTGCTGTCGCAGACCCCGCCCTCCGAGAAGTTCGCCGGCGTCACCAACTCCGACCTGGCGTTCACCGGTCATTACGTCATCCAGGGCAACTACAACGGCTACCAGGTCTGGGACATCACGGACCCGAGCCGGCCCGTCCTCAAGACCGCATACCTCTGTCCGGCGTCGCAGAGCGACGTGTCGGTCTATAAGAACCTCCTCTTCGTCTCGGGCGAGGGCCTGGGCGGACGCATCGACTGCAGCACCGAGGGGGTCAAGGATACCGTCAGCAAGGTACGGCTGCGTGGGATCCGCGTCTTCGACATCAGCGATATCACTACTCCCAAGTACATCGGCAACGTGCAGACCTGCCGCGGCTCGCACACGCACACGGTGGTGGTCGATCCCAAGGACACCGCGAACGCCTACGTCTACATCTCCGGCTCGGCTCCGGTGCGCTCGCCCAACGAGCTCCCCGGCTGCGTGGGCGTCATGCCCGACCAGGACTCGACCACGGCGCTGTTCCGGATCGAGGTTATCAAGGTGCCGCTCGCCCATCCGGAGCAGGCCGCCATCGTGAGCTCCCCGCGGATCTTCGCCAACCTCGTGGCGCCGCCGCGCCACGGCCCGGCTTCGGCCGACATCGCGGAGCTGGCGGCCGCGAAGGCCAAGGGTGCCTTCACCGCGACTTTCCCGTGGGGGGAAGAGTTCGTACTGCCGTCGCGCTTCGTCGACCGGATGCTGGACAGTGTCGTCCAGGCCCGGCAAGGCACGGGCGCGCCGACCGCCGCCGACAGCGCCGCCCTGCGGGCCGCGATCCCGGTCATGATCGCCCGGATGACCGCGCAGCGGCAGGGCAGCAACCCCAACGGCCCGCCCCCCGGGCCGACCCAATGTCACGACATCACGGTCTATCCGGCGGTCGGCCTGGCCGGAGGCGCGTGTGAAGGGTACGGAATGCTGCTCGACATCCGGGATCCGGCGCATCCCGTTCGCCTGGACGCAGCGTCCGACTCGAACTTCTCCTACTGGCACTCGGCGACCTTGAACAACGACGGCACCAAGCTGCTCTTCTCGGACGAATGGGGCGGCGGCGGTGGGCCCAAGTGCCGCGCCACCGACCCGCGCGAGTGGGGAGCGGACGCGATCTTCACGATCGCCGACGGGAAGCTGCACTTCCAGAGCTACTACAAGCTCCCGGCGCCGCAGACGCCGCAGGAGAACTGCGTCGCGCACAACGGCTCGCTGATCCCGATCCCGGGGCGTGACGTGATGGTGCAGGCGTGGTATCAGGGCGGCATCTCGGTGTTCGACTGGACCGACGCCGCGCACCCGCGCGAGATCGCGTTCTTCGACCGCGGCCCCGTCGACTCCACCCAGATGGTCGGCGCCGGGTCGTGGTCGGCCTACTGGTACAACGGCGTCATCGTCAGCTCGGAGATCGCCCGGGGACTGGACATCTTCGCGCTTCAGCCCAGCGGCTTCCTCTCGCAGAACGAGATCGACGCGGCGAAGTCGGTGCACTTCGACGAGTTCAACACGCAGGGACAGCTCCGGTTCGTCTGGCCGTCGACGTTCGCTCTAGCACGCGCTTACGTCGACCAGCTCGAGCGGTCGCACGGCCTGGGGCCCGACCGGATCTTGGCGGTGCGGCAGGCCCTGACGAGCGCCGAGCGGGCCTCGGTGGCGGGGCGCCAGAGCGCGCTGACTCAGCTCGCGGTGCAACTGGAGGGTGACGCGAGTGGGTCCAGCGAGGCCACGCGGGTCAACACGCTGGCGAAGACCCTGAGGGATCTGGCCGCCGCGGCGCTCTAGGCCTCCAGCGCCCCCTCGATCGCCTCGGCGATGACCGCGAGATCGGCGAGCAGGTGCGCGCGCGAAGCGGTCGTCAGGCCGCGCGCTTTCCGCACGCGCTCCAGGGATGTGTCAACCACGGCGAGCGCGGCGCAGAGATAGACCGTCGCCTGGTCGGCCACCGCCCAAACACGCTCGAGCGCGCCGAGTAACAGGCCGGCCAGCTCCAGAGTCAGCCGCTCCGGACTGCGGCGCTCGACACCGCTGGGCGACGGCGCGGGCACGTCGCTGCGGACCGGGGCCACGTGCCAGCGGCCCGGGTCGAGGCGGCACACGACCCAGAGACTCCCCTCGGCCACGGCGCGGCCCCACATCCGCAAGGCCGCGGCCACGTCGAAGTCGATCAGATCCCGCGGCACCGTCGGCTGGCTCGCCACCTCGGCCACCGCGAAACCGCTCGCCATACGCCACAGCGTGACCATTCGGCCCCGCAGGGCGGCACTCGCCTGGCGCAGAATTGCCTGGCGTCGTTCGGTCAGTCTATAGGGTGCGGAGTCGCGCATACGTAGGCGCCTCCGTTCGGGGTGTGTGGTGAAGATGCCACACGCCCAAGGACGGGTAACGCCGCTCTTGTGAATCAACGACTTGCGCTAGCCCCGGGAACTCCTGTCTCGCTCCGATAGCTGTATATACACATAACGGAACCTGAGTGAACCACCTTTCCGAAAGGGCCTTCCCATGACCGCTTCCAGTATCCCGATGCCTCGTCTTCCCAGCGCCGCGGTCGCCGCGGCCGCTGTCTGGTTCGGCCTCGCGCTGCTCGCGGGCGCCACCGGCTTCCTCGCTCG
>QHTX01000041.1 GCA_003220975.1 Gemmatimonadota bacterium | reverse complement strand
GGCGAGCGGCATCGTCCGCTTCAGACGCAGCGATTCCTCCCACATCGATCGATACTCCGCCTCGCGCCAGCCGTGCGGCTCGAAGACTCGCGTCCCCTGAGCCGGTGCGAATAGGAACGGTGCGTTGCCCGCCGCCACGGCCTGCCCCCACGACTTCTCCATCATCTTGAGCAGCCGGGGCGATGCCAGGTCGATCAGCCACCAGCGGAACGACGGGGGGACGGCGAGGTCGGCCGCGAGCGACCCGACCGCCTCGGGCGTGAGATAGATGAGCAGTCCCTCGCTTACGACCAGCACCCGATGGGCCGCGGCGCCGAGCCGCTCGAACAGCGCCCGACGGCCCGCCAGGTCCGTGAGATCGATCCCCACCCGCTCGAGCGCGCAGGTCGGGCGCTGCCGGGCGAGCTGCTCCTGCTTGTAGGCGATCACGTCCGGGAAATCGGCCTCCACCCAGCGCAGGGCCGGCGGCAGCGGCAGCCGGTAGGGCCGGGTATCGAGTCCCGCGGCGAGATTGAGCACCGTCCCGACCCCATCGCGCTGGATGGCCCGCAGGATCAGCTCATCCATCACCGCCGTGCGGACGATCATGGGCCACGCCCACGCCCGACCCTTCCGCATGGAGGCGAGGATGCGCTCGCCGCGCTCGCCGGCCAGCTTGCGGGCGAAGGGGTCGTGAAACAGCGCGTCGGGCCGCTCGGACTCCATCGCGCGGTACAGCGCGACCCAGCGGGCCGTGTCGGAGACGTGCTCGATGGCGGTGCTCACGGGGCGGAAACGTAACGTTCGCTCCCCCTCTCCGCACCGGCCGCGCCGACTCGTATCTTGTCGGCGTGGCCGAATCCGCGATCCACCTGTCCGTCGTGGTGCCCGTGCGCAACGGGGCGGACCGTCTGCCAGCGCATCTCGACGTGCTGCGCCGCTACGTGTGCGCCCAGGCCCGGCCCACCGAGCTGGTGCTGGTGGACGACCACAGCGAGCCCGGCGCCGCGCGGTTGCTCGCCGACTTCGCCGGTACGCTGCCGAGCACGACGCTGCTCCGCAACGACGCCAACCGGGGCAAGGGCTTTTCGGTCGCGCGGGGCATGGTCACGGCCCGGGGTGCCCGGCGCGTGTTCACCGACGCCGATCTCGCCTACCCCGTCACAGAGATCGACACCATGGTGCGCGAGCTGGACGGCGGAGCCGACGTGGCGATCGCCTGCCGCGTGCTCCCCGAGTCGCGCTACCTGATGAGCCCGTCGTTCTTCCATTACTTGTACACGCGCCACGTCATGAGCCGGTTGTTCAACCGGGTGGTGCGCATCGCGCTCTTGCCCGGGATCCTGGACACGCAGGCCGGGCTGAAGGCCTTCACGGCCCGTGCCGCCCAGCTGATCTTTCCGCGCCTCACCGTGGCCGGGTTCGGCTTCGATGTCGAGCTGTTGTACATCGCGCGCAAGCACGGGCTCGAGGTGCGGCAGGCGGCGGTGCAGTATCGCTACGACGACGAGCCGAGCACGGTACGCTTCGCCGCGGACGCGGCGGCGATGCTGCGCGATTTGGCGCGCATCCGCTGGAACGACTGGCGGGGGCGCTACGCCTGACGAGCGCCGCCTCGTCGTGAACGCCGATGATTTCGGCTTCTCGGCGGGCGTGAATCGCGGCATTCTCGAGGCGCACGCGGCGGGCGTGGTGTCGTCCGTCTCGGTGCTCGTCAACACCCCCGGATGGCCCGACGCGCGCGACCGGTTACGAGCGATTGGGGGGACCCTGGGGGTTGGCCTACATCTGAACCTGACGACCGGGGCGCCCCTGACCACGGCGCCCAGCCTGACCACCCCTCCCCCCACCGCTCGTTTTCACTCCCTCGCGGCGCTCGTCGCGCGCGCGCTCACCGGCCGGCTCGACCCCGCACACGTCTCGGCGGAATGCGCGGCTCAGCTCGCCCGGCTGCGCGAGGCAGGCGTGCGGGTGACGCACATCGACAGCCATCGCCACGTGCATGTGCTGCCCGGCGTGTGGGGAGTGGTGATCGAGACGGCGCGGCGCGAATGGGTGCCGGTCGTCCGGGTCCCGCTCGAGCCGCTCTCGCCCCGGGCGGCGAGCTGGCGGGCGCTCCTCAAGCAGGCGACGCTCGCCGCAGCCTGGGGCGTGGCATCCCGGCGGAGCGGCGCCGCGGTGCCGCGGCACGCCGACCGGTTCTATGGCATTTCCCTCCAGGGCGACCCCCGCTTCCTGGCGCGCGTGGTGGCGCTGCTCGACCGCCTCGAGCCGGGGACGACCGAGCTGATGGTGCATCCGGGCCACCCGGACGGCGACCTCGCGGGCTGGGACGACTACACCACGCCGCGGGCCGCCGAGCTCGCCGCGCTCACGTCGTCCGTGGTGCGGGCGCGGTTTGCGAGCGGGGCGTTTCGCCTGGTGCACTTCGGCGCGCTGTGACGAACAGCTGCCACTCCATCACGAGCCACGCGACGAGGCAGGGAATCCCTTTGATGCGGTAGGGGATGAGGATCTCGTTCTTCACCCAGCGTGGTACGATGTCCACGTCGTGCACCACCATCACGAGCAGCGTGAGGGCCATGACGGCCGTGCGGAGCCGCTCCGTCGGCGCGCTCGCGTACCAGATCGCGATCCCGGTGTAGGCGATCACGAAGGTGGCGCGCTCCGACTGGTGGTTGAAGAGCACGAGGTAGACGAGCAGTGAGCAGAGGAACCGGAGGCGGAAGGCGCGATCGCTCCCGGCCGAGCGCGAGCGGCAGCAGCAACAGCGTCGTGCCGGCGAGCTGCGCGGGCCAGTTGGGCCAGTCCGCGCCGAGCCACATGTAGAGATACTGCATGAGCGCGTACCCGCGGTGCCCCTGTAGGGCGTCCGCCGCTTCGGTGGCGCGCCACGACCGGTACTGCGTGGCGAGCTCGTGGGGCGGCACGACGGCGAGCGGCAGCAGCGCGAGCCCCACGAGGGCGGCGGCCGCGAGCAGGGCGAAGCGCGCGCGGCGCGGGTGAAACAGCGCCAGGGAGACCCCGGCGAGCGGAAAGATCTTGATGAACGCGTCCACGCCGACGAGCGCCGCCGCGCGCCCCTGCCGTCCCTGCTCGAGCGCGACGAACGCGAGGATCAAGAGCGCGGCCACGAGGGCGTTGCTCTGGCCGTACTGCATCGCGAACAGCACCTCGAGGTACACGAGCGCCAGGGCGACCGTCGCCGGCCGCTCGGGGAGGAGTCGGTCGAGCGCGTACCACAGGAGCAGCGCGTTGAGCAGGCTCCAGCACAGGAACGCGAGCGCGAACGGCAGGTAGGCGAGCGGCGCGAACAGCAGCGCGAAGGTCGGGCTGTACTTGTAGAAGTCGAAGTGCTGCTCCGGGTGCGCGGCGTATAGGTCCCGGCCGGCGAACAGGTTGAGGCTCGCCGAGCGGAACACCCGGAAATTGTTCGAGCGGCCGAGCACCGCCTGTTGCAGCGTGACGAGCGCGGCGCTCCCGACGTAGAGCGCGAGCAGCCAACGGCGGGTGAGGGCCGCCGTCACCGGGCCGAGACGGGTCCCTTCAGATACTGGTCCAGCCACTCGAGCCAGCGCCGGTACACGTCGGTCGTGCGGACTGGGTCGCCGGGGAAGTGGCCGTCCACGGGATACGCGACGAACTTGACCGGCACGCCGTTGTCCCGCAGCGCATGGTACAGCTCGTAGGACTGGGACACGGTGACCCGGGCATCGCGCACGTCGGACAAGATCAACGTGGGCGTCTTCATCGCCGCGACGTAGGAGATCGGGGACTGAGCGCGATAGGCCTGGAGCGCCTGGCCGGTCCAGGGGGAGGCGAACCCGACGAAACCGAAGCGCTGCCCCACGTTGTAGTCGGCCATGTTGTACTGGTCCAGCAGGTTGGTCACGGCGGCGCCCGCCACCGCCGCCTTCCAGGTCCGATAATGGCCGATGAGCCACGTGGTCATGTAGCCGCCGTACGACCAGCCGGACACGCCCATCCGCGTCGTGTCCACCCCGCCCAGCTTCGCGAGCGCGGCGATGCCCGCCATCACGTCCCGTCCCGGTCCGTCGCCCGCGTCGTTGAAGATGGCGCGCTGGTAAGCGTTGCCGAGGTTGTCCGACCCGCGGTAATTGGGCGAGAACACGATGTAGTCGTGTGCGGCGAGCAGCTGGCTCAGGAAGCTGAAGCCGCGCACCGAGGCGGCGGTCGGGCCGCCGTGGATCACGAGCACCAGCGGATACGCCCGGCCTTTTGTGAACCCGGGCGGGTACGTCACCACGCCGTCCTCACGGTATCCGTCCGGCCCCTGCCACTCGAGCCGTTCTACGGCTCCGAGCTGACGGGAAGCGGTTTCGCCGTTCAGGTCCGTCAGGCGGCGCGGGCTCGCGCCCGGCGTGGCTAGGTAATACAGCTCCGTCGGCCGACCCGGCGAGCTGCCGGTGAAGGCGATCGCCCCGTTCCGGTCGATCGACGCGTCCAGCCAGAACGACCACGACGGGCTGACGTCGCCCAGCTCGAGGCGCTTCGGGGGGGCGGCGCCGTCGAGCGGCTGCAGCCACAGGGCGGTGCGCGTGCCGTCGTGACCGCCCACCAGCAATGCCTTCCCGTCGGGCATCCAGATCGCCCGCAGCAGGTTGCGGTCGAGGGCCCGGGTCACGGAGGCGCCTGCGCCGCCGCCTGCCGACGTGACGAAGATCTCGTTCACATTGTTGAGGTCGCCGTCGCGGGGATACCAGTACGCGACGCGTGCGCCGTCCGGTGAGAATACCGCGTAGCCTTCGAACCCCTTGCGCGCCGTGAGCGCCCGGGTCGCCCCGCTCGCGACGTCCAGCACCATCACCCGCGTCTGCTCGGCGTCGCCGAAGTGGGGCGTGGCCTGCTCGGTGAAGAGCAGCGCCTTCCCGTCCGGCGACCAGGAGAGCGGCGACGACGGCGGCCCAGGTGGCTGGCTCTTGGCGAGGCTCCACGCGCCATGCGTGAGCCGCCGCGCCGCACCGCCATCGGCGGACACGATCCAGATGTGGGACGGCGTCGGTGCGGCGGTCGTCAGGTACCCGTCGTCCCCTACCTCGAAGGCGTCGTTGTGCGCCTCGATGTCCTTCTTGTTCTCGGGCTCATCGGCCGCGACGTAGGCGATCTCCGTTCCGTCAGGCTTCCAGGCGAACTGCTCCACGCCCCCCCCCGCCCCCGGTGCGTCGGTGATCTTCCGGGCCTCGCCGCCGCGCATGTCGAGCACGAACACCTGGGGCGCCCCCTTGTCCCCCGATCCCGCAGTCGCGAGGAACGCCAGCCGATCACCCGCCGGCGACCACTGCGGCGAGCCGAGACCTTTGCGCTCGAACGTGACCCGGCGCTGGGCGCCGGTCGCGACGTCGACCAGGACGAGGTCCTGGTCGAACCGGTCGTCGCTCCAGTTCACGCGCGACACGATGCAGGCGACGGTCTTGCCGTCGGGAGAGAGGGCCGGGTCGGCGACGTTGACCAGCCGCTGGAGATCGGAGAGTTCGAGGCGCTTCCCCTGGGCGGCGGCCGGGGCCGCCAGCCCCAGGGACAGGCCGAGGACGAGGAACGGGCGCGGCTGCATGGGGAAGTCTCCCGTGCGGGACGTGGGCCAAATCTCGGGGCTGCACGGCCGCTCGGCTAGGTGTTCACCCGCGTGCTTCGGCGCCCGGACCGTCGCTTGACGCTTCGCGACCGGGCCGATATATGCGCAGGAGCAACCGCCCGCGACGCCCGTTTCAGGCGGCGCCGTCTGTGCTCTTCCCGAAGGTACGGAGGGACCCAACCATGCCGCGCTACATGCTGCAGTTCTCCTACACCCCCCAGGCTTGGGCGGCGCTCGCGAAGAACCCTGCCAATCGGCGGCAGCTGGTCGAGGGGATGATGAAGAAGCTGGGGGGCCGCCTGGTCGATCTGTACTACCACTTCGGCGACTTCGACGGCACGGCGATCGTCGAAGCGCCCGATGACACGACCGCGGT
>QHTX01000040.1 GCA_003220975.1 Gemmatimonadota bacterium | reverse complement strand
CACGCCGCCCTTGCGACTCCGACGCCTTCGCCACCTGGTCGTAGGGCACGTAGGTCGCCAGCCCCTTCTCCGCCGCCACCTTCGTCAGCGCCGCCGTCAACGTCGTCTTCCCGTGGTCCACGTGCCCAATCGTCCCCACGTTGACATGCGGCTTGGTCCGCTCAAATTTCGCTTTCGCCATGCGCTCCTCAGCTCTGTTGAACTGCGTCTAGGGACGGCGTCGAGGAGAGGCGTCGAGGGGACCCGTACGACCTTCCTCGACGATTCCCCTCGACGATGCTCCTCGACGTCTTTCGCTTCTCAAGCTCGCGACCGGGATTGAACCGGTGACCTCGTCCTTACCAAGGACGCGCTCTACCGACTGAGCTACGCGAGCGAGAGCGGGCGACGGGGCTCGAACCCGCGACCCTCAGCTTGGAAGGCTGATGCTCTACCAACTGAGCTACGCCCGCGCGCCGAGTGGTGGGGGAAGGATTCGAACCTTCGTAGGCTGACGCCGGCAGATTTACAGTCTGCTCCCTTTGGCCACTCGGGCACCCCACCAGCGCCCCGCCTCTCGTGTCCCGCCGCCCCATCCCCCCGTCCCCCCGTCCCCCGGTCCCGCCCTCCCACTGACAACTCACCCCGCGTTTTCCAAGGCGCGGGGTGTGTCGGACCCTCCAGGACGGAGTCGAGCGGCGCATGCCTCTTCGGCAACGTGAGCTGACGAAGGGACTCGAACCCTTAACCTGCTGATTACAAATCAGCTGCTCTACCAGTTGAGCTACGTCAGCCGGCCAACGCCTAAAATTCCCAGACGTGTAGCTTAACGGGGACCGGGCCCGCATGCAAGGGACGGGCCGGGAAGAACTTAGGTGACCCGCCACTTGGTCCCGGCGGCGGTGTCCTCGATCTCCACGCCCTTGGCCTTGAGCTCGGCGCGGATCCGGTCGGCCTCCTTGAAGTCCTTGGCTTTGCGGGCCTTGTCGCGCGCCGCGAGGCACTCCCCGATCCAGCGCTCCAGCCCGGGATCCACCGCCCGGTCGGTAGGGAGGACGTCGAGGACCCCCATGGCCTCCTTCAGCCCGCCCAGTGCCCGCTGGGCCCCGGATGCGCTCGGCTGGCGGTCGAGCTCGCGGTTCGCGGCCCTCACGAAGTCGAACAGCGCGGCGCAAGCCCGCGGGGCGTTCAAGTCGTCGTCGAGCGCGGCGCGGAAATCGCGCGTGAAGCGATCAGTAACGGCTCCGAGTGCGTCCTCGTCACGGGCCCGGGTCCGTCCTGCCGCGACCTGCAAGACGCGGTCGCGAAACTCGGCCAGCCGTTTGACGGCCTCGGCCGCTCCCGCGAGCGCCTCGTCCGTGAAGTCGAGCGGCTGGCGGTAGTGGGTTTGCCAGAACAGGAGCCGGAGCGCCGCCGGGTCCACGCCCTGCTCGCGCAGGTCCCGCACGGTGAGAAAATTGCCGAACCGCTTCGACATCTTGGTGCCGCGCACGTTGAGAAACTCCCCGTGCAGCCACCAGCGGGCGAAGGCGCAGCCGGTCGCGGCCTCGGACTGCGCGATCTCGTCTTCGTGGTGGGGAAAGATGAGATCCACGCCGCCGGCGTGCATGTCGAGTGTCTCGACGCCAAACCGGCTGATGGCGTCGAGCGACATGGCGGAGCACTCGAGGTGCCAGCCGGGCCGCCCGCGCCCGAAGGGCGCGTCCCACGCCGCGCCCACCTGCTCGTCGATCGCCTCGGCCTTCTTCCACAGCGCGAAATCCCGGGGGTCGTCCTTGGCGTACTCGTCGCTCGCCACGCGCGCGCCGGTCTTGAGCTCGCGGGTGTCGAGCCGGGAGAGCCGCCCGTAGCCGGGAAACTTGGCGATCGCGAAATACACCGAGCCGTCTTCCCCGCGATAGGCGACCCCGCGCTCGAGCAGTCGCTCGACGAGCCGCACCATCGCGGGCACGGCCTGCGTCGCCCGCGGGTAGGCGTGCGCCGGCCGGATCCGCAGGTAGTCGCGATCCTCGTAGAACGCCGCGATGAACGGCGCCGTGTAGTCCGCGAGCCGCTGCCCCGCCGCGGCGGCCGCCTTGATGGTGCGGTCGTCCACGTCGGTGAGGTTCATGACGTGGAACACGTCGTACCCCGACCACTCGAGATGGCGGCGCAGCAGGTCCTCGAAGAGGAACGTCCGGAAATTGCCGATGTGGGCGTAGTTCCAGACGGTCGGGCCGCAGGTGTAGAGCGTCACTCGTTTGCCGACCAGTGGCTGGAACGGTGCGACGCGGCGCGTGAGGGTGTTGAAGAGGGCGAGGGTCATCGGCGCGGGTGAAACGTAGGAAGGGGCGGTGGGAGCGTCAACGCGCACCGGGCCGTGGCGGTACACGAGCACGCGCGCCGCGAGCCAGCCGCCCGCGGCGGCGTCCGCCGACGCGAGCAGGCCGCGACGCACGAGCCGCGCGGCGACGTCCGACACGACAAGGAGCGGCGCACTCGAGACGGGCACGCGGCGACACTATGAGCGGCGGCGGGGCACGCGGCATCCGATCGCCGCCGCACCAACCATAAATCCGCGTGACCTACTTCGCGGCCAGCGCCTCGCGCACGATCGCGTCCACCAGCGGGCTCGGGTCGAACCGCACCGGGTCGGTCGCCGGCAGCCCGGTCTCGGCGGCGGCGCGACGCACCGCCTCGGCCGCCTCGGCCTCGGTCATGTCGAACGTGTTGAGACAGATGCCCAGCACCTTGGTGGGCCGGACGGGCGCGGCCGCGCGCTCGTAGATCTCGACCAGCTCGGCGAGCGGCGGGATGCGGACCCAGGGCTCCCGCCCGTGATAATCCCCGATGAAATCGCGCGTGGCCTGGTGGCACAGGATCAGCCCGTCGGGGCAGGAGCCGTGCAGCAGGCCGAGCGTGACGCCGGAGTAGCCGGGGTGAATGAGGCTGCCCTGCCCTTCGAGCAGGACGATGTCGGCGTCCTCCGCGCCCTGGAGCACGAGCTGCTCCGCCGCGCCGGCGACGAAATCCGCCACGACCGCATCCACGGCGATGCCCCACCCCTCGATGAAAATCCCGGTCTGGCCCGTCGCCACGAAGCGGGCGCGATGGCCCCGCTCGACCAGCGCATCGCGCAGCTGGAGCTGCGCGGTCATCTTGCCGACGTTGCAGTCCGAGCCCACGGTGAGGATCACGTAGGCCGCGACGTCCGCCGCGCGCCCGTCCGCGATAGGCAGGTTGGGAGGCGGCTTGCGCACGTCGTGGATGCGCACGCCCTTCGCCCGGGCCAGGCCGCCCAGCTCCGGATCGTCCCCGATGAAGGAGTGAAGGCCACTCCAGATGTCGAGGCCCCGCTCGAGCGCGGTCTTGAGCCAGCCGCGCCACTCCGGGGGGAGCTGGCCCCCGAGGGGAGCGATGCCAATGAGCACGGCCGTGGCGCCGAGCGCGAGGGCGCGCTCGAAGTCACCCACCACGGGGATCGGCCCGCCGAACCCCAGCACGTCCTGCGCGGTCCTTCCGGCCTCCACCCGGTCGAAGACGCCCACGATGCGCTCGGGGAAATAGCGGATGCAGGAATTCGCGGTCTTGGACGTGAGCGGGCCGAACTGGCCGTCCGCGACGATCAGAAAGCGGTGCCGGCGTGGCTGCAGCGTCATGCGCGGGGCGACCGATGCTCGCCCGTCGCGCGCAGCACCGCGGGCTCGAGGTGGCCGGTGTCGCCGTACACCTCGGCCTGCACGACGTGGCGCAGCACGACCATCGCGACCGCGAGCACCGGGACCGCCACGACGAGGCCGACGACGCCGAGCAGCGTGCCCATGATGAGGACGCCGGCGATGGTGAGGACGGGGGGTAGCGCGACGCGCTGCTCCATGATACGCGGCACCACGACGTTCGCCTCGATCACGTGCACGACGACCCCGAGCGCGATGACGGCGAGCACCCGCAGCCAGTCCCCGGTGCCCACCACGAACAGCGCGGGCAGGAGCGTCGAGACGAGCGTGCCGAAGAACGGCACCACGGCGACGAGGCCGGTGAAGATGCCGAAGGCGAGCCAGTAGGGGACGCCGAGCGCCCAGAGGCCGAGG
>QHTX01000039.1:9704-10248 GCA_003220975.1 Gemmatimonadota bacterium | reverse complement strand
CTATCTGGCCCTGGCGCAGTTGCCGGGGATCGGGGCCGCGCGGCTCGCCACGCTCGTCGCCGCGTTCCAGAGCGCACCGGCGGCGTTCCACGCGCCGCACGGCGCCATCGCCGCGCTGCCGGGCTTCACCCGCGCGGCCGCGACGGCGATCCGCGCGGGCTCGGCGCGCGCCGGGCTCGAGATCCTGGACGCGCTCGACCGGCTGGGCGCGACGGTGCTGCTGCCCGGCGACCCCGCGTTCCCCCCGCTGCTCGCCGAAATCCCGGGGCCCCCGGCGCTGCTCTACGCCTGGGGCGACGTGTCGCTGCTGGCGCGGCGCGCGGTGGGGATCGTCGGCAGCCGCAACCACTCGGCGTACGGCGCGGAGGCGGCGCGCATCCTCGCGGGCGGCGTGGCGCGCGCGGGCGCGGTCGTCGTGAGCGGCATGGCGCGCGGCATCGACGCCATCGCGCACGGCGCGGCGCTCGACGCGGGCGGCACGTCCGTCGGCGTGCTCGGCAACGGGTTCGGCGTCATTTATCCCGCGGCGAACCGCGCGCTGTAC
>QHTX01000039.1:9212-9650 GCA_003220975.1 Gemmatimonadota bacterium | reverse complement strand
CACCCGGGCGCCTTCCCGCAACGCAACCGCCTCATCTCCGGCCTCGCCGGCGTCACGGTCATCGTGGAAGCGGCGCCCGGCTCGGGCGCCCTGATCACGGCTGATTGCGCGCTCGATCAGGGCCGTGCGGTGCTCGCCGTGCCGGGGCCCATCACCAGCCCGACCTCGCTCGGCTGCAACAAGCTCATCCAGCAGGGCGCGAAGCCGGCGCTCGGGGCGGGGGATATCCTGGAGGAGCTGGGGCTTCCCGGGGCGGCGGACCCCGGATCGGTACCCCGGGGTCAGCCGGCCGACTTGAATGAGCTGCAACGCACTCTGTGGGACGCCCTCGCGACGGAGCCGAAGCATGTCGACGCGCTGGTCGCCGCGGCCCGAGTCGAGACCGCCGCCGTCCTCACGGCACTCACGGACCTGGAAATGCGCGGCGTGGTTCAGCAA
>QHTX01000039.1:0-9135 GCA_003220975.1 Gemmatimonadota bacterium | reverse complement strand
TTAGTTTCTCTGCATGCGCCACCTCTACCTCCACGTCCCCTTCTGTGTGCGCCGCTGCTCCTACTGCGACTTCTCCATCGCGGTCCGCAAGCGCATCCCCGCGCGGGAGTACGTCGAGGCGGTCCTGCAGGAGCTGGCGCTCGTCCGGGACTCATCGGATGGTGCTCTGGAGACGTTGTACTTGGGCGGCGGCACCCCTTCGCTACTCCCCCCCGAGGCCATCGACACCCTGGTGCGGTCTATCCGCAATCCGCAATCCGCAATCCGCAATGACGTCGAGGTCACGCTGGAAGCCAATCCGGAGGACGTGACGCCCGACAACGCACGCGCCTGGCGCGAGTCCGGCGTCAATCGCGTCTCGCTCGGCGCCCAGTCGTTCGACGACCGCGTCCTGAAATGGATGCACCGCCCCCACGACGCCGCCCGCATCGGCCACGCCGTGCGGGCGCTCCGGGCAGCCGGGATCGACAACATCTCGCTCGACCTGATCTTCGCCCTGCCCGCGGAGCTCGAGCGTGACTGGGCGCGCGACCTCGACCTCGCCTGCTCCCTGCTCCCTGCTCACTTGTCGCTGTACGGATTGACGGTGGAGGAGCGCACGCCCCTCGCCCGCTGGGTCTCGCGCGGCGCTACCTCGGCCCCGAACGACGACCGCTATGCCGAGGAGTACTTGCTGGCGCACAGGCGCCTTGCGGCGCGTGGCTATGCGTTCTATGAAGTCTCGAACGCCGCCCGCTACGTCGGGCTCGGTCCGGCGGCGCACTCGTTCGATGGGCGCGCGCGCCGCTGGAACACGGCGGCGTGGGAAGCGTACCGGCGCGCCGTGGCCGCGGGGCGCTCGCCAATCGACTCCGAGGAGGTCCTGACCGACGCGCAGCGGGAACTCGAGCGCGTTTATCTGTCGCTCCGGACCGACACCGGGGTGTCGCTATCCGCCTATCCGGCTAGCCGCCTGACCGCCTGGGTGTCGGCGGGGTGGGCGACGATCGCCGGCGGGTACGTCAGGTTGACTCCCGAGGGGTGGTTACGACTCGACGCCCTCGCCGGAGACTTGACCGCGCTGCACGACACGGTCTAAATTGTTAGCCGCTAATAGCTTGGACGACATGGCAGCCTCCCTTACAGAGCGCGAACGTCAGGTTCTCGAAGCGGTCATCGAGACCTACGTGCAGACCGCCGAACCGGCGGGCAGCCGGACGATCGCCCGGCGGTTCGGCCTGGCGCTTTCGGCCGCCTCGATCCGCAACACGATGAGCGACCTCGAGGAGAAGGGATACCTCTACCACCCCCACACCTCGGCGGGCCGCATCCCCACGGACCTGGCCTACCGCGTGTACGTGGACTCGCTGATGCACCTGCCGCCGGTGACGGCGTCGGAGTCGCACCACATCCGCGAGGAGCTGGGGGGCGGGGGGGAGCGCAACGCGGTGGACCAGATCCTCGAGCGCGCCGCCCAGGTGCTGGGCGTGCTCACGAACGAGCTCGGGGTTGCGGTGGGCCCGTCGCTCGACGACGCCGTGCTCGAGCGGCTCGAGCTGTTGCAGGTGTCCTCGGACCGGCTGCTGCTGGTGCTGACGCTGAAGAGCGGCGTGGTGCGCACGATCTTCGTGGAAGTCTCGTCGCAAATGGCGCGCGAGGCGGTGGCCCAGGTGGCCGTGGTGCTGAACGAGCGGCTCGCGGGGCTCACGCTCAAGCACATTCGCGCCACGCTCCCCGATCGCCTGCGCGACGCGGCGGCCTCCCCCGAGTCGGGCGCGGGCGAGCTGCTCAACATCTTCATTCAGGAGGCGGACGAGCTGTTCGACGTCCGGGGGGCGGGAGCGGGGGCGGGCGTCGCGCCCGGCGGCGTGGTGCTCGGGAGCGCGCAGCTGCTCGCCGGCCAGCCCGAGTTCGCCACCAAAGAGCGGTTGCAGGGGCTGATGGAGGTGACCGAGCGGCGCGACCTGTTGCGCGAGGCGCTCGCCACGCGGCTGGGCCGCGGGCTCACGATCACCATCGGGACCGAGCACCAGGATCCGAAGCTGGCGCCGTTCACACTGGTCACCGCGTCGTACCGCCTCGGGCCGCTCGCGGGTGTGATCGGTGTGATGGGCCCGACCCGGATGCCGTACGACAAGATCGTGGCGCTCGTGGAGCACACGAGCCGCCTGGTGGGCGAGCTGCTCGAGTGACCGAGGACTTCTACGCCGTTCTGGGAGTGTCGCGGGACGCCGACGAGGCCGAAATCAAGAAGGCCTACCGGCGGCTGGCGATGCAGCACCATCCCGACCGCGTCGGGGGGGGGCCGGACGAGAAGCACGCCGCCGAGGAGCGCTTCAAGGAGATCACGGAAGCGTACGAGGTGCTGCGTGATCCCGAGAAGCGGGCACTGTACGACCGCTACGGCGCGCGCGGGGTGCGGCGCGGCGGGGGCGGGGGGGGTGCGCCGGACTTCGGGTTCGCGCACTTCGACCTGTCCGAGGCGCTCAACATCTTCATGCGCGACTTCGGCGGGCTCGGCGGGTTCGACGCCCTGTTCGGGGGCGGCGAGCGCGCCCGGCGCGAGCATCACCGCGGTCAAGACCTGAAGGTCAGCCTCAAGCTGACGCTCGCCGAGGTGGCGACCGGGACGACCAAGACCGTCAAAGTGCGGACGCTGGAGCGCTGCACGGCGTGCGGTGGCACGGGCGCCGCGCCGGGCTCGCAGCCCACGACGTGCCGCACGTGCGGCGGGACGGGCGAGGTGCGGCGCGCGGCGCGCTCGATGTTCGGGCAGTTTCTCTCCGTGTCGCCCTGTCCGAGCTGCGCGGGCGACGGGACCGTGATCCTCGAGCCCTGCCCCAAGTGCCAGGGCGACGGGCGGGTGCGCGCCGAGAAGACGATCGAGATCAACGTGCCCGCGGGCGTCGCGGATCATCATTACCTCACGATGCGCGGCCAGGGCGTGCCGGGCCCGCGCAACGGCCCGCCGGGCGACCTGATCGCGGTGCTCGACATCGCCGAAGATCCGCGCTTCGAGCGCCACGGGGACGATCTCGTGGTCGATCTCCCGCTGTCGTTCGCCCAGGCGGCGCTCGGCGCCGAGGTCCGCGTGCCGACGCCGTACGGCGAGGCGGCGCTCAAGGTCCAGCCGGGGACGCAGACCGCCACGGTGTATCGGCTGCGCGGCAAGGGCCTGCCGCGCGTGGGCGAGGGCGGCCGCGGCGACCTGCACGTTCGCGTGCACGTGTGGACGCCCACCAAGCTCACGGCCGAGCAGCGTGCCCTGCTGGAGCAGCTCGCGGAGGTCGAGGGGGCGCCGCCGGACGAGCGCGCCGCGAAGAAGCTCTGGGAGCAGCTCAGGCAGGCGTTCGGGAGGGGTTGATGGCCCATTGCATCTTCTGCAAGATCGCCGCGGGCGAGATCCCGGCCACGGTCGTGAAGCGCGGCGACGGCCTGCTCGCGTTCCGGGACCTGAACCCCCAGGCGCCCACGCACCTGCTCGTGATCCCCACGGACCACGTGGCATCGCTCAACGACGCCGGGGATCCGCGGCTGCTCGGCAAGCTGCTCAGCTTCGCGCGCGACCTGGCGCGCGAGGTGGGGGTCGCCGACCGGGGCTATCGTGTGGTGCTCAACACGAACCCGGACGGCGGGCAGACGGTGTTTCACCTTCATCTGCACCTGTTGGGCGGGCGGCCGATGACATGGCCGCCCGGGTGAGGTCGCGGGGTTGCAGCCGATCCCGAGCGCAGCTAAGTTTTTGCATTCTTCACAGTTAGCGAGAGCCGATGCCGGAAGTCATCATTCACGATGACGAGAGTTTCGAGCGCGCCCTGAGGCGCTTCAAGAAAAAGTGCGAGAAGGCGGGGATCCTCTCCGACCTGCGCAAACACCGTCATTACGAGAAGCCCAGCGAGCGGCGCAAGCGCAAGATGAACGCCGCGCGTCGCAAGAACCGACGGACGCGTCCGGCCTGACGTGGCGAGCTTGCCCGAGCGGCTGCGCGCCGCGATGAACGAGAGGCCCGGAAACACCGCGATCAGCCGCGCACCCTCCTTCTCTCCACGATCCTCGCAGACCTCAAGAACCGCGAATTCGAGCTGCAGCATCCCCTCTCGGACGACGAGGCAGCCGAGGTGCTGCGCCGCGGGATCAAGCGGCGCCGCGAGGCGGCCGAGCAGTATGCCGCCGGCGGGCGTCGCGATCGTGCCGATCAGGAGCTCGCCGAGGTGAAGCGGCTCGAGGAGTTTCTCCCGGCGGCGGTGGACCCCGAGGAGATCCGGCGCGCGGTGCGCGAAGCGATCGCCGCGGGCGCGAAGGACGTCGGGAAGGTCATGGGACAGGTGATGCCGAAATTCAAAGGTCGGGCGGACGGCAAAACGGTGAACGCCATCGCCCGCGAGGAGCTGGCAGCCGCCGTATGAGCTTCGAGGGAGGGGTCGCCCCCTCCGTGCTGGAGACACTCGAGTTTCCTGCCGCGCTGGAGCGGGTGGCGGCGCACGCCGCCGGTCCGCTCGGCGCCGCCCGGGTGAAGGCCCGCACTCCTGCGACCGATCCCGCCGCGATCCGCGCCGCCCTCGCCCAGGTGGCCGAGCTCGCCGCCTTGCTCCTCACCGACGACACGATCCGCGCCGAACCGGTGCCCGATCTGGCGCCGGCGCTCGAGCTGCTCCAGGTCGCGGGGAGCGCGCTCGAAGGCGCCGCGCTCGCGGGGCTGGGCCGCGGCCTCGCCGCGGCCCGCGTCGTGGCGGCCGACCTGGGCCGGCTGGCGGACCGCGCGCCGCGCACCGCCGCGCTGCGGGTCGATCCCCCGCCCAAGGAGCTGGAGCAGCGGCTCGTCAAGTCGCTCGACCCCGAGGGCCGCGTACAAGACGGCGCCTCGCGCGCCCTGGCGCGCGCGCGTCAGGCGGTGCGCGACGCGCGGGACCGGCTCGTCGCGCGGCTCGACGCCATCCTCGGCGGCCTCGACCCGAGTGACCGCGCCCCCGACGCGAGCGTCACGCTGCGGGGCGGCCGCTACGTGATCCCCGTGCGGACCACGGCCCGCGCCAAGATCGGCGGCATCATCCACGACGAGTCGGCGACCCGCTCCACGGTGTTCCTCGAGCCGCCGGAAGTGATCGAGCTCGGCAACGCGCTGCGCGCGGCCGAGGCGGAAGAGCAGCGCGAGGTGTTGCGGGTGCTGCGCGAGCTGACCGAGCTGCTGCGCCCGCACCGCGACGCGATCGCCGCGGCGTGGGACATGTGCCTCGCGTTCGACGACCTGTGCGCCCGGGCGCGCTACGCCGTCGAGGTGAACGGGTTCGCGCCGGCGATCGGGACCGGCCCGCTCGCGATCCGGAATGGACGGCATCCGTTGCTGACCTCAGGGGGTGAGGTCAGCAACGGATGCCGTCCATTCCGGATCGCGAGCGGGCCGGTGCCGATCGCCGGCGCGAAAGTTCACGGTGCTCGTCTCCGGCCCGAACACCGGCGGTAAGACCGTGCTGATCAAGGCGGTCGGCCTGCTGTGCCTCATGGCGCAGAGCGGCATCATCCCGCCGATCGGCCCCCAGTCGGCGCTCCCGGTGTTCGACGCCGTGTTCGCCGACATCGGCGACCGCCAGTCCATCGCCGCGAGCCTCTCGACCTTCTCGGCGCACGTCGCCGCGCTGCGCGACATCCTGGCGCGCGCCGGAGCGGAGGGGGGCTCGCTGGTGCTGCTCGACGAGATCGGGAGCGGCACCGACCCGGCGGAGGGCGGAGCGCTCGCGGCTGCGGTCCTGAAGACGCTCACCCGGCGCCGCGCCGTCACGCTCGCGACCACCCATCTCGGTGCCCTGAAGCAGCTCGCGGCCGAGACGGTCGGCATCGTGAACGCGTCGCTCCAGTTCGACGCCCAGACGCTGACGCCCACGTATCGGCTGCTCAAGGGCGTGCCGGGGCGCTCCTACGGCCTCGCGATCGCCCGCCGGCTGGGGATCGCGGGCGACGTGCTGGAGCTGGCCGAGCGCGCGGTGCCGGACGCGGAGCGGGCGCTCGATGCGCTGCTGGCGACCGTCGAGGCGCGAGCGCGCGAGCTCGAAGCCAAAGCGCGGGAGCTCGCGGACCGGGAGACGGCGCAGCACGACGACGCCGCGCGGCTGGAGCGGCGGGCGGAGGAGGTCGCCGCGCGCGAGCGCGAGGTGAGCGGCCGCGCCCGCTCGCTCGAGCGCGAGGCGCGCGAGCAGGCCCGGGCCTACCTGCTCGAGGCGCGCAAGAAGGTCGAAGAAGCGCTGGGTCGCGCGCGGGCGGCGGTGGACGAGGCGACCGCGCGGGAGGCGCGCAAGCTCGTCGAGCAGGCCATCGAAGAAACGGAGCAGGGAGCAGGGAGCAGGGAGCAGGGAGCAGGGTGGATGTCGCTCGAGGAGCTGCGGCAGCAGCGGCAGGAGCCGACGGGCGCTCCCCGACGCGTGCTGAGACCAGCAGGGCCGGCACGCGGAGGGGAGCGCCCGGCTGCGACGGCCGCGACCGAGATCTCGCTCCGCGGGCTCCGCGTCGACGAAGCCGAACCGGTGCTCGTGAAAGCCCTGGACGACGCCGTGCTCGCCGATCTGCCCTACCTCCGGGTCATCCACGGCAAGGGTACCGGGGCGGTGCGCCAGCGCGTGCACGAGATCCTCGCCGCGGACGGTCGGGTCAAGCGCTTCGGGTTCGCGCCGGCGAACCAGGGCGGCCACGGCGTCACCGTCGTCGAGTTCAAGGCGTGAGCCTGATCCCCGACGACGTGATCGAGCAGGTCCGCGAAGCGGCGGACATGGTGGGGATCATCGGGGAGCACGTCGAGCTCAAGCGCACGGGATCGGATTTCCGCGGGCCCTGCCCGTTCCACGGGGGCACGCATCGCAACTTCGCCGTCATCCCCAAGAAGGGGATGTTCTACTGCTTCGTGTGCCACGAGGCGGGCGACGTCTTCACCTTCTTCATGAAGAAGCTCGGCATGGATTATCCCACCGCGGTGCGCGAGGTGGCGCGGCGCGTCGGGATCACCATCCCGGAGCGCGGGCCCTCAGGGCCCGATCCGCGCGAGCCGCTGTTCGGCGCCGTGGCGGCCGCGGCCGACTGGTTTGCGCGCCAGCTGCGGGAGTCGCCCGAGGCCGACGTCGCCCGGGAGTACCTCGCCTCCCGCCAGCTCGAGCTCGACACCGTGCTGCCGCTCGGCCTGGGCTACGCGCCCCGCGGGAAGGCGTTTCTCGATGCAATGAAAGGGTTGGGCCTGCGTGACGAGGTGTTGCTCGAGGCGGGTCTGGTGGTTAAACGGGAGGAAGACGAGGCGCCCCTGGTGCCTCGGTTCCGCGGCCGGCTGCTCTTCCCGATCCACGACCTGCGGGCCCGCGTGGTCGGCTTCGGCGGCCGCATCCTCGGCGAAGGAGAGCCCAAGTATCTCAACTCTCCCGACACCCCGATTTTCCACAAGGGGAAGCTGCTCTACAACCTGCACGTCGCGAAGCACGCGATCCGCAAAGCCGAGCGGGCCATCCTGGTCGAGGGGTATTTCGACGTGCTGCGCCTTTCGCTCGCGGGGATCGAGGAGGTCGTCGCGCCGCTCGGCACCGGGCTCACCCCGGAGCAGGCGCAGCTCGTGAAGCGCCATGTGACGCAGGTGATCCTGCTGTACGACCCCGACGACGCCGGCCTGCGGGCCACCTTCCGCGCGGGCGACGAGCTGCTGCGAGAGGGGTTGCGCGTGAGCGTCGCGACGCTCCCCCCGGGCGAGGACCCCGACAAGCTGGTGCAACGGCAGGGGGCGGCGGGCCTCGTGGCGCTGCTCGAGGACGCGGTGGACGTGCTGGAGCGCAAGGTCCAGATCCTCGAGCGCAAGGGGTTCTTCGGCACCCTCCCGGGGCGGCGGCGCGCGCTCGACCGGCTGCTTCCCACGATCAGGGCGGCGAAAGATCCCATCACGCGGGAGCTGTACATATCCCGAGCCGCCGAAGCAGCCGGGGTTCGCAAGGATGTGCTTGAGCTGGAGATAGTCGGTCAGCCGGCTAGACGGTTAGATGCGGACGTTGCACCACTATCCGCCCAACCGCCTAACCGCCTAACCGCGCTACCCGCCAGCGCTGAGAAGGCTCTGCTGCTGCTGCTCTTGGAAGGCGACCCGTGGAAGAGTCGGGTCACCGAAGCCGTCGATCCCGAGGAGTTCGAGTTCCTGCCCTACCGCGCCGTGTTCGAGGCGGTCGCCGACGACGCGGTGCTCGCGCTCGACGACACCTCGGCCCGCGCCTACGAGCAACTCACGGCGGAAGGCCTGGGCGGGCGGGATCCCAACGTCATGTACGAGACGGCCCTCAACTGGATAGAGGCCCGGCGCCTCGAGCGGCAGCTCGAGCGGCTCGACGCGCAGCTGCCGTTCGAGAGTCCCGAGCGGCAGGTGTCACTCATCGCGGAGAAGCGCCGGGTGTTCGACGAGCTCCGCAAACGATATCCCCGTTACAAGATCGCTGCGAGGAGGAGAGGTGCACCCGGAACTTGAAGCGTTGCTGGCGTTGCAGGAGAAGGATCAGGCCGTGATGGCGACCGACGACGCCCTCGCGGCTCTCGAGCCCGCGGAGCGGGAGCTGGATGAGGCCCAGGTCGCCGCGGAGCGGGCGCTCGCGGCGGCGCAGGCGGGGTTCCAGGCGGCGCTCGGCCGGCGCGACGAGCTCGAGGGCAAGATCGCCAACTACCGGACCATGCAGGAGCAGCGGCGCCAGCGGCTCGAGTGGGTGCGGGGCGCGAAGGAAGCCTCGACGCTGATGGCCGAGCTCGATCTCGCGCGCTCGGTGCTGGCCAAGGAAGAGGCCGAGTTCATGCGCTCGGGCGACGCGGTGACGGAGGCGGAGCGCAGGGCCGCGGAGGCGGAGAAGGCGCTGCAGGAGGTGCGGGCGCAGCAGGCGCCGCTGCGCGAGGGACTGGCGGGGAAGCGCGACGGCATCGCGGCCCAGCGCGAGGGCGCGCTGGCGGAGCGGGAAGAGGCGGCGGCGCGGGTCAGCCCCGCCTTCCTCACGCGCTACGAGCGCATCCGCCGGGGCAAGGCCCCGCTCGCGCTCTACCCGCTGCACGGCGACGCCTGCGGGCACTGTTTCACGGCCGTGCCGACGCAGCGCCGCGCGCTGATCCAGCGGGGCGCGACGATCGAAGCCTGCGAGGCGTGCGGCGTGCTCCTCTACGCCG
>QHTX01000164.1:16043-29988 GCA_003220975.1 Gemmatimonadota bacterium | reverse complement strand
CGTACGGCTCGACCCGCAGCTGGGCGGGAAACGCGAGCACGCCGACCATGATGCGACGCGCGTTGTTGAAGGAGATGTTCCCCAGTTCCACGTTCTGGTTGGGCTCCACAATCGTGGCGTGCCGCGCCGACAGGAAGAACGACTGCTCGAACGCGACGTACAGCGCGGTTTTCTTCCCCGTGATCAACCAGTGGCCGCCGAACGTCGGCTCGAAGGAGTAGCTGTCGAAGTTCGTCCTGAACACGAACAGACCACCCTGCGCGCCCCAGTACCATTTGTGCGCCCAGTCGCTCGTCCGCGTCTCGTAGGTGGGTCCGCCTCGGGGGGCCGCGGGGGCCGCTTCCGGCAGCTTGCCCCCCGCCGCCACGATCGAGTCGCGCTTGGCCTTGGGGATCTCAGGGGGCGCGGGGGCTTTGTAGCCGCCGCCGCCGCCCAGGAAGAACGAGAGGCCGGCGGACCCGGTCACGTGTCCCACCCAGAACCCAGTCGGGCTGCTCGAGCCGGGACGGTAATAGGCGCGCGCCTCGAGCCGCAGCGCGATGTGGTTGCCGAAGAAGATCCGGTCGCCGATCCCCCCCTGGAACGCGTTCAAGTCCGAGGTCATCGGTCCCGTCGGCCCGAGGTGCAGCCGGGCGTAGCCGCCCAGGAGGTACAGCACGTTGCCCCCGGTCCCCGAGTTGATGATGAGGCTGGCGCTCCCAAGCACGGCCGTCGTCGTGTCCCCGGTCGCCTTGTAGGTCGGCGTGGCGACGTTGGCGTCGACCTCGAGCCCGACGTAGTCGCTCAGGAAGTACCCGATCCGACCGCCGAACCCGAGGCTCTTCCACGAGTCGAACGTGTTATTGAGCCCGAACGCGCGGTCGTACCGGGTCCAGCTCGTGAACCCGCCGAACTCGAGCTGGTGGGCGTGCTGGGCGGTCAGGGTCGCGGCCCCACCAGCCAGCAAGACCCCGATGACCGTGACTACCCGCATGGGACGACTCCTGGGTAAAAAAGCGACCCCCAAAATAGGGGTTTCCGCCGGAAAACGCGATACCCCTTCGCTTTAAGCCTCTGAACCTTGAAAGTACTTGAAGGATGTCCCGAACAAACGCCGAAGCTGGAGGGCTAAATCAGTCCCAGCTGGGCACCTACCCGTCGGAAGGCACTCAAGGCGAAGTCCAAGTCGTCCCGGGAGTGGCCGGCCGAGAGTTGGCAGCGCACCCGGGCCTGCCCCTGCGGGACCACCGGGTAGCCGAATCCGGTGACGAACACCCCCTCCTCGAGGAGCAGCTCGCTCATGCGGATCGCCTGCGCCGTTTCGCCCAGGATCACCGGGACGATCGGGGTAGTGCCCGGAACCGGCTTGAAGCCGAGGGCCGTGAGCCGCTCCCGGAAATAGCGGGTGTTGTCTTGCAGCCGGGTGACGCGCTCGGGGTGCGCCTCCAGGTAGCGCACGGCGGCAAGGGCACTGCCTGCGACGGTGGGGGGGAGGGCGTTGCTGAAGAGCTGGGGGCGGGACCGCTGGGTGAGGTAGTCGGTGAGGACCGCGGGCCCGGCGGTGAACCCCCCGGCCGCGCCGCCCAGCGCCTTGCCCAGGGTCGAGGTAATGATGTCCACCTCCCCCAGCATGCCGTAGTGCTCCGCGCTGCCGCGCCCGGTCTTGCCGAGCGCGCCCGTCGCGTGCGAGTCGTCCACGGCGACCACCGCGTCGTACTTCCGCGCCAGGGTCACGATGTCCGGCAGCCTGGCGATGTCGCCCTCCATCGAGAACACGCCGTCGGTGAACACCAGCCGGAGGCGCGCGTCGCGCGCCGCCTTGAGCTTCTCCTCGAGGTCCGTCATGTCCGAGTGTCGGTACACGGCGGTCTGGCAACGGGTGATCGTCTTCGCGAGCCGGATCGAGTCGATGATCGAGGCATGGTTCAGCTGGTCGGAGATCACGACGTCGCGCTCGCCCAGCAGGGTCGGGCAGAGGCCCTCGTTCGCGTTCCAGCAGCTCACATAGCTCAGCGCGGCCTCGCAGCCGACCAGGCGGGCCAACGCCGACTCGAGCTCGCGGTGGATGGTGAAGGTACCGCAGATGAACCGGACGGAGCCGGTGCCGGCCCCGAACTCCTCCAGCGCGCGCTTGCCCGCGGCGACGACCTCGGGCTGGTTGCAGAGCCCCAGATAGTTGTTGGACGAGAGAATCACCACCTCGCCGCGTCCTTGCATGTTGGTTCTGGCGGCTTGCGGCGCCTCCAGGTAGTTGAGGCGCTTGTAGACCCCCTCCTGCTGGAACTGCTCGAGTTCGGCCTGCAACCGGGCGGCGAAGCTCATGCGATCTCCAGGATGATCTTGCCCGCGTCGCCTGCGCGGATGGCGGCGAGGGCCTCGTCGATCTGGGCGAGCCGAAACTGGTGCGTGATCACCGGTCGGGGGTCGAGCAGGCCGGCCGTGAGATAGCGGCGCATCTGGTGCCACGTCTCGTACATCTTGCGGCCGGTCACGCCGTACACGGTGATCCCCTTGAAGATGATCTCCCGGGCGAAGTCGATCGGAATCTCGCCCTTGGGAATGCCGAGCAGCTGAACGCGCCCCCCCAGCCGCACCGCGGCCAGCGCTTGGTGCAGCGCCGACGGCACGCCGGACATCTCGCACACGACGTCCGCGCCCTCGCCCCCGGTGGCCGCGAGGACGCTCTGCACCACGTCGTCCCGCCCGGCGTCAATGGTGACGTGGGCGCCCATCCGCTGCGCGAGGGCCAGGCGCCTGGCGTTCACGTCGGAGGCGATCACCTTCGCCGCCCCCGCCGCGCGCGCGACTCCGACCGCGAAGCATCCGATCGGCCCGCACCCGACGACGAAAACGGTGCTGCCGGGAACCTCCGCGGTCAGCACCGCATGGAACGCGTTGCCCATCGGGTCCATGACGGCGCCGAGCGTGGTCGGGATGCCGTCGAGCGGCAGCACGTTGGTGGCGGGCATGGCGATATACTCGGCGAACGCCCCGTCGCGGTCCACGCCGATGATGCGCGTGTTCTTGCAGATGTGGCTGTTGCCGGTGCGACACTGCAGGCAGTGCCCGCACACGATGTGCCCTTCGGCGGTCACGAGCTGACCGGTCTTCAGCTCGGCGACGCCGTCGCCCACGCCCACGATCTCGCCGGCGAACTCGTGGCCCACGACCACCGGCGGATGGAGCCGTCCCTGGGCCCACGCATCCCAGTCTGCGATGTGCAGGTCGGTGCCGCACACCCCGGCGTGGCGAACGGCGATGAGCACCTCGCCCGGGCCCGCGGACGGCTTCGGGACCGTCGCGACCTTCAGGCCGGGAGCGCGGGTCGCTTTGAGAATCGCTTGCATTCGGACTAGGGAAGAGGGAAGGGGGAAGGGGGAAGCGTCAGAAGATCGAGCGCGTGAAGCCCCCGTCCACCTGCAGCACGGCGCCCGTAATATAACTGGCCCGGTCCGAGGCGAGGAACGCGACGGCCGCCGCCAGCTCGTCGGTGCGGCCCATCCGGCCGAGCGGGATTCCCGCCACCATGTCGCGCATCACGTCCTGCGACGAGCGATGCTCCCGCTTGGCGCGCGTCTCGGTCAACTCGCCGATCCGCTCGGTCGCGATGAACCCCGGACACACGACGTTCACCGTGATGCCCTCGGCGGCGACTTCGTCGGCGAGGGCCTTGGCGAAGCCGAGGAGCCCCGCGCGCGCGGTGGTGGAGAGGATGAGCCCCGGGAGCGGCTGTTTCGCAGCCACCGAGGCGAGGCAGATGATGCGCCCCCACTGGAGCTTGCGCATGATCGGCACGGAGGCCCGGGCTAGATGGATGGCGGAGAGGAGGTTCAGCTCGACCGCCCGGTGAAACGCCTCGGCCGTCTGATGGCTGAACGGCGCGGCGGGCGGCCCGCTGGCGTTGCAGAACAGCACGTCGAGCCGACCCATCTCGTGGTGCACGCGTTCGACGAGCGCTTCGGCCTGCGCCTCCACCCCGACGTCCGCCACGAACGGGAGGACCGTCTGGCGCGTCTCGGACGCGAGCTGCTGCGCCACGTGCTCCACGGCGTCGTCGTGGCGCCCGTTCACGGCGACGCGCGCGCCTTCCTGCGCGAGCGCCTTCGCGACGGCGCGGCCCAGGCCCTTGGTGCTGCCGCACACCAGGGCGACGCGACCCGCCAAGCCCAGGTCCATGGGAGCGGGAATCTACGGTGGGACGGGAAGTTCGGTCAGTCCGCCAGGACGGGAATCGCGGCGGGCGCGATCCGCACGGCGCAGCACTTCAGCTCGGCCATCTTCGCGTAGGGGTCGAGCACCGGGTTGGTGAGCAGGTTCGCCGCCGCCTCGCGGAAGTGGAACGGCACGAACACCTGGCCGCGTGCGACGCGCTCGGAGACGCGGCACGAGCTCACCATGGAGTTGCGGCGCGACGTGAGGCGCACCGGGTCGCCGTCGGCCACGCCGAGCGCGCGGGCGTCGTCGGGGTGGATCTCGACGACCGGCGTGGGCTCGCGCTGGTCGAGTCCCGACGCCCGCCGCGTCATCGTGCCGGTATGCCAGTGGTACAGCTGCCGGCCGGTGTTCATCACGAAGGGGTACTGCTCGTCCGGCAGCTCGACGGGCGGGGCGTACTCGACGGGGACGAACGTCGCCCGGCCGTCCGCCGTCGGGAAGTGATCGTCGAACAGGAACGAGGTGCCGGGCGAGTCGGCGGTCGGGACCGGGTACTGGAGGCCCGCGCCCTCGAGCCGCTCGTAGGTCGCGCCGCTCCAGGACGGGGTGACCTTGACGATCTCCCGCATGACGTCTTCCGCCGCCTCGAAGGGCGTGGCGAGCCCCAGCCGGCGCGACAGCTCGACCAGGACCGCGAGGTCGCCCCGCGCGTCGCCGGGCGGCCGGACGGCCTGGCGGGCCAGCTGGATGCGGCGCTCCGTGTTGACGAACGTGCCCGTCTTTTCGGCGAAGCTGGATCCGGGGAGCACGACGTCGGCGTAGCGCGCGGTCTCCGTGAGGAACAGGTCGTGCACCGCGAGGAACTCGAGCTCCCGGAACCAATGCTCGGCGTGCGCGATGTCCGGGTCGGAGATGATGGGGTTCTCGCCCATGATGTACATGCCCCGCACCCCGCTCTCTTCCTTCACGATCTCGGTCACCATGAGCCCCTGCTTCAACGAGAGCGACTCGGGTGCCACCCCCCAGGCGCGCGCGTACTCGGCGCGGATCGTGGGATCCTTGACCGAGCGGTAGTCGGTGTAGACGAACGGGATGGCGCCGACATCGGACGCGCCCTGCACGTTGTTCTGCCCGCGGACCGGCATCATCGCGGCGCCCCACCGGCCGATCATGCCGCACGCCAGCATGAGGTTGAGGAGCGACGTCACGAGGTCCGTGCCGTTGGCATGCTGCGTCAGACCCATCGCCCACAGCGTGCTCGTCTTCGGCCCCCGGGCGTAGATCTCCGCCGCGCGTCGGATCTTGTCCGCTGGAACGCCGGTGATCTTGGCCGCGACGTCCGGCGTCATGGCCCGCACCGACTCCCGCACGGTGGCGAAGTCGTGGGTGCGGCGCGCAATGAAGTCCTTGTCCTCGAGGCCCCGGGCCAGGATGTGGTTCAGCATCGCGTTGAACAGCGCCACGTCCGTGCCGGGCAGCATCTGGAGGTGGATGTCCGCGCGCCCGGCCAGCTCGGTGCGGCGCGGGTCGGCTACGACGAGCTTGACGCCGCGCTCGTGCGCGCGCTTGATCGCCGCGCCGAAGACGGGGTGCGACTCGGTGGTGTTCGCGCCCGCGATGAAGATGACGTCCGCCGCGTGCTCCACCTCGCGCATCGAGCCCGACGCCGCCGATGTGTTCAGCGCCCGCTGCATCGCCGCCACCGAGGTCGAGTGGCAGAGGCGCGTGCAGTGGTCGATGTTGTTCGTGCCCAGCGCCGCCCGGAACATCCGCATCAGCACGTAGTTCTCCTCGTTGGAGCACTTGGCCGAGGAGAAGCAGGCGAGGGCGTCGCCGCCATGTTGCCCCTTGATGCGCGACAGCTCCTGGCTGACGAGCTCCAGCGCCTCCTCCCAGGTCGCCTCGCGGAACGGCTCGTACCACGACGGCGGGGTGGCGACGCGGTCCCGGATGTCCATGTCCAGCCGCTCGAGCAGCGGCAGCTCGCGCAGCGACTTGCCGACGGAGCGTGGCGGGCCGGCCGGCTTGGCGCTTTGGCCCTCGCGCTCGATCGTCTGCCACGGGCCGCCCCGGCGCTCCTCGCCGGTGGATCCGCGCCACACCCAGCGGCCGGCCGCCTTCACCCAACCTTTGCGGATGAGGGGCCGCGTGAGGCGGTCGCGATGCTGCGGGAAGTCGTAGCCGAAGCGGCCTTTGACGCACGTCGAGCCCTGGTTGGGGGTGTCGAGCTCGATGTCGGGGGACGTCACGCGGATCACTTTCTCGTCCGCGACGTGCAGGTCGACCTGGCAGCCGACGCCGCAGTACGGGCACACCGACCGGACGACGCGCTCCGGATGCCGCACTTGCTCGGGCGCGAAGCGCTCCCGCGGCATCACCTCGAAGATCGCCCCCGTGGGGCATACCCGGACGCACTCCCCGCACCAGGTGCACCCCGCCTTGTCGGGATCGCCGTCCGCCCCGACGATGATCTCGACGTGCTCGCCGCGCTGGGCCACGTCGAGCACCCCCACCACCTGGATGTCCTCGCACGCCCGCACGCAGCGCGTGCACAGGATGCAGGTGCTCATGTCGTGGCGGATCATCGGGTCGCCCGGCCGCTCGTCCCCGTGGCGCAGCGGCAGGTCGCGCTGGGCGAGCGGGGTGGGCACGACCCCGTAGCGCACGATGTACTGCTCGAACTCGTTGCGGGGCTGGGCGCGCCCACCGTTGATCAGGTGATCGCCCGGGTAGCGCTCCAGCAGCAGGCGCAACACGCCTTTGCGGTTCTCCACCGCGGCGTGCGACTCGGTCTGCACGACCATCCCGTCCGCAACCTTGGTCGCGCAGGCCGGCAGCAGCTTGCCCTGACCCTCGACCGACACGAGGCAGATGCGGCAGTTCCCCACGATCGGCAGCTTGGCATACCAGCACAGGGTGGGGATGTCCGCGATCCCCGCGGCGCGGGCAGCATCGAGGATCGTCTGCTCGGGATCGGCGGAGACGGGACGGCCGTTGATGGTGAGGGTCGCCATGCTCCGTGAAGATTAGGCGGCAACAGGGAGCGCGGCAACCGGCGGGCGGCTAACTGCTTAGCGCGTCAGTCTATGTGCTCGGGGAGATGGCGGTGCGTGTGGTCGCCCACCTCTGCTTCGTCCGTGAACCAGCAGTACGCCCAGATCTTCGCGGGGCGCAGGATGGGCCGGCCGGTGCGGAGGATGATGCCGATGGGCTCGTCGTCGTCGAGGACTAGGGGCAGACTGGTCATCGCAAGGCTCCCTCGTGGTCCGTCATCCGTTGTCCGTCATCCGTGGACGGCCAAGCAAGCCCTCTGCCACCGGGGCTGTCAGCTCACGCCTTGACGGACAACGGATTACGGACGACGAGGGGAAGGCTAGGGCGGTGGAGTGGTCAGTCCGACACGTTCAGCGCCGTGTCCGCCTGACGCTCGGGCTTGAGCGCGGTGAAGCCCGCGCCTGTCTTGGCGCGGCGGCGGCGCGTGATCTGCCAGCCGTTGTACAGGGTCTGCAGCGCCTCGGGGGCGAGCGGGATGACATGGGCGGCGGGCGGGGGCGGGCTGGGCAGGACGATGTGGACGCCGCCGCTCCGCGTGCGCGTCTGCAGCTCGGCGATCAGCGCGGTGCGGTCGCGCGCCCGGGCGGTAGCGAGCGCCGCGGGATCGATCACCACGACGCTCGGCGCCACGTCCGGGAACCAGCTGCCGAAGTGAATGACGAGCGCCTGAAACCGGCCGGCCAGCTGCTCGCTCACGGCGCGGCTCTCAGCGGCCTCGATCGCGCTCAGGTCCTGGTCGAGGACGAAGACTTCGGCGTCGTGGGCGGCGATGAAGAGGGCGCTGGGGAGCGCTGCGGCGCCGACCACGACCGCCAGGTCGCCGGGCTCGAGGCGCCGGGCGTAGCCGACGAGCGGGCCGTCCGCCTCGAGGCCCCAGTGGGTCGGCTCGCGCTGCGCCGCGCGCAGCGCGCGGTGCTTCACCCGCCAGCGCGGGAAGGCGGGCAGCCGTAGGCGCCGCGCGATGATGCGGTCTACGTGCTCGAGCAGCAGCACCTCCGTAAGCAGGTACTGCCCTGCGGCGTTCTCCTCGAGCTCGCGCACCGCCTCGTCGCCGATCTCGAGCAGCTCCTCACGCGCCAGGGCGTTCTTGTACTCCTCGATGCGCTGGAGCAGGAACTCGTGGTACTCCTGCTTGAGCGAGCGGGGCGGCCGGTGGACCGCGGGGGAGGGCTGCTCCTGGGAGAGGCTCAGCACGGCTCGATGTGCACGGTCACCTCGTGCAGCTGCAGATCGCGCTTCAGCCGGTCCTCCACTTCATCGGCGATCGCGTGGGCCGATTCCACGTCGGCGTGGCGGTCCACGGCGATCGTGACCTCGGCGTAGCGCAGGTCGGAGGGCCCGCGCGAGCGAATCGCGTAGGCGCTCTTCACCCCGCGGACCGCTTGCGCGGTCTCCTGGATGTGCCGCGTGGGGATGGCGCGCTGATCCACGAGCACGGGAATCGTGCGGACCAGGATTCGGTAGGCGACGAGCACGATGATGCAGGCCACGACGATGGCGATCGCGGGGTCGATCCACCACAGGCCCTGGCGGGCGAACAGCAGGCCCGCGAGCACGCCGACGGTGATGAAGACGTCCGCCCGGGTGTGCGCCGCGTCGGCGACGAGCAGCTCGCTCCCGAGCTCGGCGCCGCGGCGGTGCTCGTACCAAGCGATCACCACGTTGACGCCGAGCGTGAGCACCAGCACGGCGAGCTGCATGTCGCTTACGCTGACGCGCCGGGTCCCGCTCGCGAGGTCGTTGACGGCCCCACGCACCAGCTCGAAGCAGGTGACCGACAGGAAGCCGACGATGGCGAGGGCGCCGAGCGTTTCGAACTTGCCGTGGCCGTAGGGGTGGTCCTCGTCGGGCGCCTTGGCGGCCACGCGCACCACGATCAGGGCGAGGACGTTGTTGAGCGCGTCGACCGAGGAGTCGAGGGCGCTGCCGAACACCGCCAGGGACTTGGACGCGATGGCGACGGCGAGCTTGGCTCCCACGACCACCAGGTTGGCGGCGAGGAGGCCGAATAGCACGCGGCGGACTAGGGCGGACGCCGGCATGGGCAGGACTGCAAGGTTGTAAGGGACCGTGGTTTAGTCAACGGCCCGGAGCAGCGCGCCCTTCAGGTAGCCGGTCTCCGGCACGTTGACGAGCTCGGGGTGATCCTGGGCGGCGCCCGTCTGGGCGAGGAGCTGGAGGCGGCGCCCGGCGTCGCGCGCCGCGTCCGCGAGCATGTCCGCGAAGACGGCCCGGTTCACGTGGTAGGAGCAGGAGCAGGTGAAGAGCACGCCGCCGGAGGTGAGCAGCCGCATCGCGCGGAGGTTGATCTCCTTGTAGCCCGCGAGCGCGCGGGGGACGCTCTGCTTGGTCTTCGCGAACGCGGGTGGGTCGAGCACGATCGTGTCGAACCGCTCGTCCCGGCGCTCGAGCTCGCGCAGCAGGTCGAAGGCGTTGGCCTCGCGCCACGCGATGTTCGCGAGTTCGTTGAGCGCAGCGTTCTCGCGTCCCCGCGTCAAGGCGTCGGCGCTCGAGTCCACGGCGATCACCTCGCGCGCGCGGCGCGCCAGGTGCAGCGCGAAGGACCCGTGGTAGGTGAAGAGGTCGAGCGCGCGGCCGGCGCCGCTCTGCTCGGCCACGAGCACGCGGTTCTCGCGCTGGTCGAGGAACGCGCCCGTCTTCTGGCCGGTGTGGGGCGCGGCGAGGTAGCGGATCCCGTGCTCCTCGACGGCGAGCGTGTCGGGCACACTGCCGAACGCCGAGACCACTTCGAGCGGCAGCGCTTCATGGCGCCGGATCGGCGCGTCGTTGCGGAGCAGGATGCCTTGGGGCGCGAGCGCCGCGCGGATTCCCGAGACGACGTCGTCCCGGGCCTGCTCGAGCCCGGCGGAGAGCAGCTGGGCGACGACGTACGGTCCGTAGCGGTCCACGACCAGCGACGGCAGCCCATCGCCTTCGGCGTGGACCACGCGGTACGCCGTAGCGGGAATGCCGGTCCGCCGGGCCAGCGCCGCGGCGATCCGCTCGCTCCACCAGCCGGCGTCGATCGGCTCGCGCCCGCGCGTCAGCAACCGCAGCCGGATCTCCGACTTGGGAGAATACAGCGCCTGGCCGAGGTGCCGGCCACGGCGGTCGGTGACCGCGACGATGCCTGGTGCATCCCGCGGCTCGTCGTACAGGTCGGTCCGATAGATCCAGGGGTGACCCCCCTGCCAGCGGGCGGCCCCCTTCGCGGAGACGACGACGCTGCGCGAGGCAGTGGCCGTCGTCACGGCCCGCGCCGGTCCGGCCGCAGCTTGGCCGCGTCGCGCAGGTACATATGTTTCAGCTCGCGCTGCGGTTTGGCTGTGTAGAAGTGCAGCAGCACGCGGATGCAGCGCGGCAGGCCATCGGGCACGGCGACCTCGGCGGTGCCGAGTAGCGGCACGTCGCGCCAGCCCAGCAGGCGCGCGGCCCGCGCCGGGTACTCGGCGGTGAGATCGGGCGAGGACGTGAAGATCGCGCTCTCCACCTCGTCAGGCTGGAATCCGTTCGCCTCCTGGAGCGCGCGCAACAGCTCCGCCGTGGCTTCGAGGATCGCTTCCCGGGTGTTGGCCGCCGCGGTGGTCGCGCCGCGCAGCCCGCGCAGGATTTTGCTCATGGCTCTCGCCGATCAGTTGCGCTTGATGGTGATCACGGACGCCGCGCTTCTCAAGGGGCGGTCCGTCGTGGACGCCTGCCGCCGGGCGGTCGCGGGGGGGGCGGGGGCGACCATGGTGCAGGTCAGGATGAAGGACGCGCCGCCGCGCGACACCCTCGCGCTCGCCCGGGCGCTGGTCGGCGCGCTGAGTGTCCCCGTGATCGTCAACGATCGAGTGGATGTCGCGCTCGCCGCCGGGGCGGCTGGTGCCCACCTCGGTCAGGACGACCCGCCGCTCGATCGGCTGCGGCCCCATTTGCCCCACGGCTTCGTCCTGGGCATCTCGGTGGGGTCGCCCGCCGAAGCCGCACGGGTGGGCGCCTGGCCCGCGGACTACTGGAGCGTGGGTCCCTGCTTCGCTACCGGCAACAAGGCGGACGCCGGGACCCCGCTCGGACCCGAGGGGTTCGCGGCGCTGGCACGGCTCGCGCCGGCCGGGCTCCCCGTGATCGCGATCGGAGGGATCACCCCGGCCAACGTCGGCGCACTCGCGAAAGCCGGAGCGGCGGGCGTCGCCGTCATCGGGGCCGTGTGGGGCGGGGAGGCTAACGACCCTGCCGCCGCGACGCGCGCGCTGCGCGCTGCATTTGCTTGACGCGCTGGATCGCCGCCTCGTGCTCGGCGTAGGTCGCCGAGAAGATGTGCTTCCCGTCGGGCTGCGCCACGAAGTAGAGGAACGGCACGTCGGCCGGGTAGAGCGCCGCGACGACACTGGCGCGTCCCGGCTGGCCAATCGGTCCGGGCGGCAGCCCGGCGTGGAGGTAGGTGTTGTAGGCCGACCGGACCGCCAGGTTCTTCTCCCACACCCGCTTCAGCCGCCGCCCGTAGGCGTAGCTGACCGTGGGGTCCGCCTCGAGCCGCATCCGGCGCTGCAGCCGGTTCTGGTACACCGCGGAGATGAACGGCCGGTCGGGACCGTAACGCGCCTCGGCCTCGATGATCGACGCCAGCGTCACCAGCTCGTGCCGCGACAAGTGCAGCGAATCGAGCCGCGCCTGCCACTCCGGCGTCCACTGCCCGATGAACTGGTGCGTCATCACCTGCACGAGCTCGCGCGCCCCCATGCGCAGCGGCAGCAGGTACGTCGTAGGGAACAGGTAGCCTTCGGCGCTCGTCGTCCCGGCGGGGAGACCGAGCCCGGCGAGCAGCGCGGCGTCCTGGGCGGCGGCGACGAATGAATCGTGTGGGATCCCGAGCTCCTGCTGCGCCAGCTCGGCCACCTCGGTGAGGCGCAGCCCCTCGCGCACGATGAAGCGCTGCTCGACCCCGCGACCGCGCTCCAGCGCCGCCACCACGTCCGCCCACGACTCGTCCTGGCGCAGCAGATACACGCCGCTCTTGAGGGAGCCGCCGAGCCCGCGCAGCTTGGCGTACAGCCGGAACGGGCCGGGATGACCGATCACGCCGCTCGCGGCGAGGGAGTCGACGGCGGCGTCGAGTGGAGCGCCCGAGGGGATGGTGACGGTGACGTGGGGGCCGTCGGGGGAACCGCAGGCGGCGAGGCTGAAGAGCAGGCAATTGCGGATTGCGGATTTCGGATTGCGGATTCGAAAGGCGTGCGTCCAATCCGCAATCCGCAATCGCCAATCCGCAATCGCTCTCACGTAACTCCCCCCCGCCTCGCGTCGAGATAGTGCTGCAGCACCAGCGCCGCCGCGAGCGCGTCGACGTCGTCCTTCCGCCCCCGCGTCTCCCCGCCCATCTCCCGCACCGCCGCCAGCACGCGCGCCGTGGTGAACCGCTCGTCCCACAGCGCCACCGGCAGCCCCGTCTGCCGGCCGATGGCGGCGGCGAGCTGGCGGGCCGATCGCGCGGGTGCGCCTTCGTCGCCCCGCTCGTCGAGCGGCAGGCCCACGACTACGCCCGTCACCGCATGGGTCTCGAGCAGGGCGACCAGTTGGCGCATGGGGAAGCGCTTGCCGGCCCGGCGGGTGAGCGTGGTGAGCGGTTGCGCGAGGACCTGCGATTCGTCGCACAGAGCGAGCCCGATGCGGCGCTCGCCCCAGTCGACGCCCAGCAGCCGGCCCGTCACCCTTGCGACATCGTCCCGAAGAACTCCACGTTGTTCTTCGTGCGCTTGAGTCGCTCGAGCAGGAACTCGATCGCCTCGACGGGGGGCATGTCGGCGAGGAAGTTGCGGAGCAGGTAGACCTTGTTGAGCTCTTCCTTCGTGAGAAGCAGCTCTTCCTTGCGGGTGCTGGTGCGCTGCACGTCGATCGCCGGGAAGGTGCGCCGCTCGGCGATCCGGCGGTCGAGGATGACCTCCGAGTTGCCCGTGCCCTTGAACTCCTCGAAGATCACCTCGTCCATGCGCGATCCGGTGTCGATCAGCGCGGTCGCCATAATGGTGAGCGAGCCGCCCGCCTCGATGTTGCGGGCCGCGCCGAAGAACCGCTTCGGCTTCTGGAGCGCGTTCGCGTCCACGCCGCCCGACAGGATCTTACCGGAGTGCGGCACGACCACGTTGTGGGCCCGGCCCAGGCGGGTGATCGAGTCGAGCAGGATCACGACGTCCTTGCCGTGCTCCACCAGCCGCTTCGCCTTCTCGATCACCATGTCGGCGACCTGGACGTGACGGTCCGCCGGCTCGTCGAACGTGGAGGAGATCACCTCGACGTTCGGCCCCTTCACGTTCTCCTCCATGTCCGTCACTTCCTCGGGCCGCTCGTCGATCAGCAGCACGATGAGGTAGATCTCGGGATGGTTCTCGATGATGGAGTTGGCGAGCTTCTGGAGGAGGATCGTCTTGCCCGCCTTGGGCGGCGACACGATCAGGCCCCGCTGACCCTTCCCGATGGGGCTGAGGATGTCGATGACCCGCATCGAGAGGTCGCCGTCCTTGCGCTCGAGGCGGATGCGCTCCTCGGGGTAGCGCGGCCGCAGGTTGTCGAACGCGACGCGGTGCTTCGCCTTCTCGGGCTCCTCGCCGTTGACGGTTTCGACCTTGAGGAGCGCCAGGTAACGTTCGCCTTCCTTGGGCGGTCGCACCTGCCCCATGATCGTGTCGCCGGTGCGGAGGTCGAACCGCTTGATCTGGCTGGGCGAGACGTAGATGTCGTCCGGGCCGTACAGGTAATTCCAGTCCGGGCTGCGGAGGAA
>QHTX01000164.1:10893-16018 GCA_003220975.1 Gemmatimonadota bacterium | reverse complement strand
GGGAGGATTTCCAGCACGCCCTCGCCGCGCAGTACGGTGTCGGAGTCGAGAAGCGACTGCTCGATGCGGAAGATGAGATCCTGCTTGCGGAGCCCTGAGTAGTTGGTGATGTTCAGGGTTTCGGCCATCGCGTGCAGTTCCGCGACGGATTTCCGCTTCAATTCAGCGATATCCACGTGTGCCTTTGCTCCGTTGCTCTACGGCGGGCGAGACCCCAAGGTAGGGGAGTGAGCGCGTTGAAAATGGAATCTTGGGAATTCGATTCGAAGGAGTGCGAGTGAGCTATAGTAGGGCGCCCCGAACCCCGAGTCAAGAGCGCCGATGGATCTGAGCGAGTTCCTCCTGGCTTGGCGGACGACCCCCCTTCCGGACCGGGAAGTCATTGATGCGCTTGTACATCCGGGGCACGCCGGCCCCTCGGCGGCGCTCGCGGCCGCGTTGGCGCACTGGCCGGGGAGCTACTACTGGTCGGACGAGCCGGACGGGCGCCACCTGGTGCTCACCCGGCGGCTGACGCGGCGGCGCGAGCGCTGGGGGCTGCACGTGGCGTTGTTCCTCGCCACGCTCTTCACGACGACGTTCGTGGGCGCGGTGTTCGACGGCAGGATCCCCTTCGATCCGAACCCGTTTGCGCTGATCACCGGCACCTACGCGTTCCCGCGCCACTTCCTGCAAGCCTGGGCGACGGGGTTGCGATTCTCGGTCCCGTTGCTGGCGATCTTGTTGTGCCACGAGCTCGGGCACTATCTCGCGGCGGGGCGATATCACCTCGACGTGTCCCCACCCTATTTCATCCCGGTCCCGTTCGTGCCGTGGTCGATCGGTACGATGGGAGCGTTCATCCGGCTGCGCACGCTGGTGTCGGACCGCCGCCAGCTGCTCGACGTCGGGATCGCGGGGCCGATCGCCGGACTCGTCGTGGCCATCCCGGTGCTGTGGCTGGGACTGCGACTCAGTCACGCCCTCCCGGGCCACGGACCGGACGCGGGAATGCTCGTCGCCATGGGGACGGACACGGTCGCCGTAGGTGACTCGCTCCTCACGCTGATGTTGCGCCATCTCGTCCACGGCTCGGCGCCCGCGATCTTGCTCGACCCGATGGCGTTCGCCGGCTGGCTGGGGATCGTCGTGACCATGTACAATCTCCTGCCGATCTCGCAGCTCGACGGCGGGCACGTCCTCTACGCGGCGTTGCCGCGGTGGCACCAGCGGATCGCTCTTGCGTTCTGGACGCTGATCCTGTTGTTAGGCTGGTACTGGCGCGGGTGGCTGCTGTGGGGGCTGCTGGTGCTGCTCCTGTCGCGCGGCCGGCTCGGTCACCCTCCCGTGCTCGACGCGCACCGCCCGCTCCCGCCGTCGCGCCGCGGACTCGCGTGGGCGGGACTAATCCTCTTCCTCGTCACGTTCGCGCCGGTGCCGTTCAAAATCTGAAGGGAGCAGGGAGCCGGGAGCAGGGAGCAGGATGCTGCGGTGCAGCGGAAGGTACTGCTCCCTGCTCCCGGCTCCCTGAACGTATTGCGTAAGTCCGCCGTTCGTATATCTTTGCACAAACCAGCCCTAGGGCGCCGCATGCCCGCACAACCGGCACGCTACAACCCAGCCGATTCGAGCGAAGCGGTCGTTCACGACCTTCCCCCCATCCGATTCGACGGACAACTCATCGCCATCCGCCTCCAGGTGCGCCGCACCGAGGACGGCATCTGGCGAGGCCGGGTCCTGTTCGGGGCTCCGGATACCGAGGCCGAACGGTCCACGGCGGAAATCTTCTGCGCCACGTCGGAGCAGGACCTGTGGCAGTCGGTGCGCGACCTGCGGGACCACCACCTGCGCGACTTGTACCGCTCGCTGCTCTGATGGCCGAGGCGCGCGACCGGCTGCATACGCTTCGGCACGACCTGTCCAACCCGCTGGCCGCGATCCTCGCGGAGACCCAGTTGCTGCTGCTCAACGCCGAGCAGCTCGACGCGGAGACGGTGGGGAGTCTGAAGCAGATCGAGGCGCTGGCGCGCAAGATGCGCCAGATTTTGCAACACGTGGACGCGTGAGTCGGCGGCACCGGCCGCGCTTCTCCCCCGCGCGGTGGTGGCATGCCCGCCGGCTGGTGTGGACCAGCCCGCGCTGGCTACGCTGGCCCGCGCGCCGGAATCGGTGGCGATGACGTATCAGCTTCGTCCGCTGTCAGTCGGGGAAATCCTCGACGGGTCGCTCGCGCTGCTGCGGCGCCACTTCGCCCTCATCCTGGGGATCGCGGTCGTGTGCGAGGGCCTCCCCACGGCCATGGACGTCTACATGGACCTGGCGGGCGGCACCTTGCGACACCCGGGGCTGAACCTCCTCGACCGCGTGCTGACCGCGATCGGCAGCATGCTCGTCACCGGGGCGACCGTGCGCATCGTCTCGGAGGCCTACCTCGGCAGGACGCCCCGGCTCGGCGACGCGCTGCGCTTCGCCGGCGGCAGGCTCGCCGCCATCTTCGGGGCGAACCTCCTGGGGGGTCTCCTGACCTTCCTGGCGTTAATCGCCCTCGTCATCCCCGGGGTCGTCGTGGCCTGCGGCTATTCCGTGGCGGCCGAAGTGGCAGCGCTCGAGTCGGGCTCGGCGGGGGACGCGCTGCGCCGCTCGTGGGATCTGACCAAGGGATTCAAGTTGAAGGCGCTGGTCCTGTGGGTGGTCTCGGTGTCCCTGATCCTGTTGGTCTTCCTGGGCGCCGGGGCGCTCGGCGGGTTCGTCGCGGCGCTCGCGGGGGGGCTCGACGCCCTCGTGACGCTGCTCGCCGCGTTCGTGTCGCTGCTCATCTATCCGCTGATCTCGTGCGTGTTCACTCTCTTCTACTACGATCTTCGGGTCCGCAAGGAAGGCTTCGACCTCGAAGTGCTCAGCCGGCAGCTGGGGCTCCGGGCCTAGCGGTGGCGCGCAGATACCCCAAGCCGCTCGCGCCGTAGATCGCGAGCAGCACGACCGACAACGCGCTGGTGAGGTACTTCAATCCCGCCGGCGCATCGCTCGCCGAGAGCAGCCCTTCGATCGTGCCCGCGATGGCCAGCAGCGTCACGACCGCGCCGACCATGCGCGCGGCGATCCGGCCTTCGACGACGAGCGCGTCCCGGCGCGTGCGGTCTCCGGGCACGAGCAACGCGCCCGCCACCCGGAACCCGGCGCCGCCCGCGATGAAGATCGCGGTCAGCTCGAGCACGCCATGCCCCGCCACGAACGTCGCGAGATAGCCGCCGGCGTGATAGTTGACGAACAGGCCGAACCCCATCCCGAGGCTCAGGCCGTTGGTGACGAGCACCAGCACCGTCGGCAGCCCGGCGAGGATTCCGCCCACGAACGCCCAGAACGCGATGCTGACGTTGTTGCTGATGATCGCGGACGCGATCACCGGTAGGTCTTCCTCGCGCGACTGGGCGTACCCCAGCCCCTTCGCCTGGCGCTCCGCCGCCTGCTCGGCGCGGCTGACCATCACCGGCGGCAGCAACTCCTCCGCCTGCTCCGGGTGCGCGCGGATGATCGCGTACCCGATCGCCCCGGGCACCGCGAACAGGAGAAACGCGGCAAGCACGTAGCCCCACGACTGGACCACCGCCGCCGGGAAATCCCGGACCAGGTAGCGGAACAGGGGCGCCCGGCGCCGTCCCCGCGTCCGGTACAGCGCGTTGTGGCCCGCGCTCACCACGCGCTCGAGATACTCGATCACGCGCGGGTCCACGCGATAGGTGCGGGCGCGCGCCAGGTCGGCCGCGACCTCCCGGTACCGGGCGGAAAACGCCGGGATCTCATCGGACGCCAGCTGACTCACGCCGGAGCGCTCGACCTGGCTCGCCAGACGGTAGAACTGCTCCCACGCCTCCCGCTTCCGCTCGACGAAACGCTCGGCCGTGACGGTAGTACGGCCGACGGCGCCCGCCTGCGCCCGGGTGCCGAACCGGCTGCGTCGCTTGCGTTGCTCCTGGGCGTGGAGCTGGGCGAGAAAGGCGTCCGCGTCGGCGGTGCGCCGCGGGACTCGCTCCTGGAAGCGGCGTGCGAGCTCGGTCGCGAGCCGCGTCTGCACCGCCGGGTCGAGCTCGCCGGCGCGGGCCAGGAACTGGTCGAGCAGGCGGAATTCGTCGTCGGACAGGTCCGGCGGGCCGGCCTCGAGGGGCTCGTCGGGCGCGGCCGGCACGGCACCGAGGCTCCACTCGGTCGGGCGGTCGCGCACCACGATCGTGCCCGCCACCACGTCTCCGAGCCGCTGGTTGCGCCGGTGCAGGAAGATCATCGCGAGCCCGGGCAGGAACGGCAGGACGGGCAGGTAGCAGTCGATCAGGCGGAACAGGTTGCGCACCACGGCGGCGGTGGCGGTGACCGGGTGACCGGTCTCCATCACGACGCGGATCCCGACCGCCTGCTTGCCGAGCGTGCGGCCGCCGTTCAACGCCTCGAGCAGGACGAAGTAGCCGAGCAGTCCGAACGTGAAGGCGAGGATGAGGAGCGCGATCACCCAGCGCGCGAGCGTTCCGCCCCCGCCGCCCAGGAGGGCGACGGCGGCCCAGCCGAGCAGCACGAGGGCGAACACCGCGACCACGGTGTCGAGGAGCGCCGCGGCGGTCCGCGACCCGACACCCGCGAGCTCGAAGTGGACCGCGACATGCTCGGGTGTCTCGATGCCGAGCTGCTGCCGCAGGGTCGCCGCCGGCTCCGGCCGGTCTCGCGCGGGCGCGTTCACGTCCCCATCTTATCGCCACCCCGCTATCGGAGCGAGTGGCAGATGGCCGACATCCGTCCCATGAACTTCGGGGAGATCCTCGACGGCGCCCTCATGATCTACCGCCGTCATTTCGGGCTGTTTCTGAAGCTCGCCTTGGTCGCCCTCTCCGTGCCGGTCGTGCTCTTCGTGTACGTCGGCCTGCGGGCGTTCGGCGACCTGCGCGCACTCGGCGACCTGACGAACGCGTTGCGGACGCTGCTGTACCTCGTCCCGGTGGTGATCGTCTACTACGCCGCCACGCTGGTGCTGACCGCCGGCACGATCCGGATCATCTCGGACTCCTACCTCGGCCGCGACCCCCGGCTGCATGACGCCCTCGCGCTCGGGCTCTCGAAGATCCTGCCCCTCATCGCCGTCGGGTTGGGGAAGGCGATCGTG
>QHTX01000164.1:0-10882 GCA_003220975.1 Gemmatimonadota bacterium | reverse complement strand
GCCGGGGTGGTTGTGGGGATCTCTGGGGCCGTGTTCAAGGGGAGCGGCGTCGGCATACTGCTGGTCTTCGTGCTCGCGTGCGCGGCCCTCTGGTTCACCATCTTCGTGGCCTGCGGCTACGGCGTGACCACGCCCGTGGTCGTGCTCGAGGAGCTGGGCAGCTCGTTCGACGCGTTCGGGCGATCGTGGGAGCTGACGCGCGACTTCAAGCTCAAGGTCCTGGGGCTCGCGGTGGTGGCGTTCCTGCTGTGCAACATTCTGCCGTCCCAGGTGCTGCAGGGGATCGCCAACGTGGTGATGAAGACCGCGCCAGTGGCGGGCATCGTGCTCACCGTGGCCGCGGTGATCCTGCCCCTGATCCTGGCCCCGGTGATCGCGGCCGTCATCACCCTGATGTATTACGACCTGAGGGTGCGCCGGGAGGCGTTCGATCTGCAGGTGCTGGGCCAGCGGCTGGGGATCGTCTGACGCCGGAGCTGGCCGCCCTGGCGCAGGCGGTCGCGCCGGATTCGCTGCGGCGTGCCGTCGCGGAGGTGTTCGCGCGCCCGGAGTACCGCTGGGTCTCCGGTCGGAGCCCGCTGCAGTGGCTCTTCGAGCTGGTGGGGCGGGTGCTCGACTGGCTGGGGCGGACCCAGGAGAATCATCCCGCCGCGTTCAAGCTGCTCGTCGTCGTGCTGAGCCTGGCGCTGGTCGCGATGCTCGCCCACATGGCCTACGTCGTCTGGCGCGTCACGCGACCGACCGCGCGCACGCCGACACCGGGCGGCGCCGTTGGGGGACTGCGGCTCGAGGATGCGCGCGCCCACCGCGAGCGCGCGGACGCCCTGGCCCGCGCCGGGCGCTACACCGAGGCGCTCGCGCACCGCTTCGTGGCCGTCGTGCTCGACCTCGACGCCCGGCAGGCGAT
This sequence comes from Gemmatimonadota bacterium, assembly GCA_003220975.1. Classification (GTDB taxonomy): domain Bacteria; phylum Gemmatimonadota; class Gemmatimonadetes; order Gemmatimonadales; family GWC2-71-9; genus AG41. Next base: position 9,975 of record QHTX01000164.1, on the reverse strand, counting down.
CAAGTTCCATCCATCCAAGACGCCCGCGGAGTACGTCGGCGAAGCGCGCCTCGACCCCTCGGGTCGCGCGTCGCTCGCCGATCTGGTCGGGCGCTTGTACCGCCACGTCTTCGGCGCCGTCCCGTGCGACGAGCGGGCGTACCACGAGTTCGCGGCCGAAGCGGAGCTGGTGTTCGAGCATGTTGCGGCGGCTTGAGATCTGGCTCGTCCTGCTGCTGGCGCTCGCCGTGGGGGTCGCGGTGTGGGCGGGCAACCGGAGCGGCGGCGGGACGCCCGACTTCGATTTCCGTGCGTCGGCGTTTCTCAGCGGCCCCCGCGGGAGCAGCGCGACGTACGAGGTGCTCGCCCGCCTGCGGATCCCCGTCGAGCGACGCCGCACGCCGCTGTTCGATCTGGAGCGGGAAGCCAGGCACCGCCCGGCCGTGCTCGTGGTGCTCGACCCGCCGCTCGATCTCGCGGCGGCCGAGCTCGCGCAGGTCGTGCGGTTCGTCCGGGGCGGGGGCGCCGTCGTCGTGGCGGGCACGGGCGGCGGCCTCACGCGCTGCGTGGGGTGGCGCACTGCGAACGCGAGGCGGTTCGTGGCGACGGACAGCTTCCCGGTGACGGCGCCCCTCAGCGAGGGAAGTCTCGTCCTGCCACCGGTCGCGGACTACTTGAAGCCGGTCGGCGGTCCGGGAGACGAGGCGCGCCGGCGGTGGCGCGGCGGCGAGGTGGAGGAGAACGAGTGCGAGACGCTCGGCTTCGTGGCGCAGGACACGCTGCTGCGGCTGGGCGACGGACGGCCCGCGGCCGTGCGCCTCGCGGCGCAAGGCGGGGGGGGCGGCAGCGTCACTCTGGTGGCCGACGTCGGCTACTTCCGCAACCGGACGTGGCGCACTACCGAGGTCGCCGAGTTCATCGCGCCGCTGCTCGTGCCCGGCCGGCGTGGACGTGTGGACGAATACCACCAGGGCTTCGGCAAGGAGCGCTCAATCCTCGGGGTCCTCGTGGGCTGGCTCGCCGGCACGCCCGGCGGGTGGGCGCTGCTGCAGCTCGTGGCGGTGGGGCTCGCGGGGCTGGCGGTGGCAGCGGTGCGCTTCGGGCCGGCGCGGCCGGTGCTGGAGCGGCGCCGCCGGTCGCCGCTCGAGCACCTCGAGGCGCTTGCCGCAGGCCTCGAGGGAGCGGTCGGGGTGGACACGTCGATCGGCCTCACCGTCGCGGGGCTGCGCCGCCGGCTCGGTCGGGCCGGGGTGCTGCACCCCGACGAGCAGCGCGCCTGGCTCGCGGCGCTCGAGCTCGCGCTCCCCACCGCCGCCGGCCGCAACGCCGTGCGCCGGCTGCAGCGCATCATCACCGAACCCGGCGGCCCCGAGCGCGCGCTCGCGGCCGCCCAAGCCGTGGAGGACGTGTGGGAGGAGCTTCGCCCGCAGCGGACGCGCGCCGCATCCTAGAGGCGCTGCAACGCGTGGTGCTCGGCCAGGAGGCGGCGACGCGGGAGGCCCTCGTGTGCCTGCTCGCGCGGGGACACGTGCTGCTCGAAGGGGTCCCCGGGACCGCCAAGACGCTGCTGGTGCGCACCCTGGCCCTGGCGCTCGAAGTCAAGTTCCAGCGCGTTCAGTTCACGCCCGACCTGATGCCCGCCGACATCACCGGCGTCACGCTGCTGACCGGGACACACGAGTTCATCTTCCGGCCCGGCCCGATCTTCGCGGACCTGGTGCTCGCGGACGAGATCAACCGTGCGCCCGCGAAGACACAGGCCGCGCTGCTCGAGGCGATGCAGGAGCGCACGGTCACCGTGGACGGCGTGGGCCACCCGCTGTCGGCCGTCTTCACGGTGTTCGCCACGCAGAACCCGGTCGAGTTCGAAGGGACCTATCCGCTGCCCGAGGCCGAGCTCGACCGCTTCATGACCAAGGTGCTCGTGGGGTACCCCGACGCCCAGCACGAGCAGGGGATTCTCGCGCGCACCGTGGCGGGCTTCGAAGCCGACCGGCCCGAGACGTACGGAGTCACGCCGGTGATGGACGCGGACGGCCTGGAGGGACTGCGCCGGGCCGTCGAAGCGGTGCGGGTGGAGGCGCAGATCTCGGCCTACATCACCGCGATCGTGCGGGGCACGCGCGAGGCCGCGTCGCTCACGCTCGGGGCGAGCCCGCGGGCGGGCGTGTCGCTGCTCAAGGCGGCGCGCGCCACGGCGCTGCTCGACGGGCGCGACTACGTGATCCCCGACGACGTGAAGCAGCTCGCGCCCGCAGTGCTCCGGCACCGCGTCACCGTCGCCCCGGAGCTCGAGCTCGAGGGCGTCACGGCCGACGCGGCGCTCAAGACGATCCTCGACAAGACGGAAGTGCCGACGGCGTGATTCTCCTGACGCGCCGTGCGCTCTGGGTCGGCGCCGCCGTCGCCGCGCTCGGCGTCCTGGGGTTCTGGGTGCCGTGGGGTCTCGATGCGATGTTGCTCGCCGACGTCGCGCTGCTCGGCGCCGTGTGGATCGACGCCGCGCTCGCGGTGCGTCCCCGCCCCGGGGGACTCGGCGTGGCGCGCGAGGCGCCGCCCGCGTTCTCGGTGGGCAGCCGGGGCGAGGTCGGCTACCGCTGGCGCAACGCCACGCGGCGGCGCGCGCGGCTGCGCGTGCGCGAGGTGCGGCCCGACCTGCTGGGCGGCACCCAGCCGCCCCGCCGGCTCACGGTCCCACCCCGCGGCGAGACGCGGGAAGCGCTCCCCGTCACGCCCGTGCGGCGTGGACGCGCAACGGGCACGGAGGGGGGGGCGTTCGTGGTGGACTCGATCGGCCCGCTCGGCCTGGGCCTGCGCCGCGGCGTGGTGGCGCTGCCGTGGGAGGCCGCCGTGTATCCGCCCCTCGTGTCGGTCCGGCTTCGGGCCTCCGTGGCCCAGGCGCGACGCCGCCGCGAGCAGGGGATCACACCGCTGCGCCGCCTGGGCGAGGGCCGGCTGTTCGAGTCGCTGCGGGAGTGGGTGCCCGGGGACGATCTGCGGCACATCGACTGGAAGGCCACGGCAAAGCGCGGCAAGGTCATCACCCGCCAGTACGAGGCCGAGCGACGCCAGCACGTGCTGCTCGTGCTCGACACGGGGCGACTCCTGACGGCGGACATCGCCGGCGTGTCGCGCCTCGACTACGTCGTGCAGGCGGCGCTCGAGCTGGCCTATGCCGCGGCGCAGCACGACGACAACGTGGGGGTGATGGCGTTCGCGGACGGGGTGCAGCATTTCGTCGCGCCGCAGCGCGGCCGGGTCGGCCTGAAGCGGGCGCTCGACGTGCTCGCCGTCGTCGAGCCGACGCTCGTCGAGTCGGACTACCCGGGCGCGTTCCGCTATCTCGCGGCCCGCAATCGCAAACGGGCGCTCACCGTGCTCTTCACGGACGTGATCGACCGCTTCGCGTCCGACGCGCTGGTGGCGAACGTCGCGTCCTTGCGGCCGCGCCACCTGCCGCTCGCGGTCACGCTCCGGAACCCGGAGCTCGACCACGTCGCCGCGCTGCGTCCTACGGCCGAGCGGGACGCGTTCCGGAAGGCGGCAGCCGAGGAGCTGTTGCGCGCGCGCGAGGAGGCGCTCGGCTACATGCGGCGGGCCGGTGTGCTCGTGCTGGACGTACCGCCCGAGCGTGCGGCGCAGGCGGTCGTGGCGCGCTACCTCGACCTGAAGCGCCGCGGGCGGCTCTGAGCATATTAGATTGAGGGCCAACTCCGCCGGACTGGGCGAATGCCACACCATCGCGGCCTCGGCGCCCTGGCGTTGCTGTTCACGTCTGTAACCGTCGGGAGATGCGTGTTCCCCACCGAGCGCGACAGCTCGGTGCACGTGAGCATCACCCCCCTCAAAATCCTGATCCGGGGCAACGACACCGTCGCCATCGCCACCGCCTGGCAAGTGCGCGGGCCGGGCGACTCCGTGGCGATCCCCAACGTCGCGTTCGTGTGGACGAGCAGCGATCCCAAGATCGCGACAGTGGACAATGCGGGGCACATCACCGGCGTGAAGTCGGGGACCGTCGACATTCGCGCGGCGGCCGCGAACTTCGACAAGAGCGCACTCCCTGGGCAAACCATCCTGCGGGTCTCCGCACCGCTCGAGGTGGACAGCGTCCGGCCCCAGACCGTGACGTATGGCGAGACCGCCACGGTGTATGGCGTTGGAGTGGACTCCATCTTCCAGATGAGCATGGGAAACGCGGTCTTGATCCCGTATGCGTTCTTCATTCCCCCGCTGCGGGACGCGACCGGCTACGCCCAGGCGCGGTTCTGGGTGCCGCCGCCAGCGCACACGGATTCCCTGTTCTTCATCGGCAATGGGGTGTTCGGGTTCACGCGCGACACCGTCCGAGTAATTCGACGGGACCTGTACGAGCCGAACGAGATCGCGCCAGCGAGCGTGGACCTCGAGACCTCGCGGCCGTTTCCGGGGACGATCTGGAACTTTCTGCTGTTCTTCAACCCCGCACTGTCGTTCGAAGTGCTGCCGCGCGACGTCACCGTGGGCGCGGACTGGTATCGCTTGCAGCAGTCCCAGACGCGCGACCTGACGATCGCGCTCAACTCGAGTGTCCCCGGGACGTTCCTGACGTTCCTCACCGACTCCCTGGGCTTCCGGGCCGCCGACACGAGCTACTTTCTCGGGCGGGGCGCTTGGACCTTTGGCCCGTCCTTCCATGCGTGCAAGGGAGCCGCGTTCCGCCCGAAGGAGGCGGCCGCAGAGTCCACGTTTGTGGCGTTTCACGACTTTCCGGCAGGCAGCGTAGACGCGATCACCATCTATGGCCAGCCCGGCCGCTATTCGCTCACGGTCGCCGAGGGCTACGCGTTATCCGACCCGCGAATTCCGCGCGACGCGCACGAGGAAGACAAGATGCGGCGGACACCAAGCCGATCCTGCTCGCTGGGCTGCCCAACAACACCTACCTCGACACGCTCGCCATCGAGAACCCGCACGATGTGGACTGGTTCCGATTTAACGTTCCCGGCTCGCTCGCCCAACTCGTTCGCTTCCGGACTGCCGCCCGGCCGTTCGCGGCGACAGACTCGAGCGATATCGACCTGTACGTGTTGAACGTGCCGGCACCCGGCGACACGGCGATGACCATCGTCGGCAGCGCTGCGACGGCCGGCTCCACGGTCGATATGACCCTGTCGCTGGCGCCGAACGATTATTACGCGGTTGTGGTGGACTTCGCCGGCGTCCCGACGCGCTATTCGATCTGCATCGGCATCTCGACCGTGATACCGCTGAACCAGGCTTGCCAGACCCTCCCGGCGAGCTCCGTCACGGCGCTGAGCCAGGCCCAGCTCCAGACAAGCGCGGCGCGACGAGCGCGGCTCGAGGCTCTGATCAGGAAGGGCGGCCCGCGCTCCGTGCCCCTCCGTCCGGGCAGCTCTTTACGATGACCAACAGCGGCGCCGTCGAGTGCTACCGTTGCCACACGCCGATACCGGAGAACAGCCGGTACTGCTTCTCGTGCGGCGCGGATGTCTCGGGCGCGGAGGGCTCGCCCAACACCGGCAGCATCGACGCGCTCCGCGAGCGCCTGCAACGGCTGATCGAGGGCGAGTACCGGATCGAGCGCCTATTGGGCAAGGGCGGGATGGGCTCCGTGTTCCTCGCCCACGACATGGCGCTCGAGCGCGAGGTCGCCATCAAGGTGCTCCCGCCCGACGTGGCCCAGGACCACCAGGTGGTGCGCCGCTTCCAGCAGGAGGCGAAGACCGCCGCCAAGCTCGACCACCCCAACATCATCCCAATCTACCGGGTCGAGAGCGAGGGCGGGCTCAACTACTTCGTGATGAAGTACATCGCGGGCACGTCGCTCGAGGACCTGTTGGAAAAGAAAGAGCCGCTCGCGATCGCGGACATCCAGCGGATCCTGTGGGAGGCCGCCTGCGCGCTGGGCCACGCGCATCAGCGCGGCGTGGTGCATCGCGACGTGAAGCCGGCGAACATCATGTTCGACCACGACGGGCGCGTGATGCTCACCGACTTCGGGATCTCCAAGGCGTTGCAGGCGGCCACCGGCTTCACCGCCACCGGCATGATCATCGGGACGCCCCACTACATGGCGCCCGAGCAAGCGAAAGGGCATGCCGTAGACGGCCGCGCCGACCAGTACTCGCTCGGGGTCGTGGGCTACCGCATGATCACCGCCGAGCTGCCGTTCACCGGCGACTCGGTGCACACCGTCCTCTACAAGCAGATCTTCGAGGAGGCACCGCTCGCGAGCAGCAAGAACGCCGCCGTGCCGCCGTTCCTGGCGACGGCCGTCGCGCGCGCCATGTCCAAGGACCCCGACCTGCGCTTCCCCACGATGGAGGACTTCGCCACCGCGGTGTGGCCGGAGCAGCCGGTCGTCGCGCCCAAGAAGGGACGCAAGGCCGCCGGCCCCCGCGTACGGGTCACGGCTGACTCCCCGACGGAGATCACCGGGGCTCCGACGACGCCGCTTGCGCCGGGGAGCGCCCGGCGTGCACGCCCGCCGGCGGCGAAGCCCAGGTCGCGGACGGGCGTTGTCGTCGCCGTAGTCGTCGTGGCGGGAATCGCCGCGGCGGGGTATCTCGCGCTCGGGCGTGGCACCGCGTCCGACCAGGCAGCTTCCCCCCCTGCCGTGGACACCGTGCGGATCGCGGACACGGTGCGCCTGCCCGCGACCGAGCGCCTCCGCTCCCGGCGTCCGGCCGCGCCGCCGCCTTCTTCGCCTGCCCCGGTCGAGCAGGCGCAGGGATTCATCACCGTGAACGCCAATCCCTACGGTGAGGTCTACATCGACGGCGTGGACGCAGGGCCGACCCCAGTCGTGCGGTGGCCCGTCAAGCCGGGCCGGCACACGATTCGGATCCTGCGCGAGGGCTACCGCACGGTCACCGAGGCCGTTCAGGTGGATGCGGGCAACACGGTGCCCAAGGTCTACACCCTCCTCCCGGAGAGCTGAGGCATGCGGCGCAGCCGATTGCTCCTGGTGCTCGCGGCGGGCTTCGCGAAACCTGTTCTGGCGCAGGCGCCGGCCCCGTCCCAGAACGCCACCTTGCGCCAGGCGCTCCAGGCGTACGACAACGTCGACTTCGCCCGAGCGATCGCGCTGGCGCGGCGCGCCCTGCTCGAGCGGATGAGCGGCCCCGATCAGGCGCGCGCCTACGAGCTGCTCGGGTTCGCCTACAGCGCCACCGACTCGCAGGTGAAGGCGGTGGACGCGTTCAAGCAGACGATCCTGCTCGACCCCGATCGCGAGCTTGACCCGCGGCGTATCTCGCCCAAGATCACGAGCCTCTTTTACTCGGCCCTGGGACAGGTGCTCGTGGTGCGCCAGCTGAAGGTGGACAGCGCCCGGTTCGTGGGGGGCCAGGGAAGCCTTCCGATCCGCTTCACGGTGACGAGCCCCGCCCGGGTCCGCACGCGGGCGGTGAGCGGCGCCGCCTCGCTGCTCGTCGACTCCGCGGTGGTGCCGGGGACCGTGAACGTGCGCTGGCCGGCACGCTTGCCGAACGGGGATGATCGTCGTGGACGCGACCGCGGGGCAGAACAGCTTCTCGGCGTCGCAGCCGGTGCGCATCCTCCACGGCACCGTCGATACGTTGCCCCACCTGACCAGCCTCCCCGGGTACCAGGAGCTCCCCGAGACCGAGATCGCGCCCCAGAGCTGGCGGCCGGTGGGGCTCGCCTTCCTTTATACTGGGGGCGCGCTCGTCGGCACCCTCGGCCTCGAGAGCGCGAGCCTCGGGTCCAGCTCGAAGCGCGAGCTGGGCATCGTGGGAGGCGCGGCGCTGGTCACGGGGTTCGTGATGATGCTGCGCAAGCCCGCGGCCCGGCCGGCCCAGGGGAACATCCTCTACAACAAGCTGCTGCACGAGCAGATCGCACGGCGCAACCAGGACATCGCGAAGGAGAACGTCACGCGGCGCCAGCAGGTGCAGCTCACCATCGCCCCGCTGTCGAAGCCGTCGGGGGCCGGGCGGTGAGGGGGACGGGGGGACGCGCGGCCCTCGTCGTCCTGGCCCTGGCGCTCGGCGCGCGGCCGGCGCTCGCCCAGCAGGTCACGCTCGGGCCCCAATTCGTGCTTGCGAGCTACCGCTGCGTTATCAGGGCACGGGCATCGGCGGCGCCCTGTCAGCGCGGTATCGCCGGTTCAGCGCTGCGGCGGCGGTGTCACGAGTGAGCTTCGATCCCACCAGCGGGAGCAGTGCCGATACAGGCTTCACGGCCACGCAGGTGGACGCGTGGCTCGCCTACGATGTTGCGGCCTACGCCAGCCTCGAGGCGGGAATTACCCACCGCGGCGCGGATCCCGAGTTCGACGCGCAGTCGGTGGGCGCGGTACGTGTGGGCGCGCGCGCGTTCAGCGAGATCGGGGCCGGGGCGACGATGTCGTTCCGGGCCGATTACCTCGCGGCGCCGCACTTCTCGGGCGGCGGCCGCGCCCCGGTCTCGATCGACCTGGGGCTCGAGCTGGACGTGCGGCTCGCCGGCCGCCTACACGGCACCGCCGGCTACGAGTTTCAGCGCATCGATCGCAAGACCAACCCGGGCGGGACCGGGGAGATCGACGCACCGATCGAGCAGAGCCTGGCGCGAGCGGGACTGACGGTGGCCTTCTAGGGGGCCGTTCGATTCAGAAGTGATCGTCGTGGACGCGACCGCGGGGCAGAACAGCTTCTCGGTGGCTGCAACGGGCGCTCCCATCTGCTCGTCTGCCAGTTGTCCGGGCGCTCGACCGCCCGCATCCACGGCGGCAGGGTCACCGCCAGATAGCGCGCCAGCTCGGCGACATACGGCTCGTACATCCGTCGCAGCTCCGCCAGCCGCTGCCCCGCGGCGTCGTCCGCCTCGTCGCGGAGGCGCACGCCGCCCTCCGCCAGGCGCGCCCGCAACCGCGCCAGGTCGGGGTCCGTGAGCCGTGGCTGCAGAGCCTCGCGGGGCGGCGTGTCGAAGACCTGGGCCAGGTCCACGACGGCGTGCCGGGCCATGGCGAACGTCAGCGCCGCCTGGCGGGCGCACCCGCCTTCCAGACCCACCATCACCATGGCGCTCGAGTCGAGGATCGTCGTCAGCGCGCCGAGCCACGACTGGTTGTAGTGCTGAGACCGGAAGTACGCGAGCGGAGGATAGGAGAGATGGCTCTCGAGCACGTCGGCGGCCCAGCGCTCCCAGTCCTGCAACAAGGCCGCCAGCGCGTCGCCGTTCTTGTCCCAGCGATAGCGCCACAACAGCTCGCCCGCCGTGGGCGGCGAGCCAGCCCGCGCGTCGAGCAGCGAGATCGCCACCTCGCGGCGCGAGAAGGCCTGGTAGATAACGGGGAAATAGCCGATCACGGCGGCCAGGAACGCGAAGCCCGTGCCCGCTTCGATCACGGTGATGGCCTTGGCGAGGCCGGTCCGCGGCGCGACGTCGCCCAGCCCCAGGGTGAAGAACGTGGTGCCGCTCATGTACACATCGGTCCAGAACCCGGGTCCGCCCCCCGTCATGATCAGGGCCGAGCCGGCGGCCCATTGCAGCATCCCGAAGGCGAGGACGATGCCGGTCGCCCACAAGCCGAGCAGCAGGATCAGCGACAACGGGCCGTAGAAGCTGAGGAACGCGTCGCGCGGCCGCCGCGGCAGCAGCAGGGCGGTGACACGCCAGGGGTGCCACGTGGCACTGTAGAAGAGCTTCGTGAGCCGGATGCGGCCGCTCACCCGCCGCGGCAGGATAATCGTCTCGAAGGCGTCCCACAGCACGGTCGCGAGCAGGATCGCTCCGGCGACGCCGATGATCGATCTCATGCAGCCGCCGCGCCGGCCCGGTCCCGGATCAGCTGCCAGGCGGCCGCCACGTGCCGCCGCTCGGTGAACGTTCCCCCGATCGCCAGGCGGAGCACCAGCCGGCCGTCGAGGCGGGCATGCGTCAGATAAAGGCTGCCCGAGCCGTTCAGCTCGTCGAGCAGACGCTGGTTCGCGGGGTCGCCCCCGACGTGGCGGAAGCAGACCAGGTTCAGGGGCACAGGCGCCGCCA
>QHTX01000038.1 GCA_003220975.1 Gemmatimonadota bacterium | reverse complement strand
GGGATGGTGAAGCGACTCTCGGAGACGGGGCTGATCGAGCACGTGCCGTATCGCGGCGTGCAGCTGACGGCCCAGGGGCGGCGTGCCGCCCTCAAGATGATCCGGCGTCATCGTATCCTCGAGTTGTACCTCACGCAGCACCTCGGCTACGACTGGGGCGGGGTGCACGCCGAGGCGGAACAGCTCGAGCACGCCGTGTCGGACGACCTGATCGAGCGCATGGCCAGTGCGCTCGGCCAACCCCAGTACGACCCGCACGGCGATCCCATTCCGACCGCCGGGGGTGAGATCGAGGAGGCCGAGCTCGTCTCGCTCGCGGACGCCGCGCCGGGCGCCAAGCTCGAGCTGCGGCAGGTGGCCACGCAGGATGCCGCGCGGCTCCGCTACTTCGCGGAGCAGGGCCTCACACCGGGTGTGCTGGTCACGGTGACCGAGCGGCAGCCGTTCAACGGTCCCACGACGATCTCGCTCGTGCCGTCGGGCGACCCGCGCGTGGTGGGACGCGAGCTCGCGCAGCTGTTGCTGTGCCGCGCGGTGCCGGTGGAGCAACATGGCCATCCGAGTCGTTGAGCCCGCGCCGGAACCGCGGCCACCGGAGCCGGGGTGGCGGCGCCCGCGGCTGGCGCCCAGCCTCGCCGAGGTCTACCGCACCATCCCCGTCGGCGAGGGCGCGTGGTGGCGCAAGGCGCTGGCCTTCGCGGGCCCCGGCTATCTCGTCGCCGTCGGGTACATGGACCCGGGCAACTGGGCCACCGACCTGGCCGGCGGGTCCAAGTTCGGCTACACGCTGCTCAGCGTCGTCCTGCTGTCGAACCTGATAGCGATCCTGTTGCAGGGCCTCGCGTCCAAGCTCGGCATCGTCACGGGGCGGGACCTGGCGCAGGCGTGCCGGGACCACTATTCGCGGCCCGCGTCGCTGTTTCTCTGGGTGATTTGTGAGATCGCGATCGCCGCCTGCGACCTGGCGGAGGTGATCGGCTCGGCGATCGCGCTGAACCTCCTGTTCGGGATCCCCCTGCCGTGGGGCATCGCGATCACCGCGCTCGACGTCCTGATCGTGCTGTTCCTGCAGCACAAGGGCTTCCGGCTGCTCGAGGCCCTGGTGGTGGCGCTGATCGCGACCATCGCGGGCTGCTTCCTGTTCGAGATCGTCATTTCCCGCCCCGAGCTGGGCGCCGTCGCCGGGGGCTTCCTGCCGAGCCCCTCCATCCTCGCCGATCCCGACCGGGGCCACCGTGATGCCGCACAACCTTTACCTTCACTCGTCGGTCGTGCAGACCAGGCGCTACGAAGAGACCCCGGCCGGGAAGCGGGTCGCCGTGCGCTACGCGTTCATCGATTCGACCATCGCTCTCTCCTGCGCCCTGTTCATCAACGCCGCGATTCTCGTCGTCGCGGCGGCGACCTTCCACACGTCGGGCCACAACGACGTCGCCGAGATCCAGGAGGCCTACCGGTTGTTCACGCCGCTGCTGGGCGTGGCCGGCGCGAGCGCGGTGTTCGCGCTCGCGCTGCTCGCGTCCGGCCAGAACTCGACGCTCACGGGAACGCTCGCCGGGCAGATCGTCATGGAAGGGTTCCTGAACATCCGCATCAGGCCGTGGCTGCGCCGCCTCATCACCCGCCTCATCGCGATTGTGCCCGCGGCCCTCACCGCTATCTTCTTCGGGGAGAGTGGCACCGCCCGGCTGTTGATTCTGAGTCAGGTGATCCTGAGCCTGCAGTTGTCCTTCGCCGTCTTCCCGCTCGTGCGCTTCACCTCGGACCGGGCGAAGATGGGAGAGTTCGTGAACGCCGCCTGGCTGAAGGCGCTCGCCTACGTCGTCGCGTTGGCCATTGCCGGGTTCAACGCCTGGCTCCTGGTGCAGACGTTCCGCGGCAAGGTCGGGTGATGTACGCGAGAATTCTCGTCCCCCTCGAGCACGCTCCCGCCGACGAAACCATTCTCGCGCACGTGCGTGACCTGGCGCGCCGGCTCGGCTCGAGCCTCGTGCTCATCCACGTCGCGGACGGTTGGGTGGCGCGGAACATCAAAGAGCTCGACCTGCGCGAGTCCGAGGAGATGCGCGAGGACCGCGCCTACCTGGAGCAGATCTGCGGGCGGCTCCAGGCCGAGGGGCTGGACGTCGACGCGGTGCTCGCGGCGGGCGACCCCGCCAAGGAGATCGCCGACGCGGCGCAGCGCGAGGGCTGCGACCTGATCGCCATGGCGACTCACGGCCACCGGCTGCTGGAGGACGTCGTCCGCGGCAGCACGGCCACGGCGCTTCGACATATCACGAAGGTTCCGATCTTGATGGTGAGGTCCGACAAGAAATAAAAACGTCGAGAGGTAGAACGTCGAGGAGAATCGTCTAGGGGAGACGTATGCCCTCGACGGCTCTCCTCGACGTTTTCCCTCTTGACGTCGTTACGTAGTTCTGGATTGCTCCAGCGCTCTCAGGATCGCCGACAGCCTGCGGTCCCGCGCCTCCCTTAGCTCGGGGATCTTCCCTCGATACGCCCGCTCGATGCTCTGGATCAGGGCGCGCTGTTGCTCGGGCTCGAGCTTGTGCCACGTCGGGAGCTGGGCCCACCAGCCCTCGAAGCTCCCGAGCAGCTGCTGCAGGAAGACGGTGACCCCCTCATCCCCTGCTGCGAGGTGATAGGTGAGGTGCGGACCCGCCGCAGCCCAACCCAAGGCCGGCCCGAGCGAAACCGCCCGGTCGAGGTCGTCCACGTCGATCACGCCTTGCAAGACAAGATCGATACACTGTCGCCACACCGAGGCGGCAATCCGCCCCACCACGTAGCCCGCAATCGGCTTCTTAAGGAGGATCGGCATGCGGCCGAGGGAGCGCAGGTAGTCCTGCGCGCGCGTGATGGCCGACGTCGCCGTGCGAGCGGCGGGCACGAGCTCGACCAGCGGCACCAGCTCCGGCGGGTTCAGAGGATGGGCCACGAGGCAGCGGTCCTGGCGGCGGCAGCGTGCGAATACGTCGGCCGGCGCAATGCCGCTCGAGGAGCTGGTGAACAACGTGTCGTTCGCGGCCACCTGCTCGATCGACTCGAACAGCTTCTGTTTCGCGATGACGTCCTCGGGGATGGCCTCGATCACCCAGTCGGCGTCCTGCACCGCTTGGAGCAGGCTGCGCGCCTGCGCGAACTCGAGCAGGCCGCGCTCGACGATCCCCTGCGTCGCGCGCTCGAGCGCCACGAGCGCGCGCGTGCGCCGCGGCACCTCCTGGGACGCGCGCTCCAGGCCACGGGCACTGGCGTCGAACACGCTGACCGGCCAGCCTGCTGACGCGCACAGGGCGGCCCAACCGCAGCCGATGTCCCCGGCGCCGACCACCGCCACCTTGCGTGGCAGCGCCCCCCCCGTCACGCGCGCGCTTCCTGCGACCGGCTGGGCGCGGCCGCCGGGCGCGCCGCCCAGCGGAACACCCGCTCCGAGAGGAGGGAGCGCACCGGCCCCATGTCCACCGCCGTCGCGACCCTGACCCGTGCTCCCTGCGGATCAGGCCGCGTGTGCCCGCGGTGGTCGCCCTCCTCGAGGTCCACCACGAGACGCTGCTCCTCGAACGTCAGCGCGGCCGGCTTGACGAGCGCGGCGATCGGCAGCACGTCGTTCACGATGCAGCCGTCCAGCCCTTCGGCCCGCTTGTGGAATTCCATGTAGAACCGCAGCGCGTCCTGGATCCAGCGCGCCTGCGGCGCGCCCGCGGTGCCGAGGCGGGTGATCTCCTGCGGCGCGAGCAGCGCCTGGCGTGTGACGTCGAGCCCCACCATCTCCGTCGGCAGCTCGGCCTTGAGCACGAGGTCGAGTGCCTCCGGGTCGCACCAGGCGTTGAACTCGGCGTAGCGCGTCGTGTTGCCCTGCGCCGCGATGTTACCGATCATCGCGACGTGACGGGCCACCTTGGCCCGCACCAGGTCCGGGTCGCTGCGCAGCGCCAGCGCGAGGCTCGTCACCGGTCCGAGCGTCACGAGCGTGACGGGCTGGCGCTGGTCCGCGAGCAGACGCTCGAGCGATTTCACGAAATCGAGGATCACCCCCGCCGGAGGGAGGGCGGCGTACCCGAGCCCCGAGTCGCCGTGGGTCTCGTGGGCCGTCGCGAGAGGCCGCTTGAGCGGTCGCCGCGCCCCCACGCCGAGCGTGATTCGCTTCCCGGCGCGACGCATGATCTCGACGGCGTTGCGGTACGCATTCTCAACCACGGTGTTGCCGTAGGAGACGGTGACGCCCCGCACGTCCAGCTCCGGCGACGCGAGCGCCAGGAACAGCGCCAGCATGTCGTCGATGCCGGGATCGGTGTCGATTACTACAGGGAGCGGGGAGCCGGGAGCGGTCTGTGCGTTCACTGCTCAAGGCTAGGGAGCACGCACCTCGTTCGCAATAGTCTCATGCAGTTCGCGGAACTCGTCCGCTCCGCCGAATCCGAAGATGCGCTCGATGACGCGGCCGCGCCGGTCGAGCAGCACCGAGTAGGGCAGCCCACGGTAGTGGTAGGCCTGCTTCATCCGGCCGCCGCCCACGAGGATGGGGAAGGGCGGCCGGAACTGCTCCACGAACGCGCGCATCTTCCCGCGGTCCACGTCGTCCGAGATGGCTGCGATCTCGAAGTCCCGGCGGTCGAACTCGCGATACAGCTCGGCCATGTGCGGGAACTCCTCGCGGCAGGGATCGCACCACGAGGCCCAAAAGTTGACGAGCGTCACCTTCCCGGCGAACCGGGAGAGCGTGACCGTGTCGCCGCCCAAGTCGGGGAGCGCGAACGCGGGGGCGAACGGCTCGCGTGCCAGTGCCGGGGCCGCAGGCGCCGCGCCGAGCAGCGAGTCGCCGTCGAACGTGGCGAGCCCGCCCCCCCCCGCGGCGCTCACCGCCACTGCCGTCTCGCGCGGACCGAGATGCCGCGTCGCAACGATCGCGCCGGTCGCCGTGTCCAGCACGTCCACGCGCAGCTTGGTCGCCGC
>QHTX01000037.1:2671-5906 GCA_003220975.1 Gemmatimonadota bacterium | reverse complement strand
AAGGTTGGACCGTTGGGAAGGGTGATCGGCTCGCCCTTCGTCAGCTTGCCCCACAGCGGACCCTCGGGAATCCCCGCTGCTCTCGCTTTCTCGACGTCGAACCGGCCGCGCCGCTCGTGCTCGCGCAGGGCGTAGCCGACCGAGCCACCTCCGTGCTCGGTTCCGAACACCTGGATTTCGTAGCCTTCGCGTCGTCCGTCATCCGTCGTCCGTAAAGTCGTGCCGGGCTTCACCTCTTCGATTTCGACTTTGAACGGTACTCGCTCCACGCCGAGCTCGATCGCTTGACCAAGCACCTTCTTGGCACCGCGCGGACCGTACAACCTCATCGGTTCCACGCGCGCCTGAAGTCCGAGCGTCCGGATCAGCCCGATCACGCCCAGAAAATGGTCGGCGTGGAAATGGGTGAAGAAGATCTCGGACAGCGCGAAGCTCACGCCGTAGCGCATCATCTGGCGCTGGGTGCCCTCGCCGCACTCGAAGAGCAGCGTTTCGCCTTCGCGCACGAGGGCGACACCGGAGACATTCCGTTCCACGGTGGGCCTGGCCGCCGACGTCCCGAGGAATGTCACGGAAAGCATGGGGCCGAATATAAGCGTAGCTTCTCTCAGCCACCGCCCTCTTCCGGAGGATTCGCATGTCCGTCGCCCACCGCCTGCCGATTCCCGTGCTGGTTTGCACCGTCGCAGCCGGCCTAGGTGCGCAAGGGCATCACGGCTTGGATCCCGCCAACCTCGACACCACCTGCGCCCCCTGCCAGGACTTCTACCGGTACTCGAACGGCGGCTGGCTGGCCCGCACCACGCTGGGCGCCGAGTACGCGAGCTACGGCGGCTTCACGGAGCTGATCGAGCGGAACAACGAGACGCTGCGCGGCATCGTGGACCGGCTCGCCGCGACGGCGCCCGCCACACCCCAGACGACCGAGCAGAAGCTCGGCGCCCTCTATGCGTCGTGCATGGATTCCGCGAGCGCCGAGCAAGCCGGCGCGGCGCCGCTCAAGAATGAGCTCGACCGCATCGCCGCGATCGCGTCGCCTCGGGACTTGGTGCAGGCGCTCGCCCAGGGGCACCGCCACGGCTGGGAGCCGCTGTTCAACCTCGGCGCCTCGCCCGACTTCAAGAACAGCACGGTGATGGGCACCACCGCGTCGCAGGGCGGCCTCGGCCTCCCCGACCGCGACTACTACCTCCGCTCCGACTCGACCGCCCGCGCGCTGCGCGCCGCGTACCTGGAATACGTCTCACGCGTGCTGCAGCTCTCAGGCGACACCCCCGCAGCAGCCGACTCCCTGGCGCAGCGAATTCTCGCGCTCGAGACGGCGCTCGCCCGCGCGTCGCTCACGCGGGTGGAGCGGCGCGACCCGAACGCCAACTACCATAAGATGACGCTCGCCGCCGCCGACTCGCTCACCCCCCACCTCGCCTGGGTCGCGTTCCTCCGCGACGCCGGCGCGCCCTCGACTCCGGCGATCAACGTCGCCCAGCCGACCTTCTTCCACGCCGCCGACAGCTTGATCACCGCGGCGCCGCTCGGCGACTGGCGCGCCTACCTGCGCTGGCACTTCACGGGCCACCTCGCCCCCTGGCTCTCGAGCCCGTTCGTGGACGCGGGCTTTCAGTTCCAGCGCGCGCTCACAGGCGTGAAAGAGCAGCAGCCGCGCTGGAAGCGCTGCCTCCAGGCCGCGAACTCCCTGATGGGCGACGCCCTCGGCCAGGCATACGTGAAGCAGACCTTCACCCCAGAGGCGCGGCGCCGCGCCCTGGGGATGGTCGACAATCTCATCGCCGCCCTGGACGACCGGCTGCACACGCTCGAGTGGATGGGCGACTCGACCCGCGCCCAGGCGCTCGCCAAGCTGCGCGCCTTCGGGAAGAAGATCGGCTACCCCGACAAGTGGCGTGACTATTCGAAGCTCGTGATCGACCGCGCGGACTTGGCCGGCAACGTGGTACGCGCCCAGACCCTCAACACCGCGCGCAACCTCGGCAGAGTCGGCAAGCCCGTCGACCGGCAGGAGTGGCGCATGACCGCTCCCACCGTCAACGCGACATACAGTGCGTCCTACAACGACATCACCTTCCCGGCGGGGATCCTGCAGGCGCCGTTCTTCGACCCGGACGCCGACGACGCCGTGAACTACGGCGGCATGGGCGCCGTGATCGGCCACGAGATGACGCACGGGTTCGACGATCAAGGGCGGCAGTTCGATGCGGTGGGCAACCTGCGCGACTGGTGGGCCCCCGAGGATGCCCAGCGCTTCAAGGAGCGGGCGTCCTTGGTAGCGCGGCAGTTCGATGCCTATACCGTCGTCGACAGCGCGACGCACGTCAACGGGCGGCTCACGCTGGGTGAGGATATCGCGGACCTGGGCGGCCTGAAGATCGCCTACGCCGCGTTCCAGCGGTCGCTCGTGGGGAAGCCGCGGCCACCCGACATCGACGGCCTCGGCCCCGAACGGCGGTTCTTCCTCGCCTGGGCGCAGATCTGGCGCGCCAAGTCCACCGACCAGTACCTGCGCAATCAGGTGACCGTGGACTCGCACGCGCCGGCGCGGTGGCGAGTGATGGGGCCGCTGTCGAACCTCAAAGAATTCGCGGACGCGTTCGGGTGTAAGGCAGGGGATGCGATGGTGCGGGCCGATAGCGTCAAAGCGACGATCTGGTAGGACAGAGCAGGGAGCAGGGAGCGGGGAGCGGGGAGCAGTGCGCGTCGGAGGTCCTGCTCCCTGCTCCCAGCTCCCTGCTCCCCTAGAAGACCTTCACCGTCAAATACCTCCCAGGCCGTTCCCTGAGATCAGTGAGGAGGGCATTTAGGGACGTGAGGGTCTGGTTCAGGTTCTTATACAGCAGCGTGTCCGTCGCCAGCTTCCCCAGCGTCCCCTCTCCCTTGTCCATCTTGTCGAGCAGCCCCTTGAGCGAGCCCGTGGCGTCCGCGAGGCGGCCGGTGAGCTGGGTGAGATTGACGCTCAGCGTGTCGAGCCGCTTGCCGGTCTCTGCCGCGCCGGCGTTCGAGAACAGCGTGTCGAGATGCGCCATCACGCGCTCGAGCGACTTGAGCGTGGCTTGAGTTTGCTGCACCGCCGGGCCGTTCGTCGCCGTGGTGAGGGCGTTCATGCCGCGCTGCGTGGCGATCAGGGTGTTGTGGATGTCGCTCGCCAGCTGGCCGGGGTTCAAGCCCTTGTTCACGTTCGCGATCAGCTCGTTGGCGCTCGTGGCGGCGCGCTGCGCGATGT
>QHTX01000037.1:0-2640 GCA_003220975.1 Gemmatimonadota bacterium | reverse complement strand
CTCCGTCACGCCCTTGATGTGCCCCCCCGCCGGGAGCAGGGTGTCGTTGATGCCGGGGTTGTAATCCACGTACTTGGCGCCGAGGAAGTCCGCCGCCGCCACCGTCGCGGTCGCGTCTTTGTGGGGCTGCACTTGGGGGTCGAGCTGCAGCGTCACCGTCACCCGGCCCACGCGCTCGAGCCGCACCGGCCCCACCCGCCCCTTCTTCACGCCCGAGACGCGCACCGGGTCTCCTTCCTTCAGGCCCTGGACGTTCGCGAACTCGACCTGGACCGGCACGGCCTTGGAGACGATCGAGCGACCGGTGAGCCAGAACATGAACGCGGTGAACACCAGGAAGCCCACGAGCACGAGCGCGCCGACCGTGACTTCCTGCTTATACGTCAGGTCCATGGGTCTCCCGGTCGGTCTCCGACTCCGATTGGATCAAGGCCATCTCGAGATCGCGCTCCATGAACTGCTGCACCGCCGGATCGCGCGACTGGAGGATCTCCTCGGGCTTCCCCACCGCGCGGATCTTCGCCTGCCACAACAGCGCCACCCGGTCCGCCACGCGGAACGAGCCGCGCACGTCGTGCGACACCACCACGCTCGTCACGCCCAGCTCGTCCTGCAGCCGCTCCACCAGGCCGTCGATCACGTCGGCGTTCACGGGATCGAGCCCCGAGGTCGGCTCGTCGTACAGCAGGTACTTGGGCTTCCCCGCGATCGCCCGCGCGATGCCGACGCGCTTCCGCATCCCGCCCGACAGCTCCGCCGGATACTTCTCGGCAACGTCGGGCGCCAGGTTCACGAGCCGCAGGCAATCGCGCACCCGGTTGGTGCAATAGGCTTCGTCACTGGCGCACGCCTCGTCGGTGATGCCGAGCCGGATGTTCTCGGCCACGCTCATCGAGTCGAACAGGGCGCCGTACTGGAACACGTAGCCGATGCGGCTGCGGAGCTGCTGGATCTCCTTGCGTCCCAGCCGCGGCACGTGCAGCCCGTCCACGATCACGTCGCCCGAGTCGGGGCGGAGCAGCCCATTGATCGTCTTCAGGGTGACGCTCTTCCCCACCCCCGAGGGACCGAGCAGCGCCACCGTTTCGCCCTCGCGCACCTCGAGGCTCACGCCGTCCAAGACCACGTTGTCGAGGAAGCGCTTGGAGATGTTCAGGAGCTCGATCATTTCGCGGTCAACAGCAGCTTGGTGATGACCGCGTCGAGCAGCAGGATCGACACCGACGCCGACACCACCGCACCCGTGGTGGCCCGGCCGACCCCCTCCGCGCCCTGCTGCGCGTTGTACCCGACGTAGCAGGGGATGAGGGTGACGGCGCACGCGAAGGCGTAGCTCTTGACGAGCGAGTACCACAGGTCGAGCGGCCGGAAGAAGAATTGCGCGCCGTACTCGAAGTCGCCGTAGGTGAGGCCGAGCGAGCCCTTGGCGGTGAGGTAGCCGACCAGGATCCCCGTGGCGTTCGCGAACATCGTGAGCGCCGGGATCACGAGCAGCCCGGCGAGCACCCGGGGGATCAGGAGGTGCGAGATGGGCGAGCGGCCCAGGCTCTCGAGCGCGTCGATCTGCTCGGTCACCCGCATGGTGCCGAGCTCCGCCGCGTAGCGCGCCCCGATCCGCCCCGCGAGAATGAGCGCCGTGAGCACGGGCCCCAGCTCGAGGATCATCGACTCCGAAATCACCGCGCCGGCGTAGTACAGCGGCAGGGCGCCGGTGAACTGGTAGCCGGTCTGGAGACTGGTCACCGCACCGGCGAACCCGGCGACGAGCAGCACGATGAACAGCGAGCCGTAGCCGACGGCGAGCGACTGCTCGAAGGTGCGGGGGAGATAGATGCGCCACTCCGCGAGCCCGCGCAGCATGTCGACCAGGAGGAACGTGAAGCGGCCCGCGTGGTCCGCGGAGCGGAGGCTCCAACGCGCGACCAGCCGCACGGGGCCGAGCGTGAGCGCCGCACCGTTAGCCATGTGCTGTATCTTGTGTAGCCATGGCAGTTTCGTCCACCCCCCGAGCGCGAAAACCGCGCACCGCGCAAGCCTTTACGCGCAAACTGCTGGCCTGGTACCGGCGCGCGGCGCGCGACCTGCCGTGGCGCCGCACGCGCGATCCGTACCGCGTGCTCGTGTCCGAGTTCATGCTGCAGCAGACGCAGGTGAGCCGCGTGGCGCAGTTCTACCCGCGGTTTCTGGAACGCTTCCCCGATCTCGGCGCACTGGCGCGGGCGCCGGCGCGCCACGTGCGCGAGGCGTGGGATGGGCTGGGATACTATGCACGTGCTTCCAATCTCCACGCGCTGGCGCGCGTGGTCAGGCACGACCTCGGGGGCACGTTGCCCGACAATCCTGAGGAACTCATCAAGCTGCCGGGCATCGGCCCTTACACGGCCGGTGCTGTGGCGAGCTTCGCGTACGAGAAGCCGGTGCCGGCGGTCGACACCAACGTCGCCCGGGTGATACGAAGGGTGTTTGGAAACGCGAAACGCGGAATGCGGAACGCGGAACTGTGGCGGTTGGCGCAGGCGCTCGTGCCCAAAGACGGCAAGCGAGCCTGGAAATTCAATCAGGCGGTGATGGAGCTGGGGGCGCTGATATGCGTGGCGCGGAAACCGAAATGCCCGCAGTGCCCAGTCAGGGAAGTATGCA
>QHTX01000208.1 GCA_003220975.1 Gemmatimonadota bacterium | reverse complement strand
AGGCATCGGGGCGATGCAATCTACCGATAGGAGGAATCAGATGTACGCGCACCGGAAGTGGACTCACAGCCTCGTGCTCGCCGCGCTGGCCCTGGTGGCCGTCGCCGGCCGGGCGCTGGCGCAGACGCCGGAAGGCACGGTCATCACGAACACGGCGACCGCGACCTACACTGACGCGAACAACAACGCCTACAGCGCGGTCTCGGGCTCCGTGTCAGTGACAGTCGGCTTCAAGGCCGGCGTGACCGTGACCGCCAACACCCCCACGCCGAGCTCCGCCTCGCCCAGCACCGCGGACACGATGACGTTCACGGTGGCGAACGCGGGGAACGGCACGGACAGCATGACGATCTCCGAGAACATCTCCGTCGCAGGCGTGATCACGGTGACAGGGTACCGCTACGGGGCCACGACGTATGGCACGCTGGCGGCCTTGAACACGGCGCTGGCGGCCGTCGGGATCGCCCAGGGTGGCTCGATCACACTCAAGATCGTCTACAACGTGGCGAGCGGCCAAGGTGGCGTGAGCACCGTTTACACGCTCACCGCCAACTCCCGCCGTACGCCGGCGACCTCCGGAAGCGCCTTCAGCACCATTACGCCGGCGACGACGTACGGCGTGGCGACGACGCCCGACGGAGGCCAGAACGTGCTGCACCTCCCGGGGAACGGCTACTCGTTCACGTTCACAGTCCAGAACAACGGCAACGGGAACGACAACCTCGACCTGCTCGCCACGAGCCCGGGCTCGCCGGTCATCACGATCGTTTCGGTGAACGGCGTCGCCGGCGACAGTGCGCGCATCACGCTGGCACCCGCGGCGTCGCAAACGATCGCCGTCGTGTACAACGTGGCGAACGTGGCAGGCGGCTCGAAGGATACGCTGTACCTGCGCGGCCGGTCGGTGGGGCAGCCGGCGACGTTCGACGACGGCTTCATGGACCTGACCGTCATCAAGCCGAACCTGACGCTCGCGAAAGCGGCGTTCCTAGACGACGGGGTCACGCCCGTTGCCGGAAGCGTGGTCCCCGGGCAGATCATCCGCTACCGGTTCACCGTGACCAATACCGGGGGCACGTCCGCGTCCAGCGTGCAGGTGACCGACGCGTTGCCGGCGCAGGTGACCTATGTCTCAACGAGCTCGAGCACTGGTTGGAGCATCGCGGTGAGCGGGCAGAACGTGACCGGGAATTACACGGGCACGGGCGGCGTTCTGGCGGCAAGCGCCAGCGCCACGTTCGAGCTACGCGTCAGCATAAACTAGGGCCGACGTCTCTATGCGGCTCGGTACCCGCGCAGTGCGGAGGGGGCGGTACGTCCACCGCGGCCATGCGGCCGCGGGCGGGGCGGCCGCCTTCCTCTTTGCTGTCGGGCTGCTCGCCGCACCGGTGGTGCAAGCCCAGGGAACGCAAGCGGGCACGCAGTTCTCCAACTGGGCGACCCTG
>QHTX01000207.1 GCA_003220975.1 Gemmatimonadota bacterium | reverse complement strand
GCCCGCCGTAAACAGCTCGGTGCGGGATCGGCTGGACGTGTCGGCGAGCGGGGCGGTCACCATCGGCCTCACCAAGCAGGTGGACCGGCTGACAGCAGTCGCGGCCGACGTGCTCACCTACACCCTCGTCTACGCGGCCTCGGGGAGTGGCACGGATTCGAGCGTTACGCTCGCGGACACTATGCCAGCGGGCTCGTCCTACGTCGCCGGATCGATGCGCTGGAACGGCACGCCCCTGACCGACGCCACCGGCGACGACGCGGGCTCCTTCGTCGCCG
>QHTX01000206.1 GCA_003220975.1 Gemmatimonadota bacterium | reverse complement strand
AGTCCGACCCAGGCGCAGGTCGGACAACAGGTCCTATACACGCTGCGCTACGGCGACGCGACGAGTGGCGCCCCGGTGTCCAACGTCGTCCTGACCGACACGCTCCCGGCGGGCCTCAACTACGTGAGCGCGACGCCGGCGCCGACCACCGTGGGACCGGTGCTGAGCTGGGCGCTCGGTGCCCTGGCGCCCGGCGACAGCGGGGTGGTGAATCTCGCGCTACAGGTGAGCAGCACCGTGCGGGATACGGTGTGGGCCCGCAACGTCGCCGCGCTGACCGGGACCAACGCCACGCCGCAGAGCGCGAGCGCC
>QHTX01000205.1 GCA_003220975.1 Gemmatimonadota bacterium | reverse complement strand
GTCCGGGCGATCGCCAGCGCGCGCGCCGGAGCCCTGCAGCCCGTCTCCCCGCAGGCCGTGGCATGGGTGCAGGTGCGGCGCGCCTGGCCGATGGAGACCAGGGCGGCGATCGGGAAGGTGTGGATCGACCGCGACGGCACCGGGGTGCAACAGCCGACCGATGGTGGCTTGGCGGGCATCGACATCTGGACGGAGGACGGACAGGTCGTGACGACCGACTCCACCGGCAAGTTCTCGTTCGCGAACCTGCGGCCGGGTCGGCACGCGTTCCGGCTCGCCCCGCGCACGCTGCCGCCGGACTATCGGATCGCGGGCGAGGATATCCAGACAGTCGAGGCCAGCGGTTGGACTACGCCCCGGGTGGATTTCCGGCTCGTTCCGGTCGCGACGGGGGACGCCGAGGTGCCTAAACCCACGGCAGCGCGTCAGCCCACGCAGGTGCGTCAACCCGCTGACGTGCGCCAACCCGCTGCAGTGCGCCCACCGGTGGACTTCCAGTTCTCTGCGGTGCCGCTGCAGCAGGCGGGCGATTCCGGCGCGCCTTGGGCCGGCGCGGAGCCTCGTCTCGTCGGCGGGCGGCATGCGGTGGTGCGGTACGAAGTGACCGTCCGGCAACCGCTCGGGACGCCGTTGGACGCCCTCGTGGGGTTCAGCCCGGTCGCCGATTCGGCCATCGTGTACCGCGACGGCGTGCAGTTCACGCGCTACAGCTGGATCGACAACGAGGCGATTCCGATCCCGCCAGCGCGGCCGGGCACCGAGATCCGCATCATCGCGTGGGCGTCGGAGCGGCCTGACTCGGCGACGATGCTGCTGTACGTCATCACCCGGCGTGACTCGGCGATGACGTGGCCGCACGTCGTCCGGCCGGTGCCGGTGGCTCGGGCCGTCGTTCATAACCCGCCCCGGCCCGTGGTCCTCTCGACGGAGGGGGACGCCGGTGCGCGCGACCTGCCGCCCGCCGCAGCGCCGGTGGCCGGTAAGGTGACGGCCGACACCGTCCTCGCGACGAGGCCGGAGACCGTGGTCGTCGCCCCCGCGCGGACGGCGGCCGATCGGGCGGCGGAGGCCAGCACGTCAGTGGTGCGGGGTCCCGGCGTCGCAATCTTCGCGCCCGCCGACGGCACGGTGCTCGGGGTCGATCGGGTGTATGTGGGCGTGAAGGGTGAGCGGGGCGCGACGGTCGTCTTGTACGATGGTGCGGCACCGATCGACAGCGCACCGGTCCGGATCGACGGCGTGGTTGACTTCATCGCCATTCCGCTGAATCGCGGCCCGCATCGGCTGCGGGCGCAGATGAAGAACTCCTGGGGCACCGAGCGCTGGGATAGCATCGGCGTCCACGTGACGGGTCTGCCGGCCAAGTTCGCGGTGAGCGCTAGCCGCCTCACGCTGGTGGCGGACGGCCGCACAGTGGCCGCGACCAAAGTGCGCGTGCTCGATGCCTGGAGCGTGCCGGTCGTGCAGCCGGCCTACGTGACGGTGAGCGCCACGGGTGTGGAGCCCGTGGGACCGGACGCCGACCCATCCTCCGTCGGGGTGCAGCGGCGGTCCGATTCCGCCGGCTGGCTGGTCGTGAGCCTGCGGCCGGGCCGCGACGTGCGGCGCGGCGTGCTCGAGCTCAGGTCAGGCGATGCAAAGGCCACGGTCCCGCTCGAGGTTCTCCCCGAGGTGCGTCCGTTGACGATCACCGGCTCGGGGATGGTGGGTGTCGGGGCGAGCCCCGACGCATACGGCGCGATCACCGCACGCGGCCGGCTCGATGAGCGGACGTCGCTCACGCTCGGCGTGGACTCCCGCCGGCTGAACGACGGACAGGATGTCTTCGGCCGCAGCGCGGATCCGTTGGCGGAAGCGCAGTACCCGATCCTGGGCGATGCGAGCCAGCTCCAGACCCGCACGGCCTCGCGCGACTGGGTCTCGGCCCGGCTCGAGCGCGGCTTCGATTGGGCCGCGTTCGGCGACCTCTCCACCACGGACTTCGCGAGCGGCCTGAGCCTCGCGCAGTACCGGCGGGCGGTCACGGGGCTCGCCGCCCACGTCACCGCCGGTGCAGTCACCCTGAGCGGCTTCGGCAGCCTGACGTCGCAGTCGCTGCGGCAGCTGCAAATCCGCGGCGCGGGCATTTCCGGCCCGTACCAACTCGCCGCGGACATGATGTCGGGAACGGAATACCTGCGCATCGAGACGCGGGACCTCCAGAACCCCGAGCGCGCCGTGGCGACGCAGGCCCTGACCCGGTTTGTGGACTACCAGATCGACTACACGGGCGGCGTGGTGCTCTTCAAGCAGCCGATCCCCGCGACCGACGCGAGCGGCAATCCGGTGTTCATCGTCGCTACCTTCGAAGCGGCGGCCGGCGGCGAGCAGCGACTCGTGGCGGGCGCCCGGGCGGCGCTGGACGTGCGACCGCTCGCCGCCGGGCTGCGCGTGGACTCGCTGCGGATCGGCATCACGGCCGTGAGTGCCGAGCAGGCCATCAACAGCTACCGCCTGGTCGGTGGCGACGTGCG
>QHTX01000163.1:33140-35819 GCA_003220975.1 Gemmatimonadota bacterium | reverse complement strand
ATCGCCGCCGGGGTCGACGAGGTGATCATGCTCGACGCGCAGGGGCACGTGGCCGAGGCGAGCGGCATGAACCTGTTCGCGGTGACGAACGGTGCGCTGAAGACGCCGCCCGCCTACGCGGGGATCCTGCGCGGCGTCACGCGCGACGCCGTGATCGAGCTGGCGCGCGAGGCGACCTACGCGGTTGAGGAGATCCCCTTGAACCGCTACGACCTCTACACGGCGGACGAGATGTTCTTCACCGGCACCGCCGCGGAGATCGTCGCGGTCACGAAGCTCGACGGCCGCGTGATCGGAAGCGGCAAGCCAGGGCCCGTGACGAAGGAGCTCTCCAAGCGGTTTCGGGCGCTCGCCACCCGAGGTGACTGACTACACCCACGACATCATCGTGATCGGCGGCGGTACTGCCGGCCTCGTCACGGCGGCCGGCGCCGCCGCGCTGGGCGCGAAGGCGGCGCTCATCGAGCGGGAGGCGCTCGGCGGGGACTGCCTCTGGACCGGGTGCGTTCCGTCCAAGGCATTGATTGCCTTCGCTCGCGGGCACGGGGAAGAGGGAAGAGAGAAGGGGGAAGGGTGGAGCGATGCAATCGCGTGGCTGCGCTCGGCGCGCGATCGCATCGCCCCGCACGATTCGCCGGAGCGGTTCCGAGGGATGGGTGTGGACGTGATCCTCTCGGCCGCGCGGCTCGCCGGACCGGAGCGGGTGGAGCTCGCGGACCGGCGGCTCCGCGCCAAGCGGATCGTGCTGGCGACCGGGTCCGAGCCCGCCGCGCCGCCGATTCCCGGACTCAACGACGCGGGCTTCCTGACGAACGTCACCGCGTTCGATCAGCCGGCGCTGCCCACGCGGCTCATCATGCTCGGTGGGGGGCCGATCGGCCTCGAGCTGGCGCAGACGTATCACCGCCTCGGCAGCACCGTCACGGTGCTGGAGCGGCTTCCCGAAGTGCTGCCGCGCGAGGATCCCGAAGTGGGGAGGTTCGTGCGCGAGCGACTCGAGCACGAGGGCATCACGATCGTCACGGGGTTCGCGGCCGAGCGGGTCACGTGCGAGGCGAGCCTCAAAGTGGTGCACGGCGCCGACGGCCGGCGGGTCGCCGGGAACGAGATCTTCGTCGCGACCGGGCGTCGCCCCAACGCGCGCGACGCCGAGCCGGAGCGGGCCGGGGTCGAGCTCGCGGACGGCGCCGTGCGCGTGAACGCCCGGCTCGAGACCACGGCGCGGGGGATCTGGGCCGCGGGCGACGTCACCGGCGGCCTGCTGTTCACGCACGTCGCCGACTACATGGCCAAGATCGTGGTGCGGAACGCCCTTACCCCGTTCCCGGCGAAGGCCGACTATCGGGTGGTCCCGTGGGTGACGTTCACCGATCCCGAGGTGGCGCGGGTCGGGCTCACGGCCGCCGAGGCGGAGGCCCGCGGGGAGCGGGTGGCGACGTTCCGCGCGAGCTTCAGCGAGCTCGACCGGGCGATCGTGGACGGCGCGACCGTCGGGTTCTCGAAGGTCGTCACGCGCCCCAACGGCCGCATCCTCGGCGCGACGATCGTAGGCCGCGGGGCGGGGGAGCTGATCATGGAGCTCGCGCTCGCCATGCGATACGGCATCACGCTCCCCGCGCTCGCGCGGGAGATCCATCCCTACCCGACGATGAGCGAGATCGTGAAGCGGACCGCCGATGAATGGTATCGCACCAGGTACACCGGGACACGGGCCGCACGGCTCGTGCAGCGCGTGGTCCGCTGGTGGCTCTGAGCCCGCGCGTTCGGGGGCTCGCGAAGCTCCTCGTCCTGGTCGCGCTGCTCGTCGCGGCCGCCCTCGCCGTGCGGGCCTCGCCCGCGCGCGGCTGGCTCACGCCCCGCGGCATCGAGCAGCTGCTCGCGGCGCTGCGGGAGCCGTGGTGGGCGCCGCTCGCCTTCGTCGCCGCGTACACGATCGCGGCGGCGCTCGATTTCTCGGGGCTGGTGCTTACGCTCGTGGGGGGCGCGGTGTTCGGCTTCTGGTGGGGCGCGCTCCTGAACCTGCTGGGCGCCAATCTCGGCGCCTCGGCCGCGTTCTGGGTCGCGCGCCTGCTGGGGCGCGAGGGACTCCACGCGCTGCTGGGCGACCGCCTGTCGGGGGGGCTGGATCGGCTGGCGCACCAGGCGGGGTTCGCGTGGCTGCTGCGGCTGCGGTTGATCCCCATCGTGCCGTTCAATCTGCTGAACTTCGCGTCCGGGCTCACGGCGCTTCCGTGGCGCACCTACGCCGCCGCCACCGCGATCGGCGTCATCCCCGCGACGCTCGTGTACACCTTCTTCGCGGACGCCCTGCTGTCGGGCTCGCGCGAAGCGGGCCATCGCGTATTTGTCCGCCTCCTCATCGCCGGCGCGTTGCTCGTGCTGCTCAGCTTCGTCCCGACGATCGCCCGGAAGCTGGGCTTTACCGTCCAACCGTCCGACCGTCCGACCGTCCCGCCGTGATCGGCGTCGTCATTCCGACGCTGAACGAAGCCTCGTACCTGCCCGGCCTGCTCGCCGATCTGCAACGCCTCCGGCAGATCGTCCCCTTGGACGTCGTGGTGGCGGACGGCGGCTCGCGGGACGGGACGCTCGCCGTGGCGGAACGCGCCGCTGCCCGCACCCTCGTCGGTCCGGCCGGCCGGGCGCGGCAGCTCAACGCAGGCGCCGCTGCGGCGCGGG
>QHTX01000163.1:7764-33090 GCA_003220975.1 Gemmatimonadota bacterium | reverse complement strand
TCGCCGCCGTCGTGGACGCGCCCGTGCCCCAGGTCGCTGTGTTCCGCTTCGCCATCGACTTGCCCGCGCCCTGGAAGCGGTTCATCGAGCTGGGGCAGGCGCTGCGGCAGCGGTTGTACCACCTGCCGTACGGCGACCAGGGACTGCTGATCCGGCGCGAGCTGTTCCACGCGACGGGTGGTTACGCCGATATTGAAATCATGGAAGACGTGGAAATGATTCGTCGCATGAAGCGGCGTCGCGTGGAAATCCGCGCGCTGTCCGGGGCGCTCGTCACGTCGGGGCGGCGCTACCGCGAGCGCGGCGTGCTGCGCACCTGGCTCACCAATGTGATGCTGATCGCTCTCTACTTGCTGGGCGTGCCGCCTCGCCGGCTCGCGCGCTGGCGTGCGACGTAGGGCGCTCGGCATCTTCGTCAAGGCGCCGATTCCCGGGCGCGTGAAGACGCGGCTGGCCGAGGACATCGGACCCTCGGATGCGGCGGACGTGTACTGGCGGCTCGGGCGCCACGTCGTCCGCTCCGCTGCGGGCGGGGGGTACCGCACGACGGTGTGGTTCACGCCGGCGCGCGACGCACGATTCGTACACCAATGGCTCGAAGGCGTGGGGGGGAGACGCGTGGCGTTTCGCCCGCAGGTGGGCGCGAGCCTCGGCGCGCGGCTCGTGACCGCGTTCGCCGGCGAGTTCGCGGGCGGGGCCCGCCGCGTCGTCATCATCGGCTCCGACTGCCCCGGCGTGGATCGGCGGCTGGTGCGCGCGGCGTTCGCGGCGCTGGGCCGGCGCGACGTCGTGCTCGGGCCCGCGCGTGACGGCGGTTATTACTTGATTGGTCTCGCCGCGCCGCAGCCCGCGTTGTTCCGCGGCGTCGCCTGGTCCACCGCCACCGTGGCGGTCGAGACGCGCGCCCGGGCCCGTGCCCTCGGGCTCTCGTGCCACCTGCTCCGACCGCTGCGGGACGTCGACACGGCGCGGGATGCCCGGCTCCTGGGGTTGTTGCGGCCCCGGGGCACGGAACCCAAATCTTGACCTGACTTACAGTTACACCCCATATTGTCGGGCCCAAGTTTCGCGAGGTGATCCATGCCATGGAGAGTGATCGCCCACGGCGATCAGGTTTGGCATGTGGACGCCCTGGCCGAGCGCCCCGCCAACACCGAGGCATGGCAGCTGGTCCTGTCGTTCCGGTCGGCGTCGGGGCGACCCGGGCGCTCCTTTAGGACGCTGTACCCGTTGGAGGCCACCTCGAAATCGTCGTTGTTCATCCAGGCAGAGCGGATTCCGGACGCCGTCCTGTCGCAGTTCCTCGCCGAGCGCCTGGCGTGAGTCCGCTGGAGTTGCCGGATCTGCGACGCATCGCCGGCGCGGTGGCGCGGCTACGGGGCGAAGCGGTGCGGGAGGTCACGGTGCGCTCGGACCTGCGGCAGCTGAAGGTCGAGCTCGCGAGCGGGTTGATGCTGGTGGTGTCGGCCGAGCGGGACGCCCAGGGGCGCCCGCGACTGGAAATAGATGTGGTCGAGCCGCCGCCGGACGCGGCGGCGCGGCAGCAGATCGAAGTGCGCTTCGACTGAAGGGAGGCGGGCGGGAGCGTGGCGGCGCCGACGGCGGGACCGGCGGCCGGGGAGCGGCTGCGGTTTCAGGACTTCGCGTTCCAGCGGCTGGCGAGCGGACGCTGCCGCGCGAAGGTCGTGCTGGCAGCCGCGGACGGGCGGCAGTTCTCGGGCGAGGCGGAAGGCGTGATCTCGCAGGCCGGCGAGTTGCGCTGCTGTGCCGACGCCACGGTGCGCGCGCTGGAGCGCGTGGTGCATCCTAAGCTCGGGTTCGAGCTTCTGGGGGTGAAGGCGGTGCGGGCGTTCGACGCGACCGTGGTCATCGTCTCCCTCTCGGCACGGCAGGAGGCGCGCGCCTCACGGCTGGTGGGCGCGTATTTGACGGAGGACGATCCGCCGCGCGGGGCGGCGCTCGCGGTACTGAACGCGACGAACCGTATTCTGGGGAATTTTTTCGCGACGCGATGAACAAGGACTGCGTTGGGTGGGGATTACTGGCGACGACGCTCCTGGTCGCGGCCTGCGGCGGCGCGCGCGGGGGGCGCGCGGGGGGGGAGGCGCCGCTGTCCGCGGCGCCGGACACGCTCGCCTCCGCGCGTGCCGCGGGAGACTCGCTTGCTGTGCTCGCCGCCCGCACGGCGCGGGACTCGGCCGCCGACCAGCGCGTGCTCGACAGCTTGCACCGGGCGAAAGTCGCGACGGACACCCTGGCAGACCGGCCCCCGCCCGCGGCGCCGCAGGTCAAGGGCGAGGAGGTGGAGCGCGAAGCGGTGCGGCTGTTCGGCCCCGAGGGCCGCACGGCGATCGGCGCCGCGCCATCCGCGCAGCCGACGTTCGACATCGATGTCTCGACCTTCGCCACCAACCACCGCGTCCTCGAGTATCTCGAGTTCTTCCAGGTGGACTCGCACGATCGGTTCGAGATCTGGCTGTCGCGCCTGGGGCGCTACGAGGGGATGATCCGCGAGCGACTGCGGGCGAAGCGGCTGCCGGAGGATCTCGTCTACCTCACGCTGATCGAGAGCGGGCTCTCCAACACCGCCGTGAGTCGCGCCCGGGCCGTGGGGATGTGGCAGTTCATGGCGAGCACGGGGCGGCTGTACGGCCTCACGGTGGATCCGTGGGTGGACGAGCGCCGCGACCCGTTCAAGGCCACCGAGGCGGCGGTGAACTATCTCGCCGACCTGCGGGAACGGCTCGGCAGCGTGTACCTTGCCGCCGCGGCCTACAACGCCGGTGTGGGGCGCATCGAGCGCGGCATCGACCGGCTCCCGGGCGAGGTCGATTCGGTGGATGACCGCACCTTCTTCCAGCTCGTCAACCACCGGTACCTGCGGCGCGAGACGCGCGACTACGTCCCCAAGCTGATCGCCGCGTCCCTCATCGCGAAGCGGCCCGCGCAGTACGGCTTCGAAGCAGAGCCACTGCCGCCGCTCGTGTTCGACGAGATCACGATCCCCGACGCCACCGGGCTCGACGTGATCGCGCGGCTCGCCGATACCACCGTGGCGGCCGTCCTCGACTTGAATCCGCAGTTCGTCCGCGGCATCACGCCCCCGGCGCGGAGCGTCGTGGTCCGGGTGCCGCGCGGGCGGGGGACACTCGTGGCAGAGCGCTTTGACAGTCTCCCCGTCACCGAGCGCATCACCTTCGTTGACCATTATGTGGCGCGCGGCCAGACCCTGTCCGACATCGCCAAGCGCTACCACGTGAGCGTGGCGATGATCGAGGGCGCGAACCCACTGCTCCACGCGCATTCCCTGCGGGTCGGCCAGCGGGTCATCATCCCGATGAGCGGACGGGTGGTGCCGCTGTCGGCGTGGTCGGTGCCGCCAGAGCCGCGTTACCGGCGCGTGAGCCGCACGGACGCGAGCGCCGGGAGCCATCGGGTACGCGCGGGCGAGACGGCGACCGTGATCGCCCGACGCTACGGCGTGTCCCTCACGGCGCTGCTCAACTACAACGGCTTGACCCTGGGGTCGGTGATCCGGCCGGGCGACGTCATCAAGATCCCGCAGAAGTGCGGGACTGCTTGCTGAAATGCGTAGGGGCGCAGCATGCTGCGCCCCTACACCTCAGTCGATCTCCGGCTGGTCAGCTTTTGCGTCTATAGCCTTTCATGAGCGCCGCGGCGTAGCCGTTCTGCGGATCGCGTCCGGCGTCGAGCAGCTCCTGCACCTTCCCGGGTCCGCGGTTGTAGGCGAGCAGCGCCAGCCGCAGCTTCGCTTCCGGATTGCCGTCGTAACGCTCCAGCAGATCGCGCAGGTAGCGGAACCCGAGACGCAGGTTGGTGCTGCGGTCGTACAGCTGCTGCGTCGTGAGCCCCGGCTCGTACAGCCGCGCGGTGCTCGGCAGGATCTGGGTGTACCCGATCGCCCCTACCTTGCTCTTGGCCTTCGGGTTGAAGTTCGACTCGATTTTCACGAGCCGGAAGGCGAGCGCCGGATCGACCCCTTCGGCCAGGGCGACGTCGTACACCGCCGCGGCCAGGTCGGCCGCGATGCCGTAGTGCGTCGAGTAGTCTATGATCGCGTTGGCGCGCTCGAGCTGCAGCCGGGCCACCGCCAGCTCGCCCCGGGTCGCTTCGAGCGACTGCTCGAGCGAACGCAGCTCACCGATCAGCGCAGGCGCCGTGAGCGGCGCCGGCTGATCGTCCGCCGTAGCGCGTCGTGCCCAACCGCCGATGCTGCTCACGAGCAGGGCGCCGAGGAGGATTAACCCCCCCTGCAGCATCAGTTTCTGGGTTTTCGTACGCATAGCCCTCTCTTGTATGTCCGTGCGGCGCAATACTGACGCCGCCCTATCAATTCGCCGTCAATTCACGTCAGTCACGCCGCCAATCGCCGTGCGTGCCGCCCGTCTTTTCGAGCAGCCGCACCTTCTCGATTTCCATCCCCCGGTCCACCGCCTTCACCATGTCGTAGACGGTGAGCAGGGCGACGGACACCGCCGTGAGCGCCTCCATCTCCACTCCCGTCCGCCCGACCGCCTTGGCGGCGGCGCGGACCCGCACGCCCGGGAGCGCCTCATCGAGCGTGGCCTCGACCTCTACGTGGT
Organism: Gemmatimonadota bacterium; assembly: GCA_003220975.1. Lineage (GTDB taxonomy): Bacteria > Gemmatimonadota > Gemmatimonadetes > Gemmatimonadales > GWC2-71-9 > AG41. Next base: position 28,486 of record QHTX01000163.1, on the reverse strand, counting down.
CGAGCCCCAGGGGGTGACACAGCGGGATCAGTTCCGCCGTGCGCTTCGCTGCGAGCGTGCCGGCCACCTCGCTCACCGCCAGGACATCGCCCTTGGCCACCGCCTGATCGGCCACGAGCCGGAACGCCTCCGGCGACATCCGAATCGCTCCTTCGGCCACCGCGGTGCGGACGGTGACGGGCTTGTCGCCTACGTCCACCATCCGGGCGCGGCCGGCCGCGTCCACGTGCGACAGCTTCACGGCGCTTCCCCGGCCAGGTCCTCGGCTAGAACGGCGCCGACGAGCTGGGGGTTCACGTTGCCCTGGGCCAGTCCGCGCGCTTCGAGCACCTGTGCGATCGCTTCTACGACCTTTTCGGTGTCGCGGCCCGCCCGGGCTTCGTCCCGCAGTTGGGCCAACAGGCCGTCCAGCATGTCGGTGAACCCACCGCGCGCCTGGAACGGCTGCTGGCCGAGCGCGAACGCGTAACGCCCCACCGGATCTCCCTGTACAGCGGCGCGGAACCGCTCGGCTGCGGCGGCCCCACCGGCTGCCCGGTCCTCCGTTGCAAGGAGCCTGCCGAGGCGCCCCTCTGCGGCGGCAACCCGTTGTGCCACATCGCGTTGGCTCTTCAAGCCAAGCTCGCGCTGTGCGAACACTGCCACGATGCTGTCTGGAAGGCGCGCCACTCGGACACGCACTACGCGAGACAGGATCGTCGGCAGCAATGCCTCAGGCTCCGTGGCCGTGAGCACGAACACCGTGTCGGCCGGCGGCTCCTCGAGCGCCTTAAGCAGCGCATTCGCCGCCGCATCCGCGCCGGTCTGCGGCACCAACCGCTCGGCGTCGCCGAGGATGAAGACCTTGCGGCGCGCCAGCGCCGGCGTCAGCGCGAGCCGCCGCAGCAGCAGCCGTACGGAGGCGATGTTGTGACTCGCGAGGCCCGACGGCGGCTCGTACAGCGGCCGTTCGCGCCGCGCCGCCAGCTCGTCTCCGAGCGCTTCCGCGACTAGCTCCACTTGCTTGTCCGCGTCCGCGCCCTTCTTCGACAGCTCGACTGGAACGAACCAATGGACGTCGGGGTGCGACAGGCTCAGTACCAGCTTGCAGTGCTGGCAAGCCCCACACCCTTCGCCCTTCCCCTTGCCCCGGTCTTCGCATACCAGCGCTTGGGCGAGCCAGAGCGCGAGTCGTTGCTTGCCGACGCCGCGAGGTCCCTCAAGCAGGAGCGATTGTGGCAACCGGCCGGAGGCGATGGCGCCTGCCAGCCGGTTTCTGATCCCCTCGTGGCCATACAGGGGGGGGATTGGCATGGCGGAAATGTACCCGTCATCCGTTATCCGTCATCCGTTGTCCGTCGAAGGGTGTTGCGCAGGCGCAACTTAGCCGATTTTCGGGGGGCTTGTGCAGCTTTAAGCTGATGACGGATAACTGATTACGCGCATAAGTGAGTACGCACTCGCCAGATAATGCCTAATTTCCCTAGTTTTTCGGCATCTGTTCGGTGTCGGAACGGGTGTCCGCCCCCTCGACGAGCTGCTGGACGGCCTTGAGCTGGTGAGGTTGGCCCACCACGGCCAAGACGTCGCCCGCCGCAAGTCGAAACTGAGGGCCGGGCGTGGGGATGTCGTCCGACCCCCGCGTCACGGAAAGCACCAGCGCGCCCGTCTGGGTGCGGAGCCCGGTTTCGGCCAGGCTCTTGCCAGCGAGGGTCGAGTCGGGGCCCAGCCGTACTCGCTCCACCGCCATTTGGGGAATGCCGCCGACCAGTCCGAGGCTCGGGGCGCCGCCGCCGCCGCCGCCGTCGCCGCCGCGCAGCGCCTGGTAGTGGGAGGCGCGGATCTGCTCCACCAGGCGCTCGATGTCCTGGCGCGCGACGTTGTAGTGGGCCAGCACGCGCGCGAAGATCTCGACCGACGTCTCGAACTCCTCGGGGATGACGACGTCCGCGCCGAGCCGCGTCAGCTCGGGGATCTCCGCGACGTAGCGCGTGCGGGCGATGATGTGGATGCGCGGATTCAGGGCGCGCGCCACGCGCACCATGCGGCGGGTGGCGGCGGGGTCGGAGATGGCGGCCACGAGCATGCGGGCGCGCTCCACCCCGAGCGCGTGCAGGATCTCCTCGCGCGTAGCGTCGCCGTAGAACGCCGGCTCGCCCCGGCCGCGTGCCTGCTGCACGGTCTGCGAGTTGAGCTCCACGATGAGGTAGGGCGCGCGGATGGTGCGCAGCGCCGCCGCCAGGTTGCGCCCGTTCAGGCCGTACCCGGCGATGATGACGTGGTCGGTGAGCGGCTGCTCCCCGGCGGCGATTGCGCGGGGCCGGAACCCCGGCAGCAGGCGATCCAAGGGCACCACGCGTTCGATACGGTCCACCAGCGCGGGCCCCGCCTCGAGCAGGAACGGCGTCAACAGCATCGTGAACACGGCCACCGCCAGGAACGTCTGGTACGGCCCTTCCGCGAGGAGTCCGGCGGCACGGCCTTCCCGGGCCAGCACGAAGGAGAACTCGCCGATCTGCGACACGGCCAGGCCCGCGAGTAGCGCGACGCGCCCCGAGTAGCCCAGCAGGGCCGGCCCGACGGCCGCAGTGATGGTCTTGCCTCCCATGATCACGCCGACGCCCCCCAGGGCGAGCAGGGGGTGGTCGCGGATGAACTGCACCTGCACGAGCATGCCAACGGCGACGAAGAACAACGAGATGAACACGTCGCGAAACGGCAGCAGCTCCGCCATCGCCTGGTGGCCGTAGTCCGATTCGGAGATCACGAGCCCCGCGAGAAAGGCGCCCAGCGCGAGCGAGGCGCCGGCGGCCGCGGTGCCGAGGGCCGTGAGGGTGCCGAGCAGGATGATCGCGATCAGGAACAGCTCGCGGCTTCGCGTCTTCAAGATCTCGGCGAGCGCGCGGGGCACGACGGTGCGAGCCACGACGAGCACGCCGATCACGACGAGCACCGCCTTCCCGAGCGCGAGCAGGAGACCGCTCGGTCCCCCGGCGGCGCGTCCCGCGAGGAAGGGCAGCACCAGCATCATGGGGACGACGCACAGGTCCTGGAAGATCAGCACCCCTGTCGCGAGCCGGCCGTGCGGCGCGTCGATCTCCCCTTTGTCGGTGAGCCCCTTCAAGACGAGCGCCGTGCTCGACAGGGCCACCAGGAAGCCGAGCAGCAAGGCGATCTGCCAGGAGGTTCCGGACGCCCTCGCCACGAGGGCGCTCGCGGCCACCGTCAGGCCGACCTGCGAGAGCCCGCCCACCACCACCTGCCGGCCCATCTCGCGCAGCCGCCCGAGCGAGAACTCGATCCCGATGGTGAAGAGCAGCAGGATGACACCGACTTCGGCCAGGCTCTCGACCTGGTGTACGTCAGACACCAGGCCCAGCGCGTTGGGGCCAAGCAGCACGCCTGCCACGATGAATCCCGGCAAGGCCGGCAGCTTGAGGCGGTGGAACAAGAGGATGACGAGGAGGGATACGGCGAAGATGACCGCCAGGTCCCGGAGGATCAGGTACTGGGTCATGGGGCTCGGTGATATCTCATTGCGGCGTCTCCACTTGGTGTCTTGTCCGTGACCCAGCACACGGCCGCGGCGTGGGCGTGATAATGGAAAAAACGGAACGACTGTGCAAGGTTGCGTCGCCCTTTCAGGTCGTGAAACCGCTCGTGAGCACCAACCGCTTCCGGCTGTTGCGCCCCGACGACGACCGCGACGCTCGCACGTCGCGGACGGAGGAGCAGCTGCGCGCCACCGCGCGCCAGCAGGAGGCGGTGGCGCATCTGGGTCAGCAGGCGCTCGCCGGGACGCCGGTCGCGGACCTGGAGCAGGCCGAGCGTGCTCGAGTTCCGGCCGGAAAGCCGCACGCTACTGCTGCGCGCGGGCGTGGGGTGGAGCGAGGGGAGCGTCGGTCGCGCGGTGGTACCGGCGGACGCCGACTCGCACGCGGGCTACGTGTTGCGCTCGTCCGGGGCGGTGGTGGTGGAGGACCTCGCGAGCGACACGCGGTTCGGGAGCGCCCCGCTGCTGGCGCAGCACGGCGTCGCGTCCAGTCTCAGCGTCGTGGTGCATGGGAAGGAGCGGCCCTTCGGCGTGCTGGGCGTTCATACGGCACGGCGCCGCGAGTTCACGATCCACGACACCCACTTCCTCCAGGCGGTGGCGAACGTGCTTGCCACCACCGTCGATCGCGCGCGCACTGAAGCGGCGCTGCGCCAGAGCGAGGAGCACTTCCGCTCCCTCATCGAGAACGCGTCGGACATCGTGACGATCGTTGGGGAAAACGGCGTGTTCCGCTACGCCAGCCCGTCGGTCGAGCGCGTGCTCGGCTACAAGCCCGGCGACCTGCTGGAGCGCAATGCCTTCGACTTCGTCCACCCGGACGACATCCCCGCCGTCGCGGAGGCGCTGTCGCGCGCCATCCACCGTCCCGGGAGTCCCCAGGCCGCGCAGCTCCGGTTCCGGGCGAACGACGGCGCGTGGCGGCTGCTCGAGACCGTCGGCCAGGCCCGCTTGACCGACGCGGGCACCGCCCAGCTGATCGTGAACGCGCGCGACGTCACCGAGCGGCGGCGTCAGGAGCGCGCGTTGCGGGAGAACAAGGCGCGGCTGCGTACCGTGATCGCCGGTGCGCCGTTGGTGCTGTTCGCGCTGGACCGCGACGCCGTGTTCACGATGGTCGAAGGGAAGGGGCTCGACGCGCTCGGTGTGCGGCCGGCCCAGCTCGTCGGGCGGCCGGTCTCCGAGCTGTACGCCGACGTGCCGCAGGCCCAGGCGGACGTGAGCCGCGCGCTCGCCGGGGACACGTTCTCCTCGATGGTCGAGGTCTACGGGGTGGTATTCGACATCTGGTACACCCCGATCCGGGAGGCGGACGGCGAGGTGTCGGGCGTGATCGGGGTGGCGAACGACATCACCGAGCGCCGCCGCTTCGAGGAGGCGCTGCGGCGGTCGGAGGAGAGCAGCCGCGCCCTCGTGCAGCACGCGACCTACGGGATCTACCGCTCCACGCTCGACGGGCGGCTGCTCGCGGTCAATCCGGCGCTCGTCCGGATGCTGGGCTACGACTCGGAGGAGCAGCTGCTGGCCGCGAACCTGGCGCGTGACGTGTACGCCGACGCGGCGGAGCGGGAGCGCATCCTCGCGCAGTTCGACGGCGCGGACGCCGTGGAAGGCGTGGAGGTGATGTGGAAGCGTCGCGACGGGCGGCGCATCCTGGTGCGGCTGGCGGGGCGGGCGGTGCGCCGGCCCGACGGGGGGGGCCGCATCGAATGCTTCGAGACGCTCGCCGAAGACGTGACGGAGCGGCGGGCGCTGGAGGAGCAGCTGCGGCAGTCGCAGAAGATGGAGGCGGTCGGGCAGCTCACGGGCGGGATCGCGCACGACTTCAACAACCTGCTCACGATCATCCTGGCCAACGCGCAGCTGATCGCCAAGGCGCTCCCCCAGGAGCAGGCCGACGCCCACACCGACCTGCGCGACGTGATGGCGGCGGCGCTGCGCGGCCGCGTGATGGTGAAGGAGCTGCTCGGCTTCGCCCGCCGCTCGAGCCTCGACCTCCAGCCCATGCATCTGGGCGATCTGGTGGCCGATCTCCAGGGCTTCCTGCGCCGCATCCTGCCCGCCGACGTCGAGATCGTGATCGCCGGGGCGGACGACCTCCCCGAGGTGCGCGCCGACATTCACGCCGCCGAGCAGATCCTGTTCAACCTCGCCACCAACGCGCGCGACGCGATGCCCGACGGGGGCGTGCTCCACATCGAGACGCAGCGCGTTCACCTCGAGCAGGAGCGGTGCCAGGCATGCGGGGTGCCGCGCGCCGGCGACTACGTGTGTCTCGCGGTGGGCGACACCGGGACGGGGATGGACGAGGAGACGCGCCGCCGCATGTTCGAGCCGTTCTTCACCACCAAGCCGCCCGGCCGGGGCACCGGCCTCGGGCTCGCCACGGTGTACGGGCTCGCGAAGCAGCACGGCGCCGGCATCGAGGTGGAGAGCGAGCCGGGGAAGGGGACGCGGTTCCGCATCTACTTCCCCGTCGTGGACGCCGAGGTGGCGGCCGCGGCGCGGGACGTGGCGCTGCCGGCGGACGCCCCGCGCGGGTGGGAGACCATTCTCGTCGTGGAGGACGACGACCAGCTGCGCCGCTCGGCGAAGCGCATCCTCGAGGATGCGGGCTATCAGGTCCTCACCGCCGCCGACGGGCTCGAGGCGCTCGACGTGCTGCGGCAGGGCGCGGCGGTACGGCTCGTGTTCTCCGACCTGGTGATGCCGCGACTGGGCGGGCGGGCCCTGTACGACGCGGCGCGCCGCGACGGCCACACGGTACCCTTCCTGTTCGCGAGCGGCTACTCGGATCCCAGCGGCCGCGGTGCGGCGGCCCTCGACCCCTCCGTGCCGCTGCTGCACAAACCCTGGACCGGGCCGGACCTGCTGGGCCGCGTGCGGCAACTCCTCGACCGGCCGTAGCCGGTCACCCGTCCAGCACTTCCCTCACCTTTCGCGCCAGCGTCTCCGGCACGAAGGGCTTCTGCAGGAATGCCACACCGGCGGTGAGCACGCCCTGCCGCACCATCGCGTCGTCGGTGTACCCGGACGTGTAGAGCACCTTCATACGCGGCCGCTCGGGAGCGAGCCGCTCGGCAAGCTCGCGGCCGCTCATCCCCGGCATGACGACATCGGTCACGAGCACATCGATGCCGCCGCGATGACGGGCGGCCAGGTCGAGGGCCGTGGCGCCGTCGGCCGCGTCGAGCACCGTGTACCCGCGGGCTTCGAGGCTCCGGCGGGCGAGTGAGCGCACCGGCGCGGCGTCTTCCACGAGCAGCACGGTCTCGGGGCCGCCGCGCGCCTCGGAGGGCTCTGCCGCGGGGGCGGGCGCGGAGAGCGACGGCGCGACCTCGTCCGCGGGGACGCGCGGCAGATAGACCTTGACCGTGGTACCGTGGCCCACTTCGCTGTACACCCAGATGTAGCCGCCGCTCTGCTTCACGATCCCGTACACCGTCGCGAGGCCGAGCCCGGTCCCCCGGCCGACTTCCTTGGTCGTGAAGAACGGCTCGAACAGATGCGCCTGGGTCGCCTCGTCCATCCCGCTGCCGGTATCGGTCACGGCCAGGCACGCGTAGTCGCCCGGCGGCAGCCGGTGGCGCCGCTCGGCGAGCTCCGAGGCGGGCGTGACGCGGATCGTCTCGATGTTGAGCCGGCCGCCCGTGGGCATGGCGTCGCGGGCGTTCACCGCGAGGTTCAAGAGCACCTGCTCCAGCTGGCCCGGATCGGCGTTCACCGATCCGGCCTCCGGCGCGAGCGTGACGGAGAGCTCGATGTCCTCGCCCAGCAGCCGCCGCAGCATCTTCTGCATGTGGGCCACGACGGCGTTGAGGCCCAGCACCTTGGGCGCGAGCACCTGCCGGCGGCTGAACGCCAGGAGCTGGCGCGTGAGCTCGGCCGCCCGGACTCCGGCGTTCTTGATCTCGACCGCGTCCTCGTGGCGGGGATCGTCCGGCGGCGTGGCCTGGAGCAACAACTGCGTCGACCCCAGAATCGCCGTGAGCAGATTATTGAAGTCATGGGCGATCCCCCCGGCGAGCTGTCCCACGGCTTCCATCTTCTGGGACTGGCGCAGCTGCTCCTCGAGCGTCCGCTGGGCGGTGACGTCGCGGGCCAGCACCAGGCGGGCCCGTCGCCCGGCGAACTCGATGGGTCGGGCGACGAGGTACACGTCCAGCACGCGGCCGTCCTTGGTGCGATGCCGGACCCCCGTCCGCTCGGCACCCTCGTCGGGGCGGGCCTTCAGCTCCTCTTCCAGCCGGACCTGGTCCTGCGGGGGGCGGATGTCGCGAATGGTGAGGGCCAGGAACTCCTGCTCCGAGTACCCGTAGCGCACGACCGCCGCCTGGTTGACCGCCAGGATGCGCAGTGTCTCGAAGTCGTAGACGAGCATCGCCTCGGGGCTCGTCTCGAACAGCAAGCGGTACTTGCGCTCGCTCGCCAGGAGCTGCTCCTCCGCGCGCTTGCGCTCGATCGCCATGGCGACCTGGGTGGACACGAACTGCAGGATCTGCTTCTCGGTCTCGCCGTAGCGGACGCCGGGGGTGTAGGTCTGGGCCACGAGCACGCCGATGGGACGATCGCCGATCCGGAGGGGCACGCCCAGCCAGTCGATGGACGGCGCCCCGATGAGCTCCACCTCGCCCCGCCGCTCCAGCTCGGCGTGCACCTCGGGCGTGACCAGCGCCGGCTGGCCGGTGCGCAGCACGTATTCGGTGAGGCCCTTGCCGAGCTTCTTGGCCGGAAAGTCGGTGTCGTATTCGTCGACGAAGTACGGGAAGCTGAGCATGCCGCTGGGGGCGTCGTACAGCGCGATGTAGAAGTTCTTGGCCGGCATCAGCTCGCCGACGATGCGGTGGATCGCCCCGAACAGCTCCTGCAGGTTCCGCGCCGCCTGCGCCGCCTCCGAGATGCGAAAGGTGGCGAGCTGGATCTGGTCGGCGCGCCGGCGCTCGGTGACGTCGCGGAAGCTCCACACGCGGCCCACGCTCTTGCCGCCGATGCGCTGGGGCTGGGAGTAGCGCTCGAAGATCCGGCCGTCCTTGAAGGTGAGGATGTCGAAGCTCGACGCCTCGGGTCGGGCGTAGAGGTCACGCACCTTGGCGCGGAAGCCCTCCGGGTCGGCGAGCTGCTCCAGCACGAACGCGATCGTCTGCGCGTCGTCCCGCGCCTCGAGGACCGAGTCCGGGATGCGCCAGAGCTCGGCGAACTTGCGGTTGAAGCTCACGATCCGGCCGTCCAGGTCCACCACCAGGATGCCGTCCGCCGTCGACTCGAAGGTCGCGTTGATCAGGGAGAGCGTGTGGTGCAGGTCCTGCTCGGTGCGCCTGCGCTCCGTGATGTCCCGGTAATTGACGACGATCGCCTCGATCGCCGGGTCGCTCAGCCGGTTCACCCCCACCGTCTCGAGGACGCGCCAGCTCCCATCCTTGTGGAGGGCCCGCAGCTCGACGCGCACGACGTGCCCGGGACGCTGGAGCAGCTCGCCGAACAGCTCCAGCGCCCGGAGCCGGTCGTCGGGATGAATCAGCTCGAAGGCGTCGCGACCGAGGTTCTCGGTGCCCGAATAGCCGAGCACCAGGTGGGTGGACGCGCTGGAGTAGCGGATCGTCCCGTCCGTGTCGAGCAGCGCGATGACGTCGGTCGAGTGCTCGACCAAGGAGCGAAAGCGCTGCTCGCTGGCCCGCAGCGCTTCCGCCCCGCGGCGACGCTCGGTGACGTCGCGCGCGACCAGCACGACGCGGTCCGCGTCCATCGGGGAGATGGCGGCGGCGAACCACACCTCCTCCCCGCCGATCGTGAGGCGGTATTCGGCATGCACCGTCTGGCGCCAGGCGAGGGCCCGTTCGATGAGGCCGAGGAATTCGTCCGCCTGCGCCTTGGGAAACACGTCGTGGAGCGTCCGGCCGAGCAGGTCGGGGGCGGGGCGGTACGGGGGGGCGGCGTTGGTCGGCGCGATCTTGACGTAGCGGCCCTCGGCGTCGAGCACGAGGATCACGTCGCTCATTGCGGCGAACAGCGCCTGGAGCTCGGCGTCGGATTCGCGCCGAGCCGGCGCAGCGTTCGGGAGGGTCATGGCGGCGGGCACAATACTCACCGCCGGGGTGCCCCGAAGCAACTCCCCGGCGGGCGCTCGCGAACAGGTGTGACGCAGGTTACAGCCGACGGCGCATGCTGCTCACCTGCCGCTTACGATGCGGCGGCGGCGGGCGGTGGCTCGTTCAAGACCAGCCAGTAGAGCCCGAGCTGGCGCACGGCCTCCACGAACTGGCCGAAGTCGACCGGCTTGCGGATGTAGCTGTTGGCCCCGAGGCCGTAGCCGTTGACGACGTCCCGCTCCTCCTTGGACGACGTGAGGATGACGACGGGCAACAGCCTGGTCCGGGCGTCGGCCCGGATGCGGCGCAAGACCTCCATGCCGTCGACCTTCGGCAGCTTGAGGTCGAGCAGGACGACTACGGGAACCACCGGGTCGCCCTCGTGCGGGCCGGTGCCGAAGACGCAGTCGAGCGCCTCGACTCCGTCGTGCGCTACGATGATCGTGTTCTGGATGTTGTTCTTCGCCAGGGCACGCCGCGTCAGCGCCTCGTCGTCGGCGTTGTCCTCCACCAGTAGGATGACCTTGTCCTTCATCTGCCCGTCCTTGGTTCGGGGTGGCTACACCGTGAAGTAGAACGTGGCGCCCTGGTCGACCGCGCTTTCTGCCCACACGCGGCCGCCGTGCCGATGGATGATGCGCTGCACCGTCGCCAGGCCGATCCCTGTGCCCTCGAACTCCTTCGCGCTGTGGAGCCGCTGAAACGCGCCGAACAGCTTGTCGGCGTAGGTCATGTCGAAGCCCGCGCCGTTGTCCCGCACGAAGTAGGCGGTCGCGCCGTCCTGCTGGGAAACGCCGAACTCGATCCGGGCGGGGCGGCGCTGCGCGGTGAACTTCCAAGCGTTGCCGAGCAGATTCTCGAGCACGACCCGCAACAGCGTGGGGTCTCCGCGCACCCGTGTTTGATCGACGCAGACGAACTCGACGGCGCGCCGGGGCTCACGCTGCCGCAGCTCGGCGACGACGCCCTGCGCCACCGCGGAGAGATCCACCGGCGCGCTCCGCAGCTCGGCCCGGCTCACGCGGGCGAGGTGGAGCAGGTCGTCAATGAGGTGCGCCATGCGCTGGGTCGCGGCGCGGACGCGACGCAGGTGGCTCCGACCTTCCTCGTCGAGCCGGGCGGTGTAGTCTTCCTGGAGCGCTTGGCTGAAGCCGTCGATGCTGCGGAGCGGGGCCCGCAGGTCGTGCGACACCGAATAGGAGAAGGCCTCGAGCTCCTTGTTGGCCGCCTCGAGCTGGGCGGTGCGCGCCTGGATCTCGGCTTCGGCGCGCCGCCGCTCGCTCAAGTCCCGCGTCACCTTCGCGAACCCCAGCAGCGTCCCGCGCTCGTCACGCACGGCGGTCACCACGACGTTGGCCCAAAGGCGGGAGCCGTCCTTGCGGACGCGCCAGTTCTCCTCCTCGTAGCGGCCCGTCGTGGTGGCGGCCTGGAGGGCTGCCGCTGGCTTGCCGGCGGCGGCGTCTTCCGGGGTGTAGAACCGCGAAAAGTGCTGGCCGATGATCTCCTCCGCGGTGTAGCCCTTGATCTGCTCCGCCCCGCGGTTCCAGCTCACCACGTGGCCGGTGGGATCGAGCATGTAGATGGCGTAGTCGCGCACGTTCCCCACGAGCAGGCGGAAGCGCTCCTCACTGACCCGGAGCGCCTCCGCCGCCCGGACACGCTCGGTGATGTCGCGCAGGACCCCCGTGAACGCGACGTCCGACCCCAGCTTCCAGCTCGCCAGCGACAGCTCGAGGGGAAACTCCCTCCCATCCTTGTTTCGGCCCGCCAGCTCGACCGTCTTCCCGACGACATGTGCCTCCCCCGTCGCCAGGTAGCGCGCCAGCCCCGCGCGATGCGCCTCCCGGAACCGCTCTGGCATCAAGATCGTGAGCGGCTGGCCGGTTGCCTCGGTGGCCGCGTAGCCGAAGAGCCGCTCCGCTCCCGGGTTGAAGTAGGTGATGCGTCCGTGGCTGTCGGCGGAAACAATGGCGTCGTTCGCGCTCACGGCCAGCGCCCGGAACCGCTCCTCGCTGGCACGCAGCGCCTGCTCGGCGCGCTGGCGCTCCGTGATGTCCTGCGCGAGCACCAGCTCGGCTCGCCGGCCGCCGTACATCAGCGGGTGCGCCGTGATCTCGACCTCGATCACGGTGCCGTCCTTCTTGCGGTGTCGCCAGGTACCGCCCGCGGCGCCGCCCCCCGCGACGGTCCGGGCTACGGCGGCGCGGAGCGCCGCCACGTCCTCCGGGGGACGGATGTCATCGATCGTGATGGCGAGGAATTCCTCGCGGCTGTAGCCGTACGAGCTCACCGCGGCCTCGTTGACCGCGAGGAACTTCAGGGTCTCCACGTCGAACACCCAGGCCGGCAGGGGATTGCGCTCGAACAGCAGCCGATGGCGCTCCTCGGACTCGCGCAGCGCTTGCTGGGCGCGCTGGTGCTCGGTGATGTCCATCCACGCGCCGACCACTTCGCGCGGCGTACCACTGGCGTCCCGCAGGAGCCGGCACTCATCGCGCACCCAGCGGTACGATCCGTCCGCGTGGCGAAACCGGTACTCCGTGGTCAGCCGGTCGTGACTGAACAGCGCGGGGACCTCGGCCAGCACACGCGTGCGGTCGTCCGGATGCAGGTGCTCGAGCCACCACGCCGGGTCCAGCGCCGCCGCTACGTCGTAGCCGGTCAGCCGAGTGACGTTCTCGCTCACCCAGTTGGGGGAGAACGAGCTGCCGGTGACCTCGTTGCCGTAGATGACGACGGTGCTCGAGGCTACCACGTGCTCGAGGCGGGCCTGCGTCGGTCGCAGCGCCGCTTCGGCATGGCGGCGGCGCCCCCGCTCGCGTCCGACCAGCACGCTGGCGACGACGGCCAGGCCGAGCGTCAGCAGCGTTCCTCCGGCGACGGCGATACGCACCTCGCGCGTGCGGGCCGCGAGCGTCGCGGAGCGGCGCGCCAGCAACCGGGCCTCCTCGTCCCGCATGCGCGCGATCAGTTCGCGGATGCGGTCCGTGAGGACCTTGCCCTGGCCGGTCACGATCGCCCGTCCCGCGGCGACTGCGCCTTCAGTGCGGCGCGCGTCGATGGTGCGCTGGAGGCGTTCGAAGCGGAGGGGGATGAGCCTCTTCAGGGAGTCCAGCCGAGCCTGCTGCGCCGCATTGTCGCTCGTCAGCGTGCCGAGCTGCGCGAGGAGCGGGCGCAGGGTGGCCCGAGCGGAGTCGTACGGCACGAGGTAGGCGGAGTCGCCCGCGATGACATAGCCACGGACCCCCGTCTCCGCGTCGATCACAGCGGCGAAGGCGGCCTCGAGGTCCGCACGCACCTGCAGCGTATGAGCCACCCAGCCGGCACTCTCGACCGTCGCGGTTGTGCTACGGAGCGCCGCCGCGCCGACCACGAGGACGATGGCGAGGGCCAGGCCGAACCCCACCTGGATCTTCCGCTCCAGCGGGAGTGTCATGCCGCGTCCAGCACCTCGCGCACCTTGCGGGCGATGCCTTCGGGGGTGAACGGCTTCTGCACGTAGGCGAGCCCGGGCTCGAGCACGCCGTGGCGGGTGATGGCATCGTCGGTGTAGCCCGACATGTAGATGACACGCACGTTCGGGCGGAGCGCCACGAGCTGCTTGGCCAGGTCGTGACCGCTCAGCCCCGGCATGACGACGTCGGTCAGGAGGACGTGAATGTCGCCAGAGTAACGCTGGGCCAGGTCGAGCGCCGCCTCGGCGCTCGGGGCCTCGAGCACGTTGTAGCCGTGGCGCTCGAGGACCTGGCGCGCCACGGCGCGCACGGGGGCCTCGTCCTCCGCGAGGAGCACCGTTTCCGTGCCGCGCTTGGCGCCTGCCCCGGCCGTCGCCTCGCGCGGCTGGACTGACGCGTCGACGCGCGGCAGGTAGACCTTGAAGGTGGAGCCGTGGCTCGGCTCCGTGTACACCCAGATGAACCCGCCGCTCTGCTTCACGATCCCGTACACGGTGGCGAGCCCCAGGCCCGTGCCTTTCCCCCGCTCCTTGGTGGTGAAGAACGGCTCGAACAGATGGGCCTGCACTTCCGGCGTCATGCCGACCCCGGTGTCGCTGACGGCGAGCAGGACGTACCGCCCCGGCGTCGCCGGGAAGTGCTCGCGCGCATAGCTCTCGTCCAGTTCGGCGTTTGCGGTCTCGATCGTGAGCTTGCCGCCCTGGGGCATCGCGTCCCGCGCGTTGACGGCGAGGTTCATGATCACCTGCTCGAGCTGCCCCGGGTCGGCCTTCACGGCGCCGAGCGCCGGATCGAGCCGCGTCGCGAGGTCGATGTCTTCGCCCAGCAGGCGGCGCAGCATCTTCTCGATGTCGGTGACGAGCCCATTCAGACCGACGACGCGCGGCTGCAGCACCTGCTGGCGGCTGAAGGCGAGCAGCTGCCGGGTGAGCCCCGCCGCCCGGTCTGCGGCCTTGCGGACTTCCTGGGCGTCGTTGCGGCGCGGGTCACCGGGGGGCAGGTCTTCGAGCAGCAGATCGACGTAGCCCGTGATCGCGGTGAGGATGTTGTTGAAGTCGTGCGCGATGCCGCCGGCCAGCCGGCCCACCGCTTCCATCTTCTGCGCCTGGCGCAGCTGTTGCTCGAGCAGCACGCGCTCGGTCGCGTCGCGGCCGATGCCGAGAATACCGACGAGCCTGCCGTCGCGCAGCTGCGCGCTCGCGCTGAACTCGACGACGCGCGCGTCTCCCTGCCGCGTCCGCACGCGGAACTGGCTGGCTGGACGCGGCTCGCCGCGCAGCACTCGCCCGAACAGCTCTAAGGCTTCGTGCACGTCGGCGGGATGCACCAGGCCCTCGAACGGCTTGCCCAGCCACTCGTCGCGCGACCAACCGGTGAGAGCCTCGAACGCCGGGTTGAGCGCCGCGATGGCGCCGTCGGGAGTCAGCGCGAAGATCACATCGCGCACCCCTTCGACGAGCGTGCGGTACTGCTCTTCGCTGTGGCGCCGCGCGTCCTCGGCGCGGGCGTGCTCCGTGCGCGCCCGCGTGAGATCGAGTGCGCGGGCGACGGCCGACGGCAGACGCTCGAGGTGGTGCTTAACGATGTAGTCGGCGGCGCCGGCCTTGAGGTATTCCACGGCCGTCTCCTCGTCGAGGCTGCCGGTCACGATGATGACGGGCGCCTCGGAGCGTGCTTCCTGGGCGATGCGCAGCGCGTCGGCCGCGGTGAATTGCGGCATCGAGTGATCGGTCAGGATCACGTCCGGCACGAACTGCTGCAGGGCCTGCCGGAAGGCGGCTTCGGATTCCACCCGACGGGTCGTGATCGCGAGTCCGGCGCGCCGCAGCTCCTGCTCCATCAGCGCGGCGTCATCCGGGACGTCCTCGGCGAGGAGGATGCGCAGCGGGGCCGCCATCACTGCGGCGGCTCGTTCAGCAACACCCAGTACAGCCCCAGCTCCGACACCGCCCGCGAGAACGCCTCGAAGTCCACCGGCTTCACGATGTAGCTGTTCGCGCCCAGCCGGTACGCTGCCGCGATGTCCGGCTCCTCGCGCGACGACGTCAGCACGATCACCGGCAGCGCGCGCGTGCGCTCGTCGGCCTTAAGGCGCCGCAGCACCTCGAGGCCGCCCACCTTGGGAAGGTTGAGGTCCAGCAGAATGACCTTCGGCGCGATCCCGATCTCATGCCACGGATGCGAGGCGTCGCCGAAGAAAAAGTCCAAGGCCTCCGCGCCGTCGCGCGCCACGAAGACCTGGTTGGTGAGATTGCGGGCCTGAAACGCCCGCAGCGTCAGCGCCGCGTCGTTCGGGTCGTCCTCGACCAGCAGGATCTCGACGTCGTGCTGCGAGTTCACGGGGTCGTCCGCTCCATGGGAAGTGTCCCTCCTCGCGCGCAGGCGTTACTGCAGCACAGCATAACGACTTATGCCGGGCCGCGGGAGCGGGGGTGAGCGCGTAATTACGGCACGCCCCGTCACGGAGTCGGCCCGAGCCCCTCGAGCTGGGGCTGCACGTGCTTCTTGTAGCAGTCCGGGCAGATGCCGTGGCTGAAGTGGGCGGCGGAGCGCTTCTCGACGTAGCGCTCGATCGATTGCCATTGCTCGGCTGGATCGCGGATCCGCTTGCAGTAGGAGCAAATCGGGAGCAGTCCTTCGAGCTGCTGCACGTGCCTCCGTAGACTAAGGATCCGGTCGGCCACTTTGAGGCGCGCATGCAGCTCGTCGATATCCACGGGCTTAGTGATGAAATCATCCGCCCCCGCCTCCATCCCCTCGAGGTAGCGCTCCTTCCCGCCGGTCGCGGTGACGAGAATAAAGTACGTGTAGCGGTCACTCGGTCGGGCGCGGATGCGCCGACACAACTCGGCTCCGTCCATCTCGGGCATGGACCAGTCGGAAATGACGACCGGAGACTGGAGGGTTCGGAACGCGCTCCAGGCCTCCGCGCCGTTGGTCGTGGCCGTCACGTGGTACCCGAGCCCCTTGAGCGCCGCGTTCAGGTACAGGCCGGCGACCGGGTCGTCTTCAACCAGGAGAACGTGCATGGGAGGCTCCGCTGTTACTCAGGTAGTCGAGGACCGCCGCCACCTCGCGTTCCAGCGCCGGGAGTTCCCGCTGGACGTGCTCGAGCATGCTCTCCCGGGCGGCGCCCTCGATTTCCGCGAGCAGCAATGCGAGCCCGCGCGCGCCGATGGTGCCCGCCGCCGACTTGAACGCGTGCGCGGCGCGCCCGACCGACTCGGGATCCCCCGACCGAGCGGCCGTCTGGAGCGCCGCGAGGCGCTCGGGCGCGGTCTGGGCGAACACCCGCACGATCCCGTCCACCGCTTCTTCGGCTCCAGCCTCACGCATGGTGCTGCGGAAGCCCTCCAGGTCGATGGGCGGCGCCGGCGGCGTCGGACCGTCCGAGCTCCCTTCGACGAGCGCGAACAGCTCGTGCGCCTTGAACGGCTTGGCGAGGTACCCGCTCATGCCGGCGGTGAGACAGCGCTCCCGCTCACCGCTCAGGGCGTGCGCGGTGAGGGCGATGATCGGGAGCGCCCGGCCCTGAGGCAGGGCGCGGATGCCGTCCGCGGCGGCGAAGCCGTCCATCTCGGGCATCTGGATGTCCATGAGGACCACGTCGTAGCGGCGGGCGCGGATTGCGTCCACCGCTTCCCGGCCGTTGCTCACCACGTCCACCTGGTGCCCGCGCTTCAGGAGCATCGCCGTCGCCACCTGCTGGTTCACGGGGTTGTCCTCCGCCAGCAGGATCCGCAGGGCGTGACGCGACTCGGCGATCGAGTGGCGGGTGACGAGGTCGGCCCCGCCACCGGCCGAAGGCGTCCCCGCGAGCACGGTGCCCACCGCTTCGATCAGGTCCGCCCGCGCGATGGGCTTGGTGAGATACGCCTGGATGCCCAGCTGCCGGCAGCGCTCGCCGTCGCCCCGCTGGCCGGCCGAGGTGAGGATGAGGAGCCGGGTCGGCGCGAGGTCGGGATCGCCGCGGATGGCGGTGGCGAGTGCGAAACCATCACGCTCGGGCATCTGCGCGTCGAGGATGGCGAGGTCGAAGGGCGTGCCGGCCCCCGCGGCGCGGCGCAGCGCCGCGAGGCCGGCATCCGCGCGCGCTGCCTCGTGCACGGCCACGCCTTCGGCGCCCAGCATGTCGCGCACGATGCGCCGATTGGTCTCGTTGTCGTCCACGACGAGCAGGCGCCGGCCGCCGAGCGACGCCGCCTGCCTCGGAGCCACGGCGGTGGGAGTCTCGATCGGGAATGGCAAGGTGAAGCTGAACTCGCTGCCGCGCCCGACCTCGCTCGTGACCGTCAGCTCGCCCCCCATCAGCGCCACCAACCGTCGGGAAATCGCGAGGCCGAGCCCCGTGCCGCCGTAGCGGCGCGTCATGGACGCATCGGCCTGGGTGAACTCCTGGAAGATGGTGGCCAGCTGCTCCGGCGGGATGCCGATTCCCGTGTCGCGCACGCGGAAGTGGACGGACGCGTCGGCAGCGCCGCAGCGGACCACCGCGGCGGACACGTCGACCTCGCCCTGCTCGGTGAACTTGATCGCGTTCCCGATCAGGTTCATGAGGACCTGGCGCACCCGGGTGGGGTCTCCCCGCACCATGTGCGGGACGTCGGGCGGCACGTCCACGGTGAGCTCGAGATGCTTTTCACGCGCCCGCACCGCGAGCAGCGTGGCGGTGGCGTGCACGACCTTGGGCAAATCGAAGGGGATCGCTTCGAGCTCGAGATGCTCGGCTTCGATCTTCGAATAGTCGAGGATGTCGTTGAGGATGGTGAGCAGTGCTTCGGACGACGAGCGCACCAGCTCCAGAGCGCGGCGCTGCTCCGGCGCGAGCTCGGTGTCCAGTACGAGCTCGACGAAGCCGAGCACCGCGTTCATGGGCGTGCGGATCTCGTGGCTCATGTTGGCGAGGAACGCGCTCCGCGCCTGGGCCACGCGCTCCGCCAGGTCCCGCGCCGCGCGCATCGCCGTTTCGGCCGCCTTGCGATCGCTGATGTCCTCGTACAGCGCGACGAGCGCGCCTTCGGCGGCAGCCTTCACCGCGGCTGCCGAGAGGCGGACCGGGATCACTTCCACGCGAACGATCTCGCCCCGCCGCGCCCGCGCCTCGAGGTCCCTCGCTTCCGCACCGAGGCCTGTGGGCACGATCAGCCGGTCGATGTTGGACCCGAGGGCCTCGGCCGCGGAATACCCGAACAGGGCCTCGAAGGCTGGATTCACGCTGCCGATCAGTCGCTCGCCATCCAGCACCGCGATGGCCACGGGCGTGCTCGCGATCAGCGCGTCGAGGTAGGCGTGCTGTCGCGCCAGCTCCTGCGTCGATGCCTCGAGCAGGACGGCGCCCCGCACCCGTTCCGCGAAGGTGTGATATGCGCGCCGGTGCACGCGGTCCATCCCCCAGGCGAACAGCGCGATCAGCAGCGTCGCGATGACCTGCGGCCGGGAGTGCCCCTGCAACAGGATGCCGATGGGGAGCGGGGTCAGCACGGTGATCAGCAGGTAGCGGAAGCTGCGGCGGTCGCCGACCAGCGAGCTCGTGGCCCCGGCGACGATCCCCGCGAGCACGACCAGGGTCAGGGCGGCTTCGTCGAGGCCCAGCGCCGGGATCGCGGCGGCGGCGCCGAACCCCCACGCCAGCCCGACGCCGGCCACCGTGAGGCGGACGCCCCGGAGGGCCTGTTCGGGGGACGGCGCCCGCTGAGCCAGTTGCAACCGCCACCACGTCCGCAGCCCGGCGGCCGCGGTGACCGCCCCGACCCATCCGATCGTAAGCGCCAGCGGAAGGGAGTTCCACACCAGCGCGGCCACGACCAGCACCAGCACGACGTGCAACGCCTCGGCGAGCGGCCCGCCCTTGAGCAGCTGACTGAGCGCGGCGCGCTGCACTTCGGCCTCCACACGCGGCTCGTGCTCGGTGCCGCGCGCCACCGGATCCACGGTCATGGGTCTATATGGGCTCGTCCCGGGTGCGGGTGCAACATTGCAGGGCTCGGGATCCGGAGATAGGGTGTTTTTGCGGCACGGAGGGGTGACTTTGCGGCAGAAAAGACTGCGGCCTGGGGCCGTCCGCAAATGAGGTGGGCGTGCGGTCCCACCATCGTGACCTTCTGCGGACACCCCAGGCCGACTGGCCATACGGTGGGGCATGACCCTATGGTCCGGCAATCGGGGAAAACCCCGAACTTTGGCGGTGAACCTCCGGTGACTCGGCTTAGGACTCGGGGCTGACCACTCCGGCGCGGATCGCCCAGCGCACCAGACCCGCCACGTCGTGGATGTCGAGCCGGTGCATGATCTCGCTGCGGTGCGTCTCGACGGTCTTCACGGTGAGCTGGAGCCGCTGGGCGATCTCCTTGCTGGAGAGGCCCTCGGCCACGAGCTGCAGGATCTCCCGCTGGCGCGGGGTGAGGAGGTCGAGCACGCCCGGCTCGCCCACCCGTCGCAAGTACTCGTCCCCGCGCCACCGCCTTGAGGGCGAGCTCGAACTCGGGGACGTCGGCCCCCTTGAGGAGATAGCCCGAGGCGCCGGCGCGTAGGGCCTGCGCCACGTACTCCTCGGTGGCGTGCATCGAGAGGATCAAGACGCGCGTGCGCGGGGACTCTTTGGTGATGCGGGCGGTCGCCTCGAGGCCGTTGAGACCCGGCATGGCGATGTCCATGACGACGACATCGGGGCCGTGGAGGCGTGCCAGCTCGAGGGCTTCGCGCCCGTCCGCCGCCTCCGCGATCACGTCGATCCAGCCGACCTGGCGCAGCACCGCGCGGATGCCCTTACGAACCAGGGTGTGGTCCTCGGCGAGCAGGACACGCAGGGGAGTGGCGGTCATGGCTCGGTCAGGGGAAACCGGGCCCACACCGTCGTCCCGGTCCCGGGTTGGGAGTCGATCCTGAAGTCGCCGCCCAGCAGCCGCACCCGCTCCTCCATGCCGTCGAGCCCGATGGAGCCGTCGTCCCGCCGCGCACCGCCGCGACGTCGAAGCCACTGCCGTCGTCGCGCACGGTCAGGTCCAGCGTTCCGTCCTCCGCCCGGGCGTCGACTTCGACGCGCTTGGCGCCGGCGTGGCGGGCCACGTTGGTGATGGCTTCCTGCGCCACGCGAAAGCACGCGGTCTCGAGATCGGAGGCCAGCCGTTCCGTGGGGAGCTGCGTCCGCACGCGGACGGCAAGGCCCGCGCGCCGCCCCTGGCGGTCAGCGTACCAGCGCAGGGCGGCCGCAAGCCCGAGGTCGTCCAGCACGGAGGGCCGCAGCTCGAGCGACATGGAGCGCACCGCCTCCATCAGCTGCTCCACGATCGCGACGCTCTCGTCGAGCGGAAAGGCCTTGGCCCGGCGGCCACTCCGGAGTGACTCCAGGTTCAGCTTCACGGCGGTCAGCGCCTGGCCGATCTGATCGTGCAGCTCCCGGGCGATCAGCCGGCGCTCGTTCTCCTGCACCTTGAGCAGGCGCTGCGACAACGCTTCGAGCCGTTCCCGGCTGCGCCGTACCTCCGCCTCGCGCTCCCGGACGACCTGCTCGGCCTGGCGACGCTCGGTGATGTCCCGCACGATGATCTGTCCGCCCTGCCGGCCCGCGAGCGTGATCGGGATGCCTACGACCTCGACGTCGAGCACGGTGCCGTCGACCGCGATGAATTGCTGCTCCAGCAGCGGGGCGG
>QHTX01000163.1:5448-7699 GCA_003220975.1 Gemmatimonadota bacterium | reverse complement strand
CGCGCGGCGTGCAGCAGCTTGAGCGCCGCCCGGTTGGCGAGGATCCAGCGTCCGTCCTGATGGACGAGAATCGCTTCGGGCGCGTTCTCGAGCAGGGTGCGGTAGCGCTGCTCGCTCTCGCGCGCGGCCTGCTCCGCCTGGCGCCGCTCGGTGGTCATCGCCGCCAGCACCAGCCCGGTCACCGAGAGGAGCGCCAGGTACATCTGCAAGAGCAGCAGGTCGTGCGTCGGCGTCGAGCCCACGAAGGAGCCCTGTCCGTGGACGGTGAACCAGATGGTCAGCGCGGCGACGATGCCGGACGCGGTCGCCGAGCCGAGGACGCCGAACCGCAGCGCGGCCCAGATGATGAGCGGGAAGATGGCGTATTCATCCCCCGTCGGCGGCCGCAGCAATACGGCGGTGAGGCCAAGCAGGCTCACGAGCAGCACGCCTGCCTCGGCCGCCCGCGCGGGGGGCCACCGGGTCCGCCGCGCGTGCGCCCAGGCGAGCAGCAGGGGAGCGATCAGCAGGTCGCCCATCGCGTCGCCCGACCACCACACGAACCAGAGATGCCCCGCGGCCGCACGCTCGATCATGCCGCTCGCCCACAGGCTCAGCACGCCGATCGTCGCGCTCACGAGGGGGCTGACGAGCGCCGCGAGGGTGACGAGCGCGAAGACATCGCGCAGCCCCGCGAGGGAGGGTCGGAAGTCCGCGACCCGCCGGAGCAGTAGGACGGCGGTGACCGCCTCGAGGGTGTTCCCTGCCGCGATGCCCGCGGCGCCGGCGGCCGGGACGCCACTCGTCCAATTGAGCAGGAAGGCGCCGAGCGCGATGCCGGGCCAGAAGCGGACGCCGAACAGGAGGAGCGTGGCGAGCGCAACGCCGGTGGGGGGCCAGGCGGACGAGACGACCTTCTGGGCGACGGCCGCCAGCAGCCCCAGCTTGGCGGCACCGAAGTAGACCGCCGCTACGGCGCCGATCTTGGCGGGATACCACGGCCGAGGCGACATCACCTTGCTCCCGGACGCAAGGTTACGGAGGGGCTTCCACATCCGCTAGTACGGGTTAACCCTGATCCAGCACCTCGCGCACCTTGCGTGCCAGGTCCTCCGGCATGAACGGCTTTTGCAGGAACGCCGTCCCCGGCTCGAGCGCGCCGCGGTGCACGATCGCGTCGCCCGGATAGCCCGACATGTAGAGCACGCGGAGACCGGGCCGGCGCTGTACCAGCCGCTCGGCGAGCTCGCGCCCGTTCATGCCGGGCATGATGACGTCGGTGAGCACGAGATGAATCGGCCCGCCGTAGCGCTCCAGCAGGCGCACCGCATCGGGCCCGTCCGCGGCGGCGAGGACGGTGTAGCCCGACGCCTCGAGCGCGCGGCGGCTGAGCGAGCGCACCGCCTCCTCGTCCTCCACGACGAGGATCGTCTCGGAGCCGCGGGCGGTCGCCTTACCCGGGGGAGCGGGGGGGGCAGGGGGTGCGGCACCGGGCGCCGCCGCGCGCGGCAGGTAGATCTTGAACGTCGTACCATGGCCCGGCTCGCTGTACGCCGTGATGTAGCCTTCGCTCTGCTTCACGATGCCGTACACCGTCGCGAGCCCGAGCCCCGTTCCCTTGCCGACCTCCTTGGTCGTGAAGAACGGCTCGAACAGATGCGCGGCGGTCTCGGCGTCCATGCCCGAGCCGGTGTCGCTCACCGCCAGCAGCGCGTACGCCCCGGCCCGCGCTCCCTCGTGGGCCTCCACGTAGCCGGGGCCGAGCTCCACGTTGGCCGTCTCGATGGTGAGCTTCCCGCCCTGCGGCATCGCGTCGCGCGCGTTGAGCACGAGATTGACGAGCACCTGCTCGATCTGGCCGCGATCGGCGCGCACGGTATCGAGGTCGGGCGCCGGTCGCGTCACGAGGTCCACGTCCTCGCCGATCAGCCGCCGCAGCATGCGGTCCATGTCGGCCACCACGCGGTTCAAGTCGAGGACTTCGGGATTCAGCACCTGCCGCCGGCTGTACGCGAGGAGCTGCCGGGTGAGCGCGGCGGCCCGTTCCCCCGCCTTCTTGATCTCCGCCGCGTCCTGGCGCAGTGGGCTCGCCGGCTCGAGCTCGCGGAGCAGCAGCTCGACCGAGCCGAGAATGGCCGTGAGCAGGTTGTTGAAGTCGTGCGCCACGCCGCCCGCCAGCCGGCCTACGGCCTCCATCTTCTGCGCCTGGCGCAGCTGGTCCTCGAGACGCTTCAAGTCCGTGATGTCGCGCTGCGTGCCCCAGGCGCGTTTC
>QHTX01000163.1:3587-5428 GCA_003220975.1 Gemmatimonadota bacterium | reverse complement strand
CCGTCCTCGACCACTCCGATGAGGTTGTTGAGGAAGATCTTAGGGCGCCCTTCCCGGTCTACCTCGTGGGACTCGACGTCGCTGAGGCGGAACCCCGATTCCGCGAAGGCGCGCAGGAACTCCACGTTCCTGGGATCGGAGCGGACCAGGAACTCCGCCAGCCGCTTGCCGGCGATCTCCCGCGCCGAGCCGAAGCCGTGTATCTGCGCCATCGCGTCGTTGCACTCGGCGAGGTAGCTGTGCCGGTAGAAGTGCTCGATCTGCTCCGCTTCGGGCTGGTCGACCGGGAGCGGCTCGTCGAACTCGACCCGCCAGATGCCTTCGGTGGACTGGGTGATGAAAGCCCGATAGCGCTCCTCGGCCTGGTGCAGCGCCGTGTCGGCCCGCTTGCGCTCGATCGCCATCGCGACCTGAGTGGAGACGAACGTGAGGATGTCCTTCTCTTCCTCGCCGTAGCGGATGCCCTCCGAGTAGGTCTGCACCGCCACGACGCCGATGGTGCGATCCCGGATCTGGAGGGGCACGCCGACCCAGTCGAGCGAAGGGGCGCCGATCAGTTCCGCCTCGCCGCGCCGCACGAGGTCCTCGTACACGTCCGGCGTGGCGAGCAGCGGCCGCCCGGTGCGCATCACGTACTCGGTCAGGCCGCGTCCCAGCGGCCGCTCGGGTGCCTCCCGGTCGTACTGATCCACGAAGTACGGGAAGGTCAGCCAGTTGCGCTCGGGGTCGACCAGCGCGACGTAGAAGTTCTGGGCCGGCATCAGCTCATTCACGATCTCGTGCAGCGCGCGCAGCAAGGCCTGGAGGTCCGCGGCGGTGAGCGCCGCCTGGGAGATGCGGTACGTCGCCTGCTGGATCCGCTCGGCGCGCTTGCGTGGCGTCAGGTCGTGGTAGTTGACCACGATCGCGCCGACCGCGGACTCGTCCAGGCGGTTGACCGCGACGGTCTCGAGGTGGCGATACGTGCCGTCCTTGTGCCGGACACGGAGCTCCGCGCGCAGCGGCACACCCGGCTGCGCCAGCAGCTCTTCGAACAGATGCCGCGCGCGCTCGACGTCGTCGGGATGCAGCAGGTCGAAGCCACCCCGGCCCACGAACTCCTCCGCCGCATAGCCGAGCAGCCGTGTGGCGGTGCGGCTCGTGTAGGTCGTCACCCCTTGCGCGTCTACCAGGGCGATGGCGTCGGAGCTGTACTCGACCAGCGCGCGGAACCGCTCCTCGCTCTCGCGCAGCGCGGCGTCGGCCGGGGGGGCCGGGGGGGCCGGGGGGGCCAGGGGGGCTGCCCGCTGCTTCGTCGGGCGCTTGGGGCGCTTGGAGCGGGGCCTCATCGAACGTCAAGTTGGGGATTCGGGGGGGATTGGCAAGACGACGCCGGCCTGCCGCGGTCAGCTGCGCGTGGGACGATCCAGCACCTCGCGCACCTTGCGTGCTAGGCTGTCGGCGGTGAACGGCTTCTGGAGGTACGAGATTCCGGCCTCGAGCACACCATGTCGCACGACTGCGTCGTCGGTGTACCCCGACGCATAGAGCACCTTGGCGTCCGGTCGCAGTCTCGCCAGCTGGTCCGCCAGCTGCCGCCCGCTCAGCACCGGCATCACCACATCTGTGAGGAGCAGGTGGATGGGGCCGGGATGGCCCGCAGCGGTTTGCAGGGCCGCCGCACCGTGCGCCGCCTCAAGGACCGTATAGCCTTGCCGTTCCAGCACCTGGCGGGTGACCGCGCGAACCGCCGCCGCATCCTCCACGAGGAGGATGGTTTCCGTCCCACGGGGGAGGTCGCCGGGCGCCGCGCCGACCGCACGGCCCTCGAGCGGTGCCTCCACCTGCGGCAGGTAGATCTT
>QHTX01000163.1:2855-3545 GCA_003220975.1 Gemmatimonadota bacterium | reverse complement strand
AGCCGCCCGATTGCTGCACGATCCCGTACACGGTGGCGAGCCCGAGCCCGGTGCCCTTGCCCGGCTCTTTGGTCGTGAAGAACGGCTCGAAGATCCTGGCCTTGGTCGCCTCATCCATGCCGATGCCGGTGTCGCTCACGGCGAGCATCACGAAGCGCCGGAGCAGCGCGGCTTCGCGCTCGCGTGCGTAGTCCGGGTCGTGCTCGACGTTGGCGGTCTCGATCGTGAGCTTACCGCCCGTAGGCATGGCGTCGCGCGCGTTCACCGCGAGGTTCATGAGCACCTGCTCGAGCTGCCCGACGTCGGCCTTCACGGAACCCACGTTGAGGTCGAGTGCCGTTACGAGGTCCACGTCCTCCCCGATGACGCGGCGCAGCATTTTCTCGACGCCCTGGACCACGACGCTCAAGCTCACGACTCGCGGCGCGAGCACCTGCTGGCGGCTGAAGGCGAGGAGCTGGCGGGTGAGCGCGGCGGCGCCTTCCGCCGCCTTGCGTACCTGCTCGACATCTTCCCGCTTGGGATCCTCGCCGCCAAGGTCTTGCAACAGCAAGTCGCTATAGCTCGTGATCACCGTGAGCAGGTTGTTGAAGTCGTGGGCGATCCCGCCCGCCAGCCGCCCCACCGCTTCCATCTTTTGCGACTGCACGAGCTGCTGCTGGAGGCGGCGTTGCTCGGTGACGTCCCGGA
>QHTX01000163.1:0-2848 GCA_003220975.1 Gemmatimonadota bacterium | reverse complement strand
CGCCGCCCTTCCGGACCGCCCGGACGCTGAGCTGCACCGAGAGGAGGCGACCGTCTTTGCGTTTCCAGGTCGCCTCCACTTCGTCATACTCGCGATCGGTGTAGGTATCCCGGTCCAGGAGCCGCTGACGCTCGGCAGGATCGGCGTACACGTCGCGCGCCATGTCGAGCCGAAGCACGTCCGCGGCGGAGTCGTAGCCGAGGATGCGGACGAGAGCGGCATTCACGGACAGGAACCTGCCCGCCGGGCTCGACCGGTAGATGCCGACCGGAGCACGCTCGACGAGGTGGGCGTAGCTGGCTTCCGATGCACGCAGCGCCGCGCGCCCTCTCGCCTCCCGCAGCTCGCGCTCGATCGCGGGGAGGAGGCGCTTGAGCTGACCCTTCGTCACCCAATCGTTCGCGCCCGCCTTCATGGCGGCGACGGCCAACTCCTCGCTGATCGTGCCGGATACGCAAATGAACGGGACGTCGAGGCCACGCTCGCGCACCAGAGATAGGGCCGTGAGGCCGCTGAAATGCGGCATGCTGTGGTCGCCGATTACGAGATCCCAGCCCTGACGGTCGAGCGCGGCTGCCATGGCGGCCGCGCTCGCCACCCGCTCGTAGCTGAGCTCGTAGCCGCCACGCCTCAGCTCGCGTACGAGCAGCAGCGCGTCGTCCTCGGAGTCTTCGGCGATCAGCACGCGCAGCGGGACGCTCACGCAGATGCTCCGTTCACTCGGCCTTCGTGTGTTCCACGTTGCACGACGTTCCCACAAGTTGTCGGTCTGGCTTAAGTCCGACGTGACCACTGTCACGTCCGGGCGCGGGGGCTCGGGGTTTACCCCTAGGAAGTAAGCCGCAAAACATGCCGGGCCGATCGGAGACAACTGGGGCGTTCTTGCGACTCGGATGGACGGAAGTGCAGCACAAAGGGGGGAAGCTCCCGAGGCAGGACTCGAACCTGCGACCCGTAGCCTGAGCGAGCCGGGCGCGCCTGCCTCAGACCGTACAGGTGACGCTCCAACAGGACCGGACGTTCCGCCAGTCGAACGGCCGACCAGCGAAAAGTCGCCCCCGAAACCGTCACCGAAACCGTCACCTCGCAGGAGGGGGCGGTGAGTGCGGTGGGGGATGGGTAGTGCGCCCGCAGCTGGTCCGCGACGGGTGTAGGGGTTCAAACCGCAGCACCGCCGGCGCCGAGTTTCGTTAGACCCTACTCGGCCAATACCTGGTGCACCGTGGCGACCGCGATCGAGCCCTCGCCCACGGCGGAAGCGACCCGCTTCGTGCTGCCGCTGCGGACATCCCCGACCGCGAGCACGCCGGGAATGCTGGTTTCGAGTAGGTAGGGCTGTCGGCGCAGGGGCCACTTGGCGGCGACCAGCTCATCCACGGTTAACGCGGCGCCCGTCTTGACGAACCCCTTCGCATCCAGGGTCAGACACCCCGCCAGCCACTTCGTGCTGGGCTCGGCGCCCGTCATGGTGAACACGTGTCGAAGGTTCTGCGTCTCAACAAGTCCACCCGAGCCTGTTCGCCAGGACACGCGCTCGAGATGCCCGTTGCCTTCAAGGCCAACAAGCTCCGTGCGGGTATGCTGCTCGATGCGGGGATGCGCATCGATGCGGCTGATCAAGTACCGGGACATCGTGTCCGAGAGGGCATCCGCGCGAATGACCATGTGCACGAGTTTCGCGGTTTCCGCGAGGAACACCGCGGCCTGGCCGGCGGAGTTGGCGCCGCCGACGACGGCCACCTCCTCGTCGGCGCACATGCGCCGCTCCATCTGCGTCGCGGCGTAGTACACACCTGCGTTTTCGAACCGGTGCAGGTTGTCCATCGCCAGCTTCCGATATTCGACACCGGTGGCGATGATGACGGCGCGTGCGAGCAGCGCGTCACCGTCCCCGCCATCGAGCAGCACGCGGAAGGGCTTCCGGTCGCAACCGAGTCGCATCGCGCGCTTCGCGATCAACACGCGGGCGCCGAATTTCTGCGCCTGATCGTAGGCACGCGATGCCAGCTCCTGACCCGAGATACCGAGCGGGAAGCCGAGGTAGTTCTCGATCCTGGAGCTGGTGCCGGCTTGCCCGCCCGGCGCGTTCGCTTCGATGATAACGGCGTTCAGTCCTTCCGACGCCGCGTACACCGCCGCCCCCAGCCCCGCGGGGCCGGCGCCGATAATCACGACGTCCCAGATTTGGGTGCGATCGAGGGTGGGGTTCAGCCCCAGGCAATCGGCGAGCTGCTGAATCGTCGGATTCTTGAGCACGGTCTTGCCGCGGCAGATCACCACCGGGACGTCGTCCGCCGTCAGGTGGAATCGGTCCAGCAGCTCCTGGCTCTCCGCGTCGGTATCCAGGTCGCGCTGGGTGTAGGGATGTCCATTGCGGGTGAGGAACTCGCGGATGTGCAGCGTCCCCGAGCAATGCTCGGACCCCAGCACGACCACGTCACCGTAGCCGCGGTCGATCAATTGCAGGCGGCGCAAGATGAACGCGCGCAGAAATACGTCACTCAGCTCGGTATCGGTCTGGATCAGCTTGAGCAGCTCGTCGCGCTCGACTTCGATCACGTCACTGGGCACGGTAGCCGAAACCCGGCCGAGAAAGCGGCCGCCCGTCAGGATCGAGCGCTCGCCGGTGAACATGCCCTGCGTGAACCTCGGCATGGACGAGGTTGAGGTCTGGAGCGGAGTGACGGCGTCGAGCTGCCCCGAGAGGACCACGAAGATCTTCGTCACCGGCTGGCCCGGCTCGCCGACGACCTCGCCTTGCGCAAGCCAGCGGCGATGTCCGTGAGGCTCGATGCGGGCGAGCTGTTCCGGCGTCAGCTGCGGAAACGCCTCGTTGGTCCGAGCTTCG
>QHTX01000204.1:3445-6748 GCA_003220975.1 Gemmatimonadota bacterium | reverse complement strand
CGTGTTGTTCCTCGTGGACGTGGAGGGGGGCGTGCACCCCGCGGACCTGGAGATCGCCCAATACCTCCGCAGGGCTCGCCGCCCGCTGATCGTGGTCGCGAACAAGGCGGACCAGCTGCCCGACGAGACGCGCCACCTCGCGTTCTACGAGCTCGGCCTGGGTGATCCGTTCCCGGTCTCCGCCGCGGTGGGGAAGAGCTCCGGAGACCTGCTGGATCGCGTGGTAACGCTCCTGCCCGACGCGCGCGACGCGGACGACGAAGCGGAGATCAGCGTCGCCGTCGTCGGCCGTCCCAACGTGGGGAAGTCGAGCCTCGTGAACCGTTTGCTCGGCGAGGAGCGGCTGGTGGTGGCGGACGAGCCCGGCACGACCCGCGACGCGATCGACACCCCCCTGCGCTACCACGGCCGCACCCTCGTGTTCATCGACACCGCGGGCCTGCGCAAGCGCAGCAAGGTCGATGACGAGATCGAATTCTACTCCACGCTGCGCGCGTCGCGAGCGATCGAGCGGGCCGACGTGAGCGTGCTGGTGGTGGACGCAAAGGACGGGATGCACGTGCAGGACCTGAAGATCGCGAACGAGGCGTGGGAGCGGGGCACGGCGATCATCATCGCCGTCAACAAGTGGGACTTGATCGAGGAGAAGGACACGAACACCGCGGCGCGCGGCGAGCGCGAGCTCAAGGAGCGCGCGCCGTTCCTGCAATTCATTCCGTTCCTGTACGTGTCGGCGAAGACGGGCCAGCGGGTCCCGCGGCTGCTCGAGCTCATCCTCGAGGTCGCCGCCGAGCGCGAGAAGCGGGTCCCGACGGCGGAGGTGAACCGGGTGCTCGAGGGCCTGGTGGAGCGGCAGCAACCGCCGCAGCCCGTCGGCGAGCCGCTGCACCTCCTGTACGCCTCCCAGATCGGCACTGCGCCGCCCCGCTTCGCCGTCGTGGCCAACCGGCCCGACCAGGTTCCCGAGGCGTACACACGTTACCTCCTGAACGGGTTTCGCGAGGCGTGGCAGTTCACGGGCTCGCCCGTAAACATCAAGTTCCGCCGCAGGCGGCAGACGGCGCGCCGGTGAACGACTTCGGGCTGGCTCTGGCCGTGCTCCTGTCGTACCTGATGGGCGCCACGCCGACGAGCTACATCGCCGGCCGACTGGGGCGGGGGATCGACCTCCGGGAGCACGGCTCGCGCAATCTCGGCGCGACGAACGTGTACCGGGTCCTGGGGTGGAAGTACGCGATCCCGGTGGGCCTGATCGACATGGCGAAGGGGGCGATCCCCGTGGCGATCTTCGGGCCCTGGGCCAACGGTCCCGGGTGGTTCCCCGTGGGGCTCGGCATCGTGGCGGTGCTCGGTCACATGTTCTCGCCGTACGTCCGCTTCAAAGGGGGCAAGGGGGTGGCGACGGCGGCCGGGATGTTCCTGGCCCTCGCGCCGCTCGCCATCGTGATCTCGCTCGTGATCTGGGCCGCGACCTTGTGGCTCTCCGGCTACGTCTCAGTCGCCTCGCTCACGGTGGCCGCGCTGTTTCCAGTGTGGGTGGGGCTCACGCGGCCCGGAGAGCCCTATACGTTCTGGGCGGCCGTGCTGCTGGCGCTGCTGATCGTGTACTCGCACCGGGCGAATATCCGGCGCTTGCGGCAGGGGACCGAGAACCGGTTTCGGACACGGAAGGGGGTCGCGGCGTGACGCGTCAATTGCGGATTGCAGATTTCAGATTGCGGATTTGCAGCCTGGAGGTCCGTTCGTACAATCCGCAATCCACAATCCGCAATCCGCAATCGGGCTGGGGGGTGGTGTGACCCGCATCGCCGTCATTGGGGGCGGCGCCTGGGGCACGGCGCTCGCGGACTTGCTGGTGCGCAAGGGTGGGCTCGAGTCCGTCACCCTGTGGGCGCGCGAGCCCGAGGTGGTGGAGCATGTGAACCGGGACCATCTGAACCCCGTGTTCCTCCCAGGCGCGGCCCTCGCTCCCGCGCTGCGGGCGAGCGGGGACGTCGCGGAGACCGTGCGCGGCGCCGACGTCGTCGTGTCGGCCGCACCGTGCCACGCGGTGCGGGACGTCATGGCTCGAACCGCGGCGGGGGTGGCGCGGGGAGCAGTCGTGGTGAGCGTCTCGAAGGGATTGGAGCCGGAGCGACTCAACACGATGTCGTGCGTCCTCGGAGAGGTGCTTCCCAAGACCGCGAAGATCGCCGTGCTGTCCGGCCCGTCGTTCGCCCAGGAGGTGTACGCGCGCCAGCCGACCGCGGTGGTCGCCGCGGCGAAGGACCACCGCGTGGCGCAGCGGGTGCAGCAGGTGTTCTCGACCAGCTACTTCCGCGTGTACTCGGCCACCGACGTGGTCGGTGTGGAGCTCGGCGGCGCCCTGAAGAACGTCATCGCCCTCGCGGCGGGCATCCTGGAGGGGCTTGGGCTGGGGTACAACACGCGCGCCGCGCTCATCACACGGGGGCTCGCCGAGATCACGCGGTTGGGCGTGGCGCTCGGGGCGGAGCCCGCGACTTTCGCCGGCCTCGCCGGGATGGGCGACCTCATGCTCACCGCCACCGGGCCGCTGTCGCGCAATCACCAGCTCGGCGTCGACCTGGGACTCGGCAAGCGACTGGAGGACGCGCTCGCCGGACGGGCCACGGTCGCGGAGGGCGTGAACACCGCCCGCTCGGCCGTGACCCTCGGCGAGCGCCACGGCGTCGAGTTGCCGATCGCGCGTGAGGTGACCGCCGTGCTGTTCCAGGGCAAGTCGCCGCGCCAGGCGGTGTCCGACCTCATGGAGCGGGAGCTGAAGGCGGAGCAGTGGCGATGACGGTCCCGCGCCCTCATCCCGTGCAGGAGTTCTTCTCGATCGGCGAAGTCTGCCAGCTCACCGATCTGAAGCCCCACGTCCTGCGCTATTGGGAGAGCCAGTTCCGGTTCCTCAATCCGGCCAAGAACCGCTCGGGCAACCGCGTGTACCAGCGGCGCGAGATCGAGCTGATCATGCTCGTGAAGCATCTCCTCTACACGGAGAAATACACGATCGAAGGCGCGCGCCAGAAGATCGAGCAGTACCGCCGGTCGGGCGAGCTCAAGCCGGAGGCGCGGCGCGCGCTCGCGACCCAGACCATCAAAGACCTGCGTGCCGAGCTCAAGTCGCTCCTCGCCGTCCTCGAAGGGAACGCGCCTCCCAATGCCGGGGCGCGCTGAGGCCGTCGTCGCGGTCGTCATCCCCGCGTACCAAGCCGCCGCCACTATCGCCGACGTCGTGTCCCGGACGCACCGCGCCGTTCCCGGAGCGATCGTGTACGTTGTGGACGACGGATCGAG
>QHTX01000204.1:0-3432 GCA_003220975.1 Gemmatimonadota bacterium | reverse complement strand
GAGAAGTGGGAAGGGGGAAGGGGGAAGCGTACGATCGTCCTCGTTCACCCCCGGAATCGTGGGAAGGGTGTGGCGCTGGCGAACGGCATCGCCGCGGCGCTCCAGGATGGCGCCTGGGTGATCGTCACGCTCGACGCCGACGGGCAGCACCCCCCGGAAGCCATTCCCCGGCTCGCCGGGCCCGTGCTCGAGGGCGCAGCGGACCTGGTACTGGGCGCCCGGGCGCGCACGGCTGCCATGCCGATCGGCCGGCGGTGTACTAACTGGCTTTCAGCCGCGCTCGCCTCGCGTATCGGCGGGACGCGCGTACCGGACGCTCAGACGGGCTTCCGGGCGCTGTCACGCCGGGCGGCCGAATCGGTCCAGCCCGCCGAGCGGGGCTACGACTTCGAGACGGCCTTCCTGCTCGAGGCCCTGGCAGGGGGCCTGCGGGTGATCTCCGTTTCCGTGCCGACCGTCTACGAGGGGCAGCTGAGCCACTTCCGGCACTGGCGCGATACATGGCGGCTGGCCCGCGTCTTCACGCGGTACGGTCGCGCGATCATCTTCGGAGCACGATGAACATCCTGATCTCGAACGACGACGGTATCCTCGCCCGCGGCCTCGGGGTGCTGGGCGAAGTGTGCACGGCGCTCGGGCAGGTGACGGTCGTGGCGCCCGATCGCGAGCAGAGCGGCACGTCGCACTCCCTCACGTTGCACCGCCCCTTGCGCGCCACCCGGCGGCCCGACGGGGCCTTCCAGGTGGACGGCACGCCGACCGACTGCGTGTTGCTCGCCATCGGCATGCTGAGCCCCGAGAAGCCGGACTTCGTGATCTCCGGCATCAATCACGGCCAGAACATGGGTGAAGACGTGTTCTACTCGGGCACCGTCGCGGCGGCGATGGAAGGCCTCGTCGCCGGCATCCCGAGCATCGCGGTCTCCTACGCGGGGACGGACGTGGACATGCTGGAGACGCACCGGGACGGCCTGCGGGCGCTGCTGCAGCGCATCGTGGCGGTGCGGGACTTCCCCGCGGAGACCCTGCTCAACATCAATCTCCCCGCCATCCCCGGCGACCAGGTGAAGGGCGTGAAGGTGACGCACCTGGGGAGCCGGGTGTTCAGCGAGGAGATCGCGCTCATGAAGGATCCCTGGGGTAAGGAGATCTATTGGATCGGCGGCGGCCGCATCACGTGGACCGGCGACGCCGACTCCGACTTCCGGGCCACGAGCGACGGCTATATCTCGGTGACGCCGCTGCACATGGACATGACCAACTACGGGCTGATCGAGGTAGTGCGGCGGTGGCTGGCCGGCGATTGACGGGCCCGGCCGACACCTATGCGGGCTACCGCGCGCGGCTCGTCGAGACGCTGCGCGCGCAGGGTATTCGCGACCTCGCGGTCCTCAAGGCGTTCGCCGAGACACCGCGGCACCTGTTCGTGCCCGAGGCGGTGCGTCATCGCGCTTACGAAGATACGGCGCTGCCGATCGGCAAGGGCCAGACGATCTCGCAGCCGTTCACCCAGGCCCGTTACCTCGAGGCCCTGCGACTGCGCGGCAAGGAGCGGGTACTCGAGATCGGCACGGGCTCGGGTTACCAGACGGCGCTGCTGGGTGCCCTCGCGGGGCAGGTGTTCTCGGTCGAGCGGGTCGAGGCGCTCGCGCGCGCCGCGCAGCGGGCGCTGCGAGAGGCGGGCGCGACCAACGTGTCCGTCCTGCTGGGCGACGGCACGCTGGGGTGGAGCGGCTACGCCCCGTACGACGCCATCCTGGTCGCGGCGGGCGGTCCCACCGTGCCGCCGCCCCTCGCGGAGCAGCTCGCCCCGGGGGGCCGACTGTTGATCCCCCTGGGCGAGCGCGGCGCCCAGACGCTCACGCTGGTCGAGCGGTCCGGCGCCGAGCTGCGCCATACACCGCTCGGCGACGCGCGGTTCGTCCCCTTGCTGGGGGAGCACGGCTTCGATGCTTGAGAGCTTGATTGCGTGGCTCTTGGACCGGTTCCGCGACCTGGGCTACCCCGGAATCGTGGTGCTGATGGCCATCGAATCGTCCGTGCTGCCGCTGCCGAGCGAGCTGGTCATGCCTCCCGCCGGCTACCTCGCGGCGAAGGGAGAGATGAGCTTCTGGGTGGCGATCGCGTGCGGCGTGCTGGGCAGCATCCTCGGCGCGATGGCGAACTACGGCCTGGCGAATTGGCTCGGCCGGCCATTCATCCGGCGGCTCGGGAGATATCTCTGGATCTCCGACAAGAGCCTGGCGCGCTCGGAGCGCTTCTTCACCGACCATGGCGAGATCAGCACCTTCCTCGCCCGCATGCTACCCGTTGTACGGCACCTGATCTCCCTGCCGGCCGGCCTGGCGCGGATGAACCTCGGGAAGTTCGTCACCTTCACGGGCCTGGGCGCGCTCGTGTGGTGCACGATCCTAACGTGGATCGGATGGTTCATCGGCAGGAAGGAGGACGTGATCATCACCGTCCTGAACGAGGAGGCCCGAAGCTACGCCGGGCGCGCGGTGCTGATCCTCCTGCCGGTGCTCGCCCTCGTCGCCGCGGCGTACGTGTGGTGGCGCCGGCGCCGGGTGGCGCAACGAGGGTCGGCCGGGGGAGGGGGGGAGGACTGATCCATGCCCGCGGCGCGGTTCGTCGTTCACGGCCGGGTGCAGGGTGTGGGGTTCAGATGGTTCGTCTGGAAGGCGGCAGACCGGCTCGGGTTGCGAGGCAGGGCCCAAAACCTGCCCGACGGCTCCGTCGAAGTGCTGGCTGAAGGCTCCGATCAGGCGCTCCGGGAGCTCGAGCTCGCACTCGGGCGAGGTCCGGCAATGGCGCAGGTCGCGCGTGTGGAAAAATACGATGTTCCACATGATGTGGCGCTGCCAAAACGCTTCGAAATCAACTGATTAACAGGACAGCCATTGACTGCAACGATCACAGTCCAGGACATCTACCGGCGCATCCGGGACGTACCCGATTTCCCGAAGGCCGGCATCCTGTTCAAGGACATCACGCCGCTCTTGCTCGACGCGAGCGCGTTCCGCCGCACGGTGGAGCTGATGGCGGGGCCGTTCCGCGGAGCGGAGGTCACGCGGGTCGTCTCGATCGAATCGCGCGGCTTCCTGCTCGGCGCGCCGATTGCGCTGGCCCTCGACGCCGGGCTCGTGCCGATCCGCAAGCCGGGGAAGCTGCCGTCCGAGCGGGGACGAGTGGAGTACGCGCTGGAATACGGGACGGACGCGCTGGAGATGCACAGCGACGCGGTCGGCGCGCGGGACCGCGTGCTCGTCGTGGACGACGTGCTCGCGACCGGGGGCACGGCGGAGGCCGCGGCGAAGCTGGTGCGGGCGCACGGTGCGGCGGTCGTGGGATTCACTTTTCTCATCGAGCTTGATTTCCTGAAGGGCCGGGCGCGGCTGGCGGGGGAGCGGGTCGAGGCCTTGCTACACTACG
>QHTX01000203.1 GCA_003220975.1 Gemmatimonadota bacterium | reverse complement strand
TTCGAGTCACCCCAGGGGCACTAGGGGGAGTACTCGAAGACGTATGAGGCTTTCACTGAGAGCGTACTAACCGCATGACAACTTCGGTAACGGCTGCAGGGCGTCCCGCGCCAGGGGCAACGGCGGTCGAGTGGCTCACGCAGTGGGTCAAGGACCACAAGCGGGCGGCCGCGTACATCGCGGCGGTGCTGGCGATCGCCGCCGCGCTGTTCGTGTGGAATCTCCTGTCCACACGGACCGCCGAGCGTAGTGCGGGACGCCAGCTCGAGCAGGGCCGGCTGGCGCTC
>QHTX01000202.1:5663-9425 GCA_003220975.1 Gemmatimonadota bacterium | reverse complement strand
CCGGCCGCTAGTTCCGCACCGTCGCGCTGAAGACTTCCTCCATAATCCCCCGCCCGCGCCCACAGGTCGGATCGCCGGCGCGCTCCGTGTTGCGCCGGCTGTCGGTCCAGACCGGGTGCGACACCCCGCGGAAGGTCACCAACCCTTCGTAGTCGCCCTGCTGGTTTCCATAGTTGATCGAGGCGCACGGAAAGACGCCGGCACAGTCGTGCTCGTCGGAGCTTTGCGTCGTGACGCGCACGTCCGGCAGCCATGTGGCGCCGCCATCCGTGGAGCGAGAGAGATAGGTGTCCGTCATGAAGCGCTCGCCGGTCACGTCGTTCTGCGTGTCGTAATAGGACACCGTCACGTCGCCGTTGGCCGCGTCGACGGAGAGCCACTGATTGAAGCGGTCCGTCCCGGGCACCTGGTGGCCGACCGAGGCCGGCACCGACCAGCTCGAGCCGCCGTC
Organism: Gemmatimonadota bacterium; assembly: GCA_003220975.1. Lineage (GTDB taxonomy): Bacteria > Gemmatimonadota > Gemmatimonadetes > Gemmatimonadales > GWC2-71-9 > AG41. Next base: position 8,974 of record QHTX01000202.1, on the reverse strand, counting down.
GTCGGAGAACGCGAGCACGATGTCGGTGTTGACGCCGGTCAGGTCCATCCACGCGCAATACAGCCGCCCCCGGTGCGCGCTCTTCGAGCGGTCGGTGTCGCAGGCGGGGTAGACCAGAGCGCGGCGCACCACCTCCGCAGGAATGCCGATGTCGAACGGGATCGCCTTCGGCGCGATCGTGCGCTGCCCGTCCCAGGTGACGCCGCCGTCGAAGGAGCGGTTGAACGCGATCACGTTGGCCGCGATATCGTTCCAGGCCACGTAGAGCGTGCCATCGGGACCCACGAACGGAACCGCGCCGATGGAGTTCCCCGGCCCGCTGGGGGTGTCGGCGCGATTGACGGCGAAGCTCACGCCATGGTCCGTCGAGCGACCCACGCGGATGCCGCCGCTCGTCGAGCCGCCGATCGCCGCGTCCCACGCGACGTAGACATTGTCGCGGAAGGCGCTGGTCTGGCTCACGTCCACGGTGATCATCGGTTTGTCGTTGAAGTGGTTTTCCCCCGGCTCGAACGAAAACTGGGTCAGGAGCGGCCAGGTGCTCCCGCCATCGGTCGAGCGAGCGACTGCCAGCTCGGTGCCGTTAATGCCGACGCCGTGGTTCGGGATGTTGAACGCAGCGCTGAAGAACACCACGATGAACCCGTAGAAGACGTTGCCCCGCGTGTCGAAGGCGAGCGTCGGGTCGGAGCCGAACAGCGTGTCGTTGGTGCCCGCCAGCGGCGGGGGCAGCGGCACGTCGACGCCTCCCCAGCTGCTGCCGCCGTCGGACGAGAAGTACGCCCGCATCGGCACCCGGAAGATCTCGTTCGACCCGGCCGTGAGCATGCTGGGGCTCTTGGGATTGAGCGTGACGTAGGTCTCGCTCTGGGGACCGCACTCGTTCGACACGTCGACGTTCGGGCCGACGAGTGCGGAGGCCGTGAGACCGCCGCCGCTCATCGGTCCGTTCTGGGCGAGATACAGATACTTGTTCCACCAAGTGGGGTTGTGTGAGCTGTCCGCCGGCTGGGCGGCGGCCAGCGGCCGCGACGGCGCGGTCGCTCCTGGGGGCTCGTGGCACGCCACGGCCAGAACACCGACGGCGAGCGCGAAATGGCGGGTGCGGATCATAGATGCCTCCCACGCGGGACCTCTCGAATATGCCCGTCTCGGGCGCGCCGGCCAGACGTTACAGAACGAACGGGCCTGGCGCGGGGGGGGCGCGGGTGTCGCAAACGCACCCCATCGTGCCGCACCAGCGACCTAGCGCGTCCCGCGGGCGCTCGTACTGTTCTGCTGATGCCCGCCCGGTCTCGTCCCGCTCGCACCGCCATCCTCGTCATCCATGGCATCGGCGAGCAGAATCCGTACGAGACCCTCGACAGCTTCGCGCGGGGGTTGGTGCAGTACTTCGCCAGCAGCTGGGCCGGCGCGAAGGTCAGCCTCGAGCCCGAGCGGATCAATCATGGTGACTGGACCGAAGCCGCAGTCCATGTCGACGCCGTGAACCCGGCGGACCCGCGCGACGCCCTGCACCTCAGCCTGTTCGAGTTCTATTGGGCGCCCTACACGGAAGGCAAGGTGACCTACCGGGGTGTGCTGTCGTGGCTCGCGCGATCCGCCCTCACGCCGCTGCGTTACTGGAGCGACAACCTCGCCACCTTGCTGGCGGCCCGCGCAGAGCCAAGGAAGGAAGGAAAGCCCGCGGCCGCCGTCGCCTGGCTGTTCATACGAGAGGTGCTGCGCGCCGTCGGAGTCTACGTGCCCGTGTTGGGGCTGGTCGCGCTCATCGCCTGGCTGATCACCCAGGTCGCCCCGCAGGTCCGCCAGCTCGGCACGACGCTGGCCCCGACGCTGGCCCCGGCGCTGGCGCAGCACCCGTGGCCGCTCGCCGGATGCGCCGCATCCCTGATTCTCGCGCTGACCCTGGCGTGGTTCATCGTGCAGGAGGTCGTGGGCTGGCTGCGGCGGACCTCGCCGAGCATCGAGCCCCGCGCCGACCTCCTGTGGTTCGCTTCCGCGATTCTGTTGTGCTTGGTGTTCGTCGCCGCGACGATCGCCCTTGCCGCCGCGAGCGAGCTGCCGCTCCAAGGCGCCGCGCTCCTGAAGCTGCTCATGGGGGTGGTGCCGGCCCTCGCTGTGGTGTGGTCGGCATGGCTGCTGCGCCGCATCCTCGTCGGCTACCTGGGGGACATCGCCGTGTACGTGACGGCAGACGCGAAGGCGGCGAGTTACGCCGCGCGCACGGCGATTCTGGACCAATCGACGATCGCCCTCGCGCGGCTGCTGTGCGACGACCGCCGCGGATTCGATCAGGTGATCGTCGCGGGCCACTCCCTCGGCAGCGTGATCGCCTACGACACGATCAACGAGCTGCTGTCGCGGGTCTGGGCCGCCGGCGACCAGCTCGGTCGCGGCGTGGAGCCGCTGGTGCAGCGCGACGATCTCACGCGGCTGCGCGGCCTCGTGACCTTCGGCTCGCCGCTCGACAAGATCTACTACTTGTTCCGGGAGCACGTGGGGTCGGACCAGGCGGTGCGCGCGCAGATCCTGTCCTTCCTGCATTCGTACCGGCGCGGCCGCTCGGGCCGGGACTACGGCTCCTTCAAGTTCACGTACCCGCCGGACCCGAAGCCGGGCGGGCAGCCGAAGCGAGGCGAAGAGCCGCTCGCGTTCCCGCAGCTGGACCATCGCTTCAAATGGCTCAACGTGTGGTCGCCCATGGATCCGGTCAGCGGGCCGCTGCACTTCTACGAGGTGGATGAACGGTGCAGGCGCTGGTACGTCCCGTGGTGGGGAGTCGCGCACATGCGGTATTGGTCCGACAAGGCGTTCTACGCGGCGATCGCCGAAGCCTTCTTGGTGTGAAGCCGGTGGGCAAGTAGTGGGCCGACTCGGAATCGAACCGAGAACCTACTGATTAAGAGTCAGTTGCTCTGCCAGTTGAGCTATCGGCCCGTGCCCACGCCCCCAAGGGGAATCGAACCCCTGTTCCCACCTTGAAAGAGTGGTGTCCTAACCGTTAGACGATGGGGGCGACGATAGCGGTAACGGGATTCGAACCCGTGTTTGAGCCTTGAGAGGGCTCCGTCCTAGTCCCCTAGACGATACCGCCCGAGCGCGGGAAAATATCACTAGCCTCTGGCGCCCGACGCAACTAGCCTTAATCCCCGCCGCCCCCCCGACCCAAGGAGTGTTGCGACCGTGAGCGGAGACGCGGACCAGCGGAAGCAGGAGACGTACCGCCTGGTGTGGAAGATCGTCTCCTACGGCTTGCCCGAGGTGCCGATCATCCTCGCCGCCGTGCTCTACACGGGCTCGCGCGGCCT
>QHTX01000202.1:0-5647 GCA_003220975.1 Gemmatimonadota bacterium | reverse complement strand
ACCCCTACGCCGTGTTCGTCGCGGGGGCGCTGCTCGGCTGGCGGTTCCACCGCAGCCGGCTGCTGTTCGCCCTGCTGCTGCTCACGCTCGCCGATCGCACGGTGCTGCACTTCGCCGCGGGCCACGCCCTGGTGCGCGACCGCGTGGCGTTCCAGGCGGTCGGGCTCCTGCTGCCGCTCAATCTCGCGGCCCTGACGCTCACCGCCGAGCGCGGGTTCGTGACGCCCCCCGGCCTGGTCCGGCTCGGCCTCATCCTCGGCCAGGTCGCGGCCGTGGGGATCCTGGACCGGTCGGCACCGGCGCCCACCGCGGCGATGCTGCACACCACGCTGTTGCCCCACGTGCTGTTCAAGTGGACGGCGCTCGCCGACCCGGCGCTCATCGCGTTCTTCGTTTCGGCCGGCCTCGTGGTCGCGGGGCTGCTGCTCTCGCCCACGCACACCGGCCGCTCGTTCGCCTGGGCGCTGATCCCCGCGTTCCTCGGGCTCTCCAGGGTGCAGCCCGGCAATCCGGGGCTCTCCACGTTCTGGTTCGCCACCTCGGCGCTGATTCTCATCGTCGCCGTCGTGGAGGCCTCGTATCACATGGCCTACGAGGACACCCTGACCGGGTTGCCCGCGCGCCGGGCGCTCAACGAGGCGCTGCTGCGGCTGGGGGGTCAGTACAGTGTAGCGATGATCGACGTGGACCACTTCAAGCGGATCAACGACCGCCACGGCCACGACGTGGGAGATCAGGTCCTCAAGATGATTGCGGCGAAGCTCGCGCAGGTGAGCGGCGGCGGCAAGGCGTACCGCTACGGCGGCGAGGAGTTCGCCGTCATCTTCCCGGGCCGGAAGGCGGAAGAGTGCCTGGCGGACGTCGAGGCGCTGCGCGGGGTGGTCGCGGAGACCCGCTTCAGCTTCCGCTCCAAGAAAAAGAAGGAGAAGGTGCTGACCGACCGGGGCCCGGGACAGCGCGTGCCCGTGACGATCAGCATCGGGGTCGCCGAGAAGAACGACCGCTACACCAAGTCCGAGCAGGTCGTGAAGGCCGCCGACCGGGCGCTGTACCGCGCCAAGGAAGGCGGCCGCAACCAGGTCCAGACCTAGGTCGCTACATGCCCCGCCGGGCGGTCGGCGGCAGGTGGCCGTTCAGCCGCAGGTAGATCGCCAGCTGGCTGTAGTGATCCGCCCAATCGGCGACGGTGACGAGGACGGCCACCCCGCGCGTGACCTTGCGGCCGCCGAAGAACGGGACGCTGTCGCCGAGCTGGGCGTCCTGGATCGATCCGAGCGCCGTCGAGCAGAACTGGAACGACTCTTTCAGACCGGCCACGAGCTTGTCCTTCGGGTCGGCCCCCGTGAGCTTCGGTCGCGTCGGCGCCTTCTGACCGGACGCGGCGCCGCACAGATTGTCGTTGCCATCTTCGATCAGGTGCGCGATCACGTCGCCGAAGCTCATCTGGGCGGGCGTGGGCTTGAAGCCGTATTTGTCCGCGGGCATCTCCTCCGCGGCGTCCGTGATGTTCTTGGCGTGACGCTGTTCCATCGCCCGGAACGCGTCGGCGACGGGATTCTGCTGCGCCGCGCCAACCGCCGGCCCAGCACAGAGGGCGAGCGCCAGGGTGCCAACACAGGCCTTCATGGATCGTCACTCCGGATCGGGGAGGGTACATTCTGCGCCGCCCGGGCGTGGCTGTCCAGAGCGGCGAAGTGGGGTCGCTCGACCAACCGGTAGAACGCGAGAATCGCGGCCTGGTCGAACAGCGCCATGATCAATCCGAAACGCGACCCCACCAGCAGCGCGAGACCGTAGGTCTGGAGGTACCCCACCGTGTACATCGGATTCCTGAGGAATCGGTACGGGCCCGTAGTGGCGGGAACCACCGGCACGGGAGGCGCGAAGAAGTTGCGCCAGTAGTAGGCGTCGCCGCCCAGCGTGGCCGCGGCCCAGAGTTTCGTGGCGATGCCGACGAGCAGGAGCAGCACGCCCGCCGCGATCGCCGCCGCGGACGGCTGCCCGAGCGTCCGGCGGCTCACGAGACACAGGACGACGAAGCTCACCGCATCGTTGCTCATCAGCAGGAAGGCCGCTCGGCGAAACCGCCGGAACCCGGCCTCCGCTCCGTAGCGGCCAGTGAAGTACCCGCTCCGCTCCTGCCGCCGCAGCATGGTCCCGATGTAGAGGACATAGGCGAGGCGGCTGGCCAGGTGGTAGCCCAGGGCGATCAGAGCCACGGCAGGAGCATACGACAGCGAGCCTGGCTCGGCCAGCGCCACCGCGCTAGCTTGGCGGGATGACACAACTGCGGCTCGCCGCGCTCGGTCTCCTCCCCCTCGCGGCCGCGCTGGCCTGCGGGGGCGGCGGCAAGTCAGGCCAGGCGCCCGCGCCGGCCACCGCGGCGGCGGCCGCGCCGACTCGACTCGTGCTCCACGTCGTGCGCGTCCGCGGGACCGACCTGCGGTTCGTGGAGCGCGGCACCGGCATCCCGGTCGTGTTCGTGCACGGCAGCCTCGGCACGCTCGAAAGCTGGGGGCCCCAGATCGACGCGTTCGCGACCCGGTTCCGGGTGATCGCCTACAGCCGGCGCTATCACTGGCCCAATGCGGCGCAGCCCGACGGGCAGGAGTACTCGCTGTCGCTGCACGCGGACGATCTGATCGGGTTGATCGAGGCGCTCGGCCTCGAGCGCGTGCACCTCGTCGCGTCGTCATACGGCGCGTATGTGGCGCTGCTCGTGACGCTCAGACGGCCCGATCTGGTGCGCTCGCTCGTGCTCGCGGAACCGCCGATCCTGCCGTGGCTGGGCCGGACGCCGGCGGGTGACTCGCTGCTCCACACGTTCGACAGGACGGTGTTCAAGGCCGCGCGGGCGGCCTTCGTGCGTGACGACTCGGTGGGAGCGGTGCAGCGCTTCTGGGACGGCCTGGCCGGGGCAACGAGCCCGTTCGACGCTCTGCCAGACGGGGCCCGCGCTCGCCTCCTGCGCTCGGTGTTCGAGCTGCGCCTCGAGACCCGCGCCGATCCGGCTGACTACATGCCGGCGCTGGCGTGCAAGGATATCGGGGGGATCCGGAGCCCGGTGCTCTTGGTCACGGGCGAGCGCAGCCCGCGCATGTTCCATGTCATCAACGAGGAGCTGGCGCGCTGTCTGGCGGCGGAGGAGACCGTCACCGTGCCGGGCGCGGGGCACGGCATGAATGCGGACAACGCGGGCTTCTACAACGGGGCGGTGCTGCAGTTCTTGATGAAGAATTAGCGGCTGACGGCTGGCCAGCGCGACGGTGATTCCGGTCACGCAGCCTTGAATGGCTCACCGGCGAGTGGCGGGGTACCATATCTCCATCGGCTCCCCACCTACTCCGCCGAGGTGCTTATGCTTGACGTCCGTCCCTCGCTCCGCCCGTTCTGGTTCCTCTCTGTAGCGCTGTCGTTCGCGGCGTGCAACGGCACGGAGCCCAAGTCGCAACCGCTCAGCCTCTCGTTCACCACGAAGTCCGCGTCATCCGGAGCCGCGTCTCCCGCGAGTGCCGACCTCCAGATCGGCACGGGTGCCAACTCGCTCACGATCTCTCAGGCGCAGATCGTGCTCGCCGAAATCGAGTTGTCGCCCAACGGCAGTTGCTCCACCACGGACGAAGCAGACGACTGCGACGAGCTCGAGGCCGCTCCGGCGCTCGTGGACCTGCCCGTTGACGGCACGACCAAGGTGGCCCTCGACGGCGTTGTGCCGCCGGGCACGTACAGCGCGCTCCAGGCGCAGCTCGACGCCGTGACGCCCGACGAGGACGAGCCGGGGGGGAGCGCCTTCCTGCAGGCCCACCCCGACTTCCAGGGCATCAGCGTCAAGGTGACCGGCGTCTTCACCGACGCGAACGGTCAGACCCATCCGTGCACGTTCACGGTCGAGGCCGATGCGGAGATCGAAGCCGCGTTCAACCCTCCCGTCACCGTGGGCGCCGGCACGTCCAACCTCACGATCGACGTGAACCTGGCGAGCTGGTTCACGGATGCGACCGGGGCGGTGATCGATCCGACGAATCCGGACAACGCGGCGGCCATCGAGCAGAACATCCAGCGCTCGTTCCGGGCGTTCGAGGACGACAATCACGACGGCACGGACGATCACGATGGAGGGACCGGCGACTCGCGCACTCGCTGACGTCCTGCAGCGGGCGCGCGACCGGGCCAAGGGAATGCTGGGGAGCAGACGGGGCACCCGCAGACCAACGAGTCGAGCGGCCTCTACCTCGCGCTCGTGACCCTCCACAAACGACTGACTGCCCAGGGGACCGCGGTGCGGCTGGAGGAGTTCGCGGCTGAACACCAACAGATCGCCGCCCTGTGCAAGGGGAAGCTCGAGCCGCTCAAGCCGTTGCTCGACCAGGCGGTGGGTATCGCCCGCGGACGGCGGCCGGCCTAGCGCAGCTAGGACGGCAGCGTGAGCCGCAAGCCCCGGTGACACTGCCGACACGTCACCGGCTGTGGCGCGCGCCAGCGCGGCGCGAGCTCGAGCGCTTGCTCCGCGCCGCAGTCGGGACACACGCCGCGTGCATCGGTCGCGAGCTCCGCTGTGCCGAGCCGTTGGAAGAATTGCCACGTGCCGTAGACGAGGAACGAGGGGACGAGCACGAAGTGCGCGACGGGTATCAACACGCACACGAGGGCGACGCCCCACCACTTGCCGAGTCCCGCCAGGGCGCGTCGCAGCCGCTGCTCGCGGTTGAACTCGTGGATGGTCACGGTGCCCGCGGTCGGCTCGCCGTGATAGCCGCGGAGGGTGAACGGTTGGATGCGAGCCCGCGGCACAACAATGCCGTGGCGCTGCAGCGCTACGTCGGCGGCAGCGTGAGGCGCAAGCCCCGGTGACACTGATCTCGGGGCGAAACGTGACCTCGTGTTTTTCTTGACAAGGTGTGACTTGCCGTCGCCCGCTTTATCCGCCCCGGGGCATGCTAGCGCTCAAGGAGCGCCCGCTCCCATCCGCCCAAGGTCGCTGCCGCCTCGTACGTACTCTGCGCAAACTCGAGGAGAGCGGCATCCGGATCGGGAGCGCGCCGAACCGCCTCGTACGGCAGGATCCACTCGTGCATCCGCATATTGTAGCTCGCGCTGACCGGGGCGATCACTGCGTCGGGGCAGCCGGGCGGCTCGGGATACGCATAGGCATAAAACGCAGGCTCCAGAATGGGCGCGAATCCTCCGCCGGGCCACCACCCGACGCTGATGCACTCGTGCGAGTAGGCCTGGCGCGTCACGGCGTTGGCAAGGTTGGGAATACCACCCGGGTGGCGGGGAGCCGGATGGCCCGAGAACCGCGTGTGGGCGAGATCGAAGCTCCCCCACCAGAAGTGGACGGGGCTCGTCTTACCGACGAACCGGCTGCGGAACACCTCCAGAACCCGTTTGATCTGGACGAGCAGCTGCCAGCATGCCCGAGCCGCTGCGGGATCGTACGAGCGGTGGATCGTGTCGGCTTCGAAGCGAATGGGGTTGGGGACTTCGACCGGCATGGTCCAGATCCGGGCGCTGACGTCCAGCCGTGCCAGCGCGTCCATCACGAGGCGATAGAACTCGGCTACCGGGCGCGGCCCAAGCGAGACCGTGGCGTCGCGTCCGTCCGAGCACTCGAGAGCGAGTTGATGCGCAACAAAGTCAAACGTGG
>QHTX01000201.1:3767-5133 GCA_003220975.1 Gemmatimonadota bacterium | reverse complement strand
CCTCACGAGGCTGGCGCTTGAATGGATGGTGCTGGGCGTTTTCGTCGGCGGCGTCTTCGTGGCGCTCGGACGTAGAACCTAGACGCGCGGACGCGTGCACGCATCTGCGTCGTGGCTCGTGGGTTCGTCGTGCACCTCAAGACCTAGGCATTGGGCACGCTTTCCCACTGCCGAATCCATCCGCTCCCTCTCCGTGCCTTAACCAGCCCGGCTTGAGTACCGCAACTCGCGCCAGTCACTCTCGCTCGGGTATTTTGCCAAGTCGTGCCAGAACTTGGCGTTGCTGCTCCGGCACGTTCTTCGCCTCCCGTTAGAGTACGCCCTGGTTCACCTCTCCAGCGGCTCTCTACTCGAACGGCGTGGAGGCCCGGCATGGAAGAAGCACTCGAAGTCGAATTTGTCGGCGGCCCGCTTGACGGCGAGCGGCACCTATTCGCCATCGCCGACCTCTTCTCGAAGTCCCGAACCGGCGAGCTATTGGTCTCTGACGACTCGGAGGATGGGCCGACGCACTCCTACAGGCTCGAGCCCATCGAGTATCGCTACATGGGCGAGATCGAGTAGTGAACGCAGGGCGGCCGAGCTGCCCGTGTCACGGCGCCACGGGCGTGCCGCGCTGAGCGTCACCAGCGATAAGACCGAGAGCATCTACGGGCGCTACAACATTCTCCGGGAGGCCGAGCAGGACGAGGCACTGGCGAAGGTCAAGGCGGCGCTGCCGCGCGATCTCGTCCAAGCGTAGAACGACGCGGGCGCGGGAGATGGTTGATCCCGCGCCCGTTGTGTTGTGGGGGTTCTACACCAGCGCCTAGTCGGGCTCGGATCGCAGACCCCACACGGCGAGGCCCACCCACACGACGAGCGGTAGTATGATTGTCCAGGCCGGCGCTGCCTTGAAATACACCAGCGTGACAGCCCACGCAGCGAGCTCGATGACGGTGATCGCGATGGGGAACGCCAGGTGCCGCTTCGGATCGAGCTTCGTTGGACCAAATACATCGTGTGGGTCGTGCAGGAGTTCAGCGATCTTCTTGGCGCGCGCCCGCGTACGGACGAGCGTGTTGTATAGATCCCACGCGTACAGTCCGCCAACGACAAAGATCGCGCCCCCCAGGATCGAGAACCCGACCAAGGCGGTGGTCGTCATGTCGTCAGGGGAACGCCAGAGCAGCTTGCTCGCACCCACGAGAGCCGCGAGGAGCAGCAGGGTCGAGTTCCCAGTCTTCAGCTGGTTACCTTTCACCCACCAGATGTCGTGGTGGCCAAATTGCAGCTGGAGCCGACACCACTCCTGGTACTGGTCCTTGAAGGGCACGTCGTCGGCCATTGAAGGGACTAGACCCCGACGCGCCAGAGGCGCGTTGTA
>QHTX01000201.1:0-3754 GCA_003220975.1 Gemmatimonadota bacterium | reverse complement strand
GTCCGAGGAGAACCGTCCTTCTGCTTCACAAGCTGATATACTGGTCGCTCGATCCACGAGATCGTCTGCACCCCCGCCGCGTCCGTCGCCACCGTCAGCTTGTCAACCTTGCGAGCGTACAGGTGGGGATTGTGGCCGCAGGTGAAGCCGGACCCGGCCTGGGTGACTCTGTAGGGATTGTTCGTCGGCTTGCGTGCACACGCAGCAAGCTCCTCGACGCTGGCAGCATGCAAAGCGTAGAGGAGTTCGACGATTGCGGGGATACACTTGTCACTGGTGCCGTAGTGAAGGATCGCGGCAAGGCGTTCGGTGGGCCTCGTACCCTCCCACGTGATCAGCCATGCTACGCCGCGCGTCGCCATGAAGTCTGAGTTGGAGAAGAGAAAGACGGCCTAAGCCACCGCGAAAACCGCGCCGCCCAACCTCAGCTAACTCTATACAGGCCCGGCAGGAATCGAACCTGCAACCCCCGGTTTTGGAGACCGGTGCTCTACCAATTGAGCTACGGACCTAGGAATCGACGCCGCCGGAAGTTACAGAATTCGGGCTGCCGCTGGAAGGCTCGTTTGTTTCGTGGCGTCATCCGCCAGCCGGTCGGCGGCCGCCACGTAGAGCATGCCCCCGAACGCCGAGGGCCGCGTAGCTGTTATGGAAGGCGACGTAAGACCGGCCGACGCGGTCAACGCCGCCAGCCGCGCAAACGGGATCGGGTACGGCACCCATCGACTGGCAGCGCGGCGCTCGTATTCCACCAGCACGACTCGGCCGCCCGGGCGCACCCATGCCGTGAGCCGCCCGAGCACGACGGCGGCGTCAGGGACAAAGTGGAGTGCGTTGGCAAGCAGGATCCCGTCGAGCCTCGGCTCTTCAAGGCCGGGCAGATCGAACGGACGCGCGAAATCGGCCACCACCGGGGTCACGGTGGCCGCCTCTTTCGCCGCCCAGCGCTTGAGCACCGCGACTGCGCGCGCATCGCGATCGACAGCGTAGATCCGGCTGTGCGGCCCCAGCAACTCCACCAGCGCCCGCGTGAACGTGCCGTCGCCGGCGCCAAACTCCACCCACGTCCCAGGGCCCCTCGGCACCGCCGCGGCGGTCAGCGTTACGGCCTCGTGCGTGTCCACAGCTAGCGCCAGACCGAAGCCTTCTTCGCCCAGGTACTGTCCTGATACTGGTTCGTGAACGCGCGCGCGGTCTCCTTCAGCGACGCGCTGTCGCCCGTCGCCTTGTACGGAGCGACGCCCGCCCAATAGAGCGCCTCCGGCGCGGCATCGGTATCCGGCAGCTGCTCGACGATCTCCCGGAAACCCCGCTCGGCTTCCGCCCACTGCTGTTCCTGGAAGGCCATCCGCGCACGGCCAAGCATCAATTGCGCCAGGAGGTCATCGGCCGGCAGAAAGCCTTCGATGCGATGGTGTTCGACCCCATCGGGATCGAGCTCCAGGATCGTCGGCGTCCACGGAGCCTTGTAGCGTTCGCCGTACCGCTTGAACTCCTGCGGGTCGTCCTTCACGTGCACGCGGGCGGGAAGGAAATTCTGGCTCACGAATCGTGCGACGCGTTCGTCCGGCCACACCTCGGCATCCAGCCGAGCACAGCCGCTTCACATCGGGGCGGCGCTGAAATCCAGAAGCACAGGCCTTCGCTGCATCTTTGCGTCCTCGAGGACCTGGTCAACGTCGTGACGAAAGTCGATTTTCATGGGGCCTCCCGTAGTAAGCGCGCTACACACGTGCGACCTTGTCGACAGTGTCCCACGTCCGCGTGGTCAAGTCCTTCCCGAACGTTTGCTCGATGAGCGCCATGAATACCGGCCCCTTGGGACTGGGAACGTAGGCACTGAAGACTTCCCTTCCCTTCATTAGAAGAATGCGCGCGCCATCCTTGTGGATTGGCAGCGCGGGCTGCGAAGTCGGTTGGTCGCGCAAGAAGGTGACAATACGCTTCGCGGCGCGACTGAGGCGAAAGGCGCGATACGGATCGGATGCGATCAGCTCGCGAAGCGCGTCGATCGGGCGCACGATTGTGAAGAATGCAGTCCCGAGGTGCTGCCGCATCGCCGCTTCGGCCTTACGTTGCAGGGACGCCTCCGACGCGGCGCGGGCGCTGAACGCGACGTTACCGCTCGAGCGGATGGTCTTCACGTCCGTGAAGCCGGCGGATTCGAAGGCCCGCTTCAACGAAGCGCTATTCGCGTTCATCGGGCCGACGGCGCGAAGAAGGGCAGCGTAGCGAGGCACGAATGGAAGCTAGCAGGATAGAGGAGCTACAGACCTAGGAACTGATGCTGCTGGAAGTTAGCAACCCAAGCTACCGCGACAACGCCCTCGTACTGCCGGCCGCTAACTCGAGCCACCGGAATAGCGGAACCCGGACCGAGATGCGCGCGTTTTTCGAGGGTCGTTACCGACCTTCACCCGGAGCGAGAGACACATGGAGCAGCGCCACCTCGGGTCCCAGGGCCTCGTCGTCTCCGCCCTGGGCCTCGGCTGCATGGGCATGTCCGATTTCTATGGCGAGCGCGACGACAACCAGTCCGTCGCCACCATCCATCGAGCGATCGAGCTGGGCATCACCCTCCTCGATACCGCCGACGTCTACGGTCCGTTCACCAACGAGCAGCTGGTGGGCCGAGCCCTCAAGGATCGGCGCGAGCGCGTCGTGCTGGCGACCAAGTTCGGCAACGTGCGCCGACCGGACGGGACCTGGGCCGGCGTGAACGGCCGGCCAGAGTATGTGCGCCAGGCCTGCGACGCGTCGCTCGGCCGGCTCGGCGTCGAGCACATCGACCTCTACTACCAGCACCGCGTCGACCCGAGCGTGCCGATCGAGGAGACGGTCGGCGCGATGGCGGAGCTGGTGCACGCCGGCAAGGTGCGTTACCTCGGCCTCTCCGAGGCGGCGCCCGCGACTATCCGGCGTGCGCACGCGACGCACCCGATCAGCGCGCTCCAGACGGAGTACTCGCTCTGGAGCCGCGACCCGGAGGACGAGATCCTGCCGACGTGCCGGGAGCTGGGGATTGGCTTCGTGGCGTACAGTCCGCTGGGGCGCGGCTTCCTGTCCGGGCAGCTCCGGCGCTACAGTGACCTGGCCCCGGACGACTGGCGGAGAAACAATCCGCGCTTTCAGGGCGAAAACTTCGCCAAGAACCTCGCGTTAGTGGCGCGCATCGCAGACCTGGCGCGCGCGAAGCGGTGCGCCCCGTCGCAACTCGCGCTGGCCTGGGTGCTCGCGCAAGGTCGCGACATCGTGCCCATCCCGGGGACCAAGCGGGTGCGCTACCTGGAGGAGAATGCGGCGGCGACCGAGGTAACGCTGAGCGCGGCCGACCTTGAGGCGATCGATGCGGCCTTCCCGAAGGGTGCGACCGCGGGCGACCGCTACGCCGCCGGGGGCATGGCGACGGTCAATCGGTAACGGGGGGGGGATACGTCAAAGGGCCGCGAAGGGTGGCTGACGGGAATCGAACCCGCAACCTCTGGAGCCACAGTCCAGCGCTCTAACCGATTGAGCTACAGCCACCGTGCGCCGAGGGAAATCTAACGGCTCACCCCGCGGGCCAGAAGCGCTCGGCAAGCGTCCCGGCTCGCGGATCTCTGGGGACCGCCTGGCCATCGAGCGAGGCGATCGGCACGACGCCCCGCACCGCGTTCACAAGCAGCAGGCTTTTCCCCTCGAGCGCCGAGCGCCCATGGCGCCCTTCCGCACCCCGCGCCAGCTCCAGCAGCCGCCCCCGGCCGATCCCCGGGAG
>QHTX01000162.1:21085-22698 GCA_003220975.1 Gemmatimonadota bacterium | reverse complement strand
TGACTGACTGGCCGCGCGTTAGTGCCATGGCTCCGAGCGCCGCAAAAACACCCTAGTCGAAGTAGGCGCCTACCCACAAATTGATCCCTGCCGGGGGTGCCGGTTCTGGCTCCCCTCATGTCCCCGGGAGGTCGTTATGTCCACTAGGCTCGCGGTCGCCGTCCTCGCCCTCGCTGCGTGTGTTTCGACCAATGCGGCCCTGTTGAACCCGTCGCTCAAACTTGCTCCGGTCTGCCCTGACGGAGTGCAGGTGTTCACTGACACGAGCAAGGTAGGCAAGCCGTACACCGAGGTCGCCGTGCTGAACTCGAAGGGCGAAAGCGATATGACGTCGGAGAGCGGGATGATCAAGTCTCAGCGGAAGAAGGCCGCCGAGCTGGGTGCCAACGGGCTGATTCTCGGCACCATGAAGGACCCGAGCACCGGCGCCAAGATCGCAAGCAGTATCTTTGGCACGAGCGCGAACCGGAAAGGGAACGCGATCGCGATCTACATCCCGAGTGACAGCAGCCGAGTCGCAGCTGCCTGCAAGACGACCAACTAGTTCGTCCACTCTGGGGTTGGAGCGAACCTTCCGGAGATGACCCAGCGGGGCGACCCGCCCCTGAAGGGCCTTCTCCGGGGGGTGCGGCCCCACCCCTTGCCGCCTTCGTCACCGCGCAGCACACTTAGCCCCCCGCGTTCAGGTTCTCTCTGTTGGAGTTCGTCGGCGTGGTTGCGCGGTTTCACGCGGCGGCCTGGGTCGCCGCGACGGTCATCACGGCTACGCCCGGGCGCGCCGCCGCGCAGCACATCGCGAGCGACCACCGCTCCTGGCACGCGTCCCATATCGCCCTCGCGGGTGCCTTCGCCATCGCCCTGTGGATGGACGCCGCCCAGACGCGCGAAGCGGTGCGGCGCGGCTACCAGGAGCAGAACCCCGTCCTCGGTCCGCATCCCAGCGTCGGCCGTATCAACAGCTATACCGTCGCGGCCGGTCTCAGCGTGCTCGCCGCGGCGGCGGTTGCGCCGCGGCGGGCGCGGCCGTGGCTGCTCGGCGCCGCGCTGGCGATCGAGACGTTGGCGATCGCCGGGAACGCGCGTGCGGGGCTGTCGGTGAAGTTCCCCTAAAGCCCTTGAACCCTGCCCGCTTCACTGATTAACCATCCACACCCCGTCGCCGCACGACTCTGTTCCATTCTTCGACTGAGGCCCCACAGATGCGCCTGACCGCACGTCCGCTCGCCGCGCCCGCCTTCGCGCTCCTCCTGCTCGCCCTGGCGCCCTCCCCCTTTCCCACCGATCTCCGCGGCTTCACGCCCGAGTCGGCCAAGGCGGAGCGAGAGTGGGAGACCAAGTTCCGCGCGCTTCCCTCCCCCGACTCGTTGCGCGAGTACATGCGCCGTCTCTCGGCGCGACCGCACCACGTGGGCTCGCCGTACGACAAGGCCAACGCCGAGTGGATCCTCGCGAAGTTCAAGAGCTTCGGGCTCGACGCGCAGATCGAGTCGTTCGACGTGCTGTTCCCCACGCCCAAGGAGCGCGTGGTGGAGCTCGTCGCCCCGACCAAGTTCGCGGCGAAGCTCCAGGAGCCGCCGGTCGCGGGCGACCCGACCTCGAGCCAGCAGGCCGAG
>QHTX01000162.1:0-21050 GCA_003220975.1 Gemmatimonadota bacterium | reverse complement strand
CGTGTACGTGAATTTCGGCGTCCCGGCGGACTACGAGCGGCTCGAGCGGCTCGGCGTATCGGTGAAGGGCGCGATCGTGATCGCGCGCTACTTCGGCTCGTGGCGCGGCATCAAGCCCAAGGTCGCGGCCGAGCACGGCGCCGTGGGCTGCCTCATCTACTCGGACCCGAAAGAGGACGGCTACACCCACGGCGACACCTATCCCCAGGGCCCGTGGCGACCGCGCGACGGCGTGCAGCGCGGCAGTGTGATGGACATGCCCGTCTATCCCGGCGATCCACTCACCCCGGGCGTAGGTGCCACCAAGGACGCGAAGCGTCTGCCCATCGATCAGGCGCAGACGATCACGAAGATCCCGGTGCTTCCGATTTCCTACGGCGACGCCCAGCCCTTGCTTGCGGCGCTCGCCGGCCCTGTGGCGCCCGAGGAGTGGCGCGGCGGCCTCGCGATCACCTACCACGTCGGCCCCGGGCCCGCGAAGGTGCACCTGCACGTCAAGTCCGATTGGAGTCTCAAGCCGCTGTACGACGTCATCGCGCGCATCCCGGGCGCCGCGGCGCCGGACGAGTGGGTGATCCGCGGCAACCACCACGATGCCTGGGTGAACGGTGCCGAAGACCCGATCTCGGGCCAGGTGACGCTGCTCGAGGAGGCCCGCGCCTACGGCCAGCTCCTGAAGCAGGGCTGGCGGCCGCGGCGCACCATCATCTACGCCGCCTGGGACGGCGAGGAGCCGGCGCTGCTCGGCTCGACCGAATGGGCCGAGGCGCACGCCGACGAGCTGTCGCGCAAGGCCATCGCCTACCTGAACAGCGACACCAACGGGCGCGGCTACCTCTTCATGGGAGGGTCGCACTCGCTCGAGCGGTTCATCAACGACGTGGCCCGCGACATCGAGGATCCGGAGACGAAGCTCACGGTGTGGAAGCGCGGCCAGCTCCGCGCCATCGCCGACGCGAGCTCGGCGGACGGCCGCCAGGAGGCACGGCAGCGCGCCGACCTACGCATCGGAGCGCTCGGCTCGGGCTCGGACTACACACCGTTTCTGCAGCACGTCGGAGTCGCGTCGCTCAATCTCGGCTTCGGGGGCGAGGACGGCGGCGGCATCTATCACTCCATCTACGACGACTTCAAGTGGTACACGACGTTCGACGACACGGCGTTCGTGTACGGCCGCGCTCTCGCGCAGACCGTCGGCACGGCGGTGATGCGGCTCGCCGACGCCGAGGTGCTGCCCTACGAGTTCACCGGGCTCGCCGAGACGGTCGGGCGCTACGTGAAGGAGGTCGAGAAGCTGCTCAAGGACAAGCAGGACGAGGTGCGCGAGCGCAACCGTCAGCTCGACGAGGGGGTGTTCGCCGCGACCGCCGACCCGCGCGAGCGGTTCGTACCGCCCGCCCGGGAGGAGGTCCCGCCGTTCCTCAACTTCGCGCCGCTCGACAACACCTTGGACGTCCTCACCCGCGCGGCGGACCGCTACGAGAAGGCATTCACGAAGGCCGCGGCGACCGCCAGCGCGTTGGCCCGCCCGGAGGCCGCCGCCCTCAACGCGACGCTCCTCAGGAGCGAGCGCGCTCTCATAGGCGAGGGGCTGCCGCGCCGGCCGTGGTACCGCCACCAGATCTACGCCCCGGGCTACTACACGGGGTACGGGGTAAAAACGCTCCCGGGGGTGCGCGAGGCGATCGAGCAGAAGAATTGGAAGGAAGCGGACGAGCAGATCGGCGTGACCGCGAAAACCCTCGCCGCGGAAGCCGACGTGTTGAACCGCGCCGCGGAGCAGCTGGAGAAGCTGGCCCCGTAGCTGTCGAGCGGGCGCGACATTGACTCCCCGGTGCCGCTCCGCCAGTATCGGTCCGGGAAACAGGGAACGAAACTCGGGAGGCGCGCATGAGGTATCTGCCGCGGGCGGCCGCGCTCGCCGCCATCCTGGTGACTCCGGCGCTGACCTCCGCGCCGGTGCAGCCGTCCACGTACACCTACCGGGGCACGGTCCACACCGTCCAGCCGCGGGCGGGCTCGCTCGAGCTCATCACCGGCGTCGGATTCGCGTTGCGGCTCGTCCAGATGCGCGCCGTGGCCGCGACGCGGATCGAGAAGGCCGGCGTGGCGATCGCGCTCGCCGACCTGAAGCCCGGCGACATCGTGCGCGCCGATTGCCGCCGCACGAGCCTGGGACTCGTCGCCGATCGCATCATAGAGATCGACGGGACGGCCGCCCGGTGACCCGGGCGGCGGTCGCGGTCGCCGGCCTGGTGGCGCTCGTCGCGGCCGGCTGCGAGAAGCCGCTCAAGCCCGGCGACCCCGTGCGTGGGTTGACCGCTGCGCAGCGCGACCGATTCACGCGCGGCAAGGTCGTCTTCGACAGCGCCTTCACCCCGCAGACGGGGCTCGGCCCGCTCTTCAACTCGACGGGGTGCGGCGAGTGCCACGAGGACCCGGCGAAGGGCGGGTTTGGCGACGAGGTGGAGGTGCACGCCGCGGCGTTCCGCGGCGGCGTGTGCGATCCGCTGGTGCAGGAAGGCGGGTTCGTGATCCAGCAGCACACCATCCCCGCCCTCAAGCAGGCGCTCGGCATCGACTCGGAGCCGTTCCCGCCCTCGGCGACGGGACGCGCCATGCGCACCACGCCGGTGCTGTTCGGGCGTGGCCTGCTCGATCTCGTCCCCGACTCCGTCATCCTCTCCTACGCCGACCCCGACGACCGGAACCACGACGGCATTCGCGGCCGCCCCAACCGCGCGGTGGACGGCCGGCTCGGCCGGTTCGGCCGCAAGGCGTTCATCGCCACGCTCGACGAGTTCAACGCCGGCGCGTTCGTCGCGGAAATGGGGATCACCGATCCCGCGCAACCGACCGAAGAAAACATCGGCGGGAGGCCGATCCCCGCGGGCGTCGACTCCGTCCCCGACCCCGAGATCACCCAGGAGCAGCTCGACCTCACCAACGACTTCGTGCGCTTCCTCGCCCCGCCGACGCCGGCGCGGCTCGACGCGACGGGGCGCCGCGGGCGGGAGCTGTTCTCGCAGATCGGCTGCGCGGCCTGCCACATCCCGACGCTGCGCACCGGCGACAGCCCCGTGGCCGCGCTGCGGCACCGGGAATTCGCCGCCTACACCGACCTGCTGCTGCATGACATGGGCCCGGACCTGGCGGACATCTGTCTCGGCCGCGCGACCCCATCGCAGTTCCGCACCGAGCCGCTGATCGACCTCCGCGACGCCCAGCGCTTCCTGCACGACGGCCGGGCAACGACGCCCGAGCAGGCCATCGAGGCGCACGGCGGCGAGGCCGCCGGCGCGCGCGACCGCTTCAAGGCGCTCCCGCCCGCCGACCGCGCCGCGCTCACCGCGTTCCTCAAGTCGCTGTAAGCAACGTGAGGGGGACTTGAAGAACCCCGCGCCTCCAACCCGCGCGCTCTGCCGCGTATGCCTTTCCTCTCTGTAGAGAGCGTCTCCAAGCGTTTCGACGATGTGACCGCGGTGGACCGCGTGTCGTTTGCGGTCGACCGCGGCGAGGTGGTCGGGTTCCTCGGCCCCAACGGCGCCGGGAAGTCGACCACCATGCGCTTGATCACGCAGTACTACGAGCCCGACACAGGCGAGATCCGGCTCGACGGCTTGCCGCTCGCCGCAGCGGCACGCGCGGCGAAGCGGCGCATCGGCTATCTCCCCGAGAACAATCCGCTGTACGGTGACATGCTGGTGTCGGAATACCTCGCGTTCATCGCGGATCTGCGGGAACTCAGGGGGCCCGCCCGCAGCCAGGCCATCGACGACGCCGTCACCGGGACCGGCCTCGAGACCGTCTACTACCGGCCCATCGGCGAGCTGTCCAAGGGCTTCCGCCAGCGGGTCGGGCTCGCGCAGGCCATCCTGCACCGCCCCGACCTGCTCGTGTTCGACGAGCCCACCGAAGGACTCGATCCGAACCAACGCGTCGAGATCCGGCGCCTGATCGCCGAGCTCGGCAAGGCCCGTACGGTGATCCTCTCCACCCACGTGCTCTCCGAGGTGCAGCACACGTGCTCCCGGCTGCTCATCATCAGCCGCGGCCGGATCGTGGCCGACGGGCCCGTAGACCGGCTGATCCGCCAGGCCGAGGGGGCGGTCGAGATCGCCGTCGAGGCGGCGGGGGACGGTGTGGCGGCGGCGCTCGCCCAGCTGCCGGGCGTCCGCCAGGTCGCGCCCCAGGATCGCACCGCGGACGGGCGCGTCGCGCTCACGCTCACGGCCGACCGGACGCGGGACCTCCGGCCCGAGATCTTCGCGCTCGCCAAAGCGCGCGGCTGGACGCTGTACGAGCTGCACCAGGCCGCGGGGAGCCTGGAGGACCTGTTCCAGCAGCTCACCCAGGGCGCAGCCGAGCAGTGAGATGAACGCGATCCGCACCATCGCGCGGCGCGAGCTCAAGGCGTTGTTCGACCAGCCCACGGCGTACATCCTGCTGGTGGTGTTCACCGGCCTGAACGCCTACCTCTTCTGGCCCCAGGTCGAGGTCTACCACACGGCGTCGCTGCGACCGATGCTCGACTTGCTGCCGTGGCTGCTGCTGGTCCTCGTCTCGGCCGTCACGATGCGCGCACTCGCCGAGGACACGCGCGCCGGAACGCTCGAGGTCGTGCGCTCGTCGGGAAGTACGCGGGCCAGGTGCTGTTTCTGCTGATCGCGCTGGCGCTCACGCTCACGATCCCGCTCGGCCTCGCGCTCGGCGCGAAGCTCGAGGTGGGGGTCCTGATCGCGCAGTACCTGGGCGCGGCCCTCCTCATGGCGGGGCTCGCGGCCGTAGGCGTGTGGGCGTCGAGCGTCACGCGCAACCAGATCACGGCCTTCATCGTGGCCGCCGCGGTGATCTTCGTGCTGATCTTCGTCGGGTACGATCCTCTCGTCGTGGGCCTCCCGCCCCGCCTCGGCGCGATCGCGGCCTCGCTCGGCGTGCTGTCGCATTTCACCGGGATCGCCCGCGGCGTGATCGACCTGCGCGACGCCATCTATTTCGTGACGCTGGCCGCGCTGTTTCTGGTGCTCGCCTACTTCGCGCTGCTCTCGCGCAAGCTCACGCCGCGCGGCGAGCCGCTCAAGCGCCTGCGCCTCGGCACGGGCCTCCTCGCCGCGGCGACGGTCGTGGTGAACCTGCTCGGGCGGAACATCGGCGGCCGCCTCGACCTCACCCCCGGCGGGGCGTTCACCCTGTCCCGGGCCACGCGCGACGTCCTCCGGACGCTGCCCGACCTGGTGACGATCAAGCTGTTCGCCTCGGGCGCGCTCCCCCCCGAGGTGATGTTCCTGAAGCGCGACGTGGACGACCTGCTGCGCGATTACCGCGCCGCGGGCCGCGGGAAGGTGAAGCTCGTCATCGCGGATCCCTCGGCCGACAGCGCAGCGCGGCGCGAGGCCCAGAGCCTCGCCATCCCGCCCGTGCAGTTCAACGTGGTCGGACGGGCCGAGCTGCAAGTGAAGGAGGGGTACCTGGGGATCGCCGTGCGCTTCGCCGACGGCGTCAAGACCATTCCCTTCGTGCAGCAGACGAACGACCTCGAGTACCGCGTCACCTCCGACATCCGTTCTCTCACCCACCCCGCGAAGCCGGTGATCGCGTTCGCGGAGTTCGCGGACGAAGCGGCCCAACGCGGCCGACGCAGCTTCGCGGCGTTGCGAGAGCAGCTGAGCGGCCGATACGCCTTGCAAGGGTTCGCGCTGACCGATACCGTGATCGCGCCCGACGTGAAGGTGATCGCGGTCGCCGGCACCCCGGACTCGCTCAAGGCGCCGGACGCCGCCCGGCTGCGGGCCTTCCTCGAGCGCGGCGGCAGCCTGCTGCTCATGGCGGGAGGGATGCAGCTCTCGACGCAGGGGCCGTTCGCGTTCTCACATCCCGTGGCCTGGAACGAGCTGCAGCCGTACGGGATCGCGGTCGCCTCCGACATGGTGTACGACCTCGCCTCGAACGTCCGGGTCGGCGTCCCCGCCCAGTTCGGCCAGGTGCTCGTGTCCTATCCCTTGTGGATCCGGGCGCTCAGCACCAAGGCCTCGCCCGTGAACGCCGACCTGAACGGGGTGCTGCTGCCGTGGGCGAGCCACGTCGATACGACCCGGGCGACGCCGGGCACCGTGACGCCCCTCTTCGTGACGAGTCGCGCAGGCGGGGTGCAGCAGACGACGGCCTTCCTCGAGCCCACGCGGGAGTTCGGCCGGGACAGCTTGAAGAGCCGGCTCGTCGCGCTGCTCGTGAACCCCGCGCCGCGCGACACCGCGCACGGAGTCCCGCGCGGCCGCGTCGTGGTCGTGGCGAGCAGCGACTTCGCGAGCGACCGGTTCGCGCAGAACTCGCCCGAGAACATCGTGTTCACGCAGAACGCGATCGACTGGCTGGCGCAGGACGAGGCGTTGATCGCGATCCGGTCCAAGAACCGCGCGCCACCCCAAGTCGTGTACACGAGCGCTGCCACCCAGAACGCGGCGAAGTGGGGCGACATCGTCGGCGTGCCCGCGCTGCTGATCGTGGCCGGAGTGCTCTGGCTCGCGCGCCGGCGCCGTGCGACGCGGCGGACGTATCGCCCGCTCGCCGCGAGACCGATCCCAGGAACGTCATGACCGATTTTTCCCGGGCTGAGAGCCCGGGCTTGGCGCCACGTGCGTCCTTAAGGACGCACTCCCGGCCGAGCGCGCCCTCTCAGGGCGCGAATACACGGGAGACGGCCACATGACCTCGAAACAGCTCAAACTCATCGCCGCTGCCCTGGCCGTCCTGCTGCTCCTCTGGGGCGGGAGCGCGCTCCTCTCTCGCGGCTCGGACACGATCACCGGTTCGCTCGCCGTGCCGGCGCTGGTCGAGGCCGATGTCGACACGATCACGATCGTGAAGGCGACGGATTCGATCGTGCTGGTGAAACAGGCGCCCCCGCCCGCTCCCGCCGCTTGGACCGTGAACGGGCACCGCGCCGCGCCCGACCAGGTGCGCGACCTGTTTCAAGCCCTGCAGGACACGGTGCGTCCGGAGCTCGTCGCCCAGGACTCGTCGTCGTTCGCCCGGCTCAACGTGGACAGCGCCGCGGGCCGCTGGCTTCGCGTCCGGGGGGGCGGGGGCGGCGGGGGCGGCGGGGGCGGGGGCGGCAAGCCGCTACTGCAGCTCATCGTCGGGGCGCGGGGCTCGGTCTACCCGAGCGTCTACGTGCGCCGCCCCGGCGACACCCACGTGTATCTGTGGCGCGGGCGCCTGGCCCAGCTCATGGACCGGGGGGGAGGCGTGGACGACTGGCGCGACAAGCGGATCGCCGCGCTTCAGCCCGACAGCGTCGAGAGCGTAGACGTGGCCCGCGGCAAGGAGCGCTACACGCTCACGCGAGGGCCGAAGGCGTGGGTCCTGAACGGCGGCGCTACCGATTCGGGCGGGGTCGCGCGCTACCTCGAGCGACTGCGGGCCATCGTCGCGTCGGGGTTCGCGACGCCGCGGCAAGCGGACTCGGCCCGGGCGGCCCGCGCCGCCCGGCCTACGCGCCGCCTCACGGTGCGCGGCCCTCGCGGGAGCGTGCTCCTCTCGCTCGCCTTCGACACCACCGCCACGGGCTTCCTGGTCCGCCACCTCGCGGGGAGCGGCGGCGAGGCGGCGACCGTGTACCGCATGAACGCCTGGGACGTGGACGGGCTCACGCCCGCGAGCCGCTCGCTGCTGCGCACCACGAAGTAACCACTTGGCTTGGCGCGGTTTGCCGTCTATTTTGCAGCGCTCACATGGCGGACCTCACGCTGTCGCGGAGCCAGCTCTTGCTCCTCGCCGGGACGGCCAACCGGCCGCTCGCCGAGGAGATGGCGCAACACCTGGGGCAGCCGCTGTGCGCGGTGACGATCCGCCACTTCGCCGACGGGGAGATCTTCGTCAAGATCGACGAGAACGTGCGCGGCCGGGATGTGTTCATCATCCAGCCGACCAACCCTCCGGCGGAGAACTGGATTGAGCTGCTGTTCCTGATCGACGCGGCGCGGCGCGCGAGCGCGGCGCGCACGACCGCGGTGGTGCCGTACTTCGGCTATGCGCGCCAGGACCGCAAGGATCAACCGCGCGTCGCGATCAGCGCGAAACTGATGGCGAACCTGATCACGCACGCCGGGGCGGACCGCGTGCTGGGGATGGACTTCCATTCCCACCAGCTGCAGGGGTTCTTCGACATTCCGGTGGACCATCTGTACGCGGCGCCGGTGTTCGTGAGTCACTTCCGCCAGAAGCAGCTGTTCGATCCAGTGGTGGTGGCGCCGGACGTCGGCTCGGCGAAGACGGCTCGGGGGTTCGCGAAGCGACTGAACGCGTCGCTGGCGATCATCGACAAGCGCCGCCCGTCGGCCAACGTGGCCGAGGTCGTGAACGTCGTGGGCGACGTGGAGAACAAAGACTGCCTCGTCCCCGACGACATGATCGACACGGCGGGGACGATCACCGAGGCGGCGGCCGCGCTGCGGCGGCTCGGGGCGCGCAAGATCTACGCGTTCGCCACGCACGCGCTGTTATCGGGGCCGGCGGTCGAGCGACTGCGCGCTTCGCCGATCGACGAAGTCGCGGTGACGAACACGATCCGCATCCCCCAGGAGCGCGGCTTCGAGAAGCTGAAGGTGCTGTCGATTGCCGGCCTGATGGCGAAGGCCATCGGGTACGAGCATTCGAACCAGTCGGTCAGCTCGCTGTTCGATTGAACGGATAACGGATAACGGACGACGGATAACGTATGGCTCAAATCGTATCGCTCGCGGCCAGCCCGCGGCAGGCAACCGGCAAGGGCGGCGCGCGCCAGGCGCGCTTCCGGGGCAGGGTCCCCGCCGTGATCTACGGCCACGGGCGGGACACCCAGTCGCTCGAGGTCGAGGCCAAGGCGCTCGAGAAGGCGCTCCAGGGCGTCGAGCCCGAGAGCACCATCATCGAGCTCGCGGTCGAAGGCAAGACGGTGAAGACGCTGATCCGCGAGATCCAGCGCCATCCGCTGCGGCCCGACATCATCCACGTGGACTTCTACGAGATCCACGCGGCGGAGAAGGTCACGCTCAAGATCCCGGTCCACTTGGTGGGGAACCCGGACGGCGTCCGCAACGCCGGCGGCGTGCTCGATCAGGTGACGCGCGAGGTCGAGATCGAGGTGCTGCCCGAAAACATCCCCGACCGCGTGGAGCTGGACGTGACGGCGCTGAAGATCGGCGACTCGCTGCACGTGCGCGACCTCAGCATCGCGAACGCCCGGATCCTGACCGAAGCGGCGCTCACGATCGCGACCGTGGTGCCGCCACGCGCCGAGGAGGTGGCGGCGCCGACGCCCGAAGCCGCGGTCGAGGTGGCCGAGCCCGAGCTCATCCGCAAGGTACGCGAGGGCGAGGAAGAGGAGGGCGAGGTCGCCGAGGGCGGCGCGCCCGCCAAGCCCGAGGCGAAGAGCGAAAAGCCCGAGAAGGCCGAGAAGACCGAGAAGCCCAAGGGCGGCAAAGAGAGCTGACGCTTGCGCGCCGTGGTCGGCCTCGGCAACCCGGGGCCAGAGTACGCGGCGACCCGGCACAACGCAGGCTTCTGGCTCGCTGACGCACTCGTCGCGCGCTGGGGGTTCCCCCCGTTTCGGCGCGGCGAGCGCGCCCGCGTGTCCGAGGGCGAGGTCGAGGGCGTCCCCATCCGCGTGCTCAAGCCCACCACCTACATGAATTCGAGCGGCGCCGCCCTCGCGTCGCTCCGCGCCGATCCCGGCTTCACTCCCGCGACCGACCTCCTCATCCTGGTCGACGAGTTCCGCATCCCGTGCGGCACCTTCCGCCTGCGGGCCGACGGGTCCGCCGGCGGCCATAACGGCTTGAAGAGCATCGAGGACGCGCTGCAATCCCAGCAGTACGCCCGCCTGCGCATCGGCGTCGGCCCGCTCCCCGACGGCTGGACGGGCGATTGGTCCGACTACGTGCTCGCCCCGTTCACTCCCGAGCAGGAGGAGCAGGTCGAGGCGGTCATGCCGGCGCTGGTCGACATCGTCACGAAATGGGTGAAGGAAGGCGTGCGCTGAGTGCTGCGCCTGGGCATCGTCGGCCTTCCCAACGTCGGCAAGTCGACCCTCTTCAACGCGCTCACCTCCTCCAGGGCGGCGGCTGCGGAGAACTACCCCTTCTGCACCGTCGAGCCCAACGTCGGCGTCGTCGAAGTGCCGGACGCCAGACTGGACCGGCTGTTCGCGGTCGTCCGGCCCAAGAAGAAAGTGCCGGCCGTCGTCGAGTTCGTGGACATCGCCGGGCTCGTGAAAGGGGCGTCGCAGGGCGAGGGGCTCGGCAACCAGTTCCTGTCGCACATCCGCGAGGTGGACGCGGTGGTCCACGTGATCCGCTGCTTCGACGATCCCGACGTGGTCCACGTAATGGGGCCGGTCGACCCGGTGCGGGACCATGACGTCGTCACGAGCGAGCTGGCGCTCGCGGATCTCGCGGTGGTCGAGCGGCGCCTCGAGAAGACGCGCAAGGCGGCGCGCGCGGGCGACAAAGAGGCCCAGGCGGAGGTCGTACTGCTCGAGCGCGTGGTGGAGGAGCTGAACGCCGGGCGCGGCGCGCGCGAGGCGGGCGAGAGCGACGCGGCCGTGAGGTTCCTCCGCCAGCTCGGCCTGCTCACCGCCAAGCCGATCTTGTACGCCGCGAACGTCAACGAGAACGACCTCGCGGCGGGCGGCGGCCCCTGGCTCGATAAGCTGCGCGCCGCGGTCCAGGCGCATCACGAAGAGGCCGAGATCGTCCTCTTCTCGGCCGAGTTCGAGGCGGAGCTGGGCGAGCTCGCCGGCGACGAGCGGCGGGAGTACCTCGCGAGCGCCGGGGTCACCGAGCCCGGGCTCGACCGTCTGATCCACGCCGGCTACCGCTTGCTCACCCTACAGACCTTCTTCACGGTTGGCGAGAACGAAGTTCGCGCGTGGACGATGCACGCGGGCGGTACGGCGTTCGACGCGGCGGGCGAGATCCACTCCGACTTCCAGCGCGGGTTCATCCGTGCCGAGACGGTGGCGTACGACGACTTCGTGCGCGCGGGATCCTACAAGGTGGCGCGGGAGCAGGGGCTGGTGCGGAGCGAAGGGCGGGACTATGTGGTGCGGGACGGGGACATCCTGCTGTTCCGGTTCAACGTCTGACGGCTAGTCGTCCCCCCCGTCCCCCCCGTCCCCCGAGGTCGCCGCCGACCCGGCGTGGACCCGGTTCCCGCGCCGCGAGCGCGGCGGCGCCGTCTGCCGCTGCTCGACCAGCGGCACCTGCTGCTGCACCATGTCCCGGCTGATCCATACGACCCGGTCGCCGCACATGATCGCGTCCACCGCGTACGGCTGCCGCGCGAACGACTGCGCGTCCGAGCTCGCCACCTGAGTGCCGGGGAAGTAGTACCAGCAGCGCTCGCCGGTCGGGTGGCTGTGGATCATGCCGACGGTCCCCATCCATCCCGCGTCCTCGCAGGTCTGCTTGGGAACGACATGCGTGGCGGTCGACTGCGCCGGATCGACGTCGGCCGGCGCGATCCGCCGCACCAGCACCGCGTTGCCGCTGATCTCGCCGATCATGCAGCCCATGAACTCCGTGGGATACGAGCGGTACTGCAGGGCGAGGTAGCGCCGTGCCTGGCTGGAAAGGACGAGCGCGCGCGCGTGCGGGCCGGCGCGCGCCGACGCCGCCTCCACGAGGCGCGCGGGCTCCGGCTGCAGCGCGAGCAACGCCAGCAGCCCCGCCGCCGCGACCGCGGCGCGCGAGGCGCGCATGACGAGCCAGAGACGTCCCCCAACGCGCATAGCCCCTTCCTTTGTCGCTCCCCGATCTCCAGCACCGGGGACCCGTGACTCCTGAGGGTGCAACCGAGCAAGACGGATGCCACTTCCACCTCATTGGACGGTCGCGCCGCCAAGTCCTTACCCAGAGGATGATTGAA
Source organism: Gemmatimonadota bacterium (assembly GCA_003220975.1). Taxonomy (GTDB): domain Bacteria; phylum Gemmatimonadota; class Gemmatimonadetes; order Gemmatimonadales; family GWC2-71-9; genus AG41. The sequence continues at coordinate 9,146 of QHTX01000162.1, read as the reverse complement.
CCCCCCTTTCCGTAGCGTGACGCTAATCACGGGGGATCAAAGCGAGATCAATTCAGCGCGTTTCGCGACGATGGGATGTGAGCGGCATCACGCGGGAGCAGCGGAGTGGGGCAACCGCCCCGCCCTCATTCCACCCGGTGATCGCTCCGCTGGAACGCAAGGAACTGGTGGACCGCGGCGAGCGCCTCGAACGCGCGTGCGATGTGCGCGACGTGCGATCGGATCGCGGACGCTCGTTGCGACCGGCCGCCCTACCGCGCGATCGCCGGACCGCCTATGTTTCCCCCCGACAGAATTCCCTACTCGGCGCCGCACCTGCGCCGGGTCGCCCATGACCAAAGGGAGGTGGCATGGCTCGTCGCTACGAGACGGTCTACATCTTCGATCCCGCGCTGGAAGAGCCCGCGATCAACGAGAAACTCGAGAAGTTCCACGCCCAGCTGACCCGGGACGGCAAAGGCACCGTCGCGAACGTGGCCCACTGGGGCAAGCGCACGCTCGCCTACCCCATCAAGAAGAAGGACTCGGGCGCCTACGTCGTGGCGCAGTTCGAGGCCGCCGCGGAGCTGCTTCCCGAGTACGAGCGCGCCGTCAAGCTGGACGAGGGCGTGCTGCGGTTCCTGGTCGTCGTGTCGGAAGGCCTGCCGGCCAAGCCCGCCCCGGCCGCGGCCGTGATCGCGACGGAGGAAGAGGAGCTCGAGGAGGACGAAGCGTGAGACGCCCCGCGAAGACGTGCCCCGTGTGCGAGTCCGGGGTCCGCGTGCTCGACTACAAGGACGACCGCACCCTGGGCCGGTTCCTGACGGAGCGCGGCAAGATCCTGCCGAGTCGCCTGTCCGGCATGTGCGCGCGGCACCAGCGCCAGCTCGCGACCGCGATCAAGCGGGCGCGCCAGCTGGCGCTGCTACCGTACATCAAGGGCTACGTCGGCTGACGATCTGGCGCCTCGCGCTCGGCGCGCTGGCCTTCGTGCTGCTCGCACCGGCGAGTCTCGTCGGGCTGCCGTTCGCCGCATTGCTCGTGGCCGCCCGACCCCGGACCCGGCGAGAGTGGCTCGCCACGTCGCTGGCGCTGGGCCTCGCGGTTGCGTCGCTGCTCGCTCCCGCGGCCGGATTGCTCGACGCGCTCGTCCGCGCGTGGATCGTGCTCGTCAGCATCGCGTTCGCCGCGAGCGCGGCGGTGCGGCCGGCGACGTTCTGGTCGCTCGCCCTGCGCGCGTGCCTCTACGCCACCGCCGGCGTCGCGGTCCTGGGCCGCGCCATCGCCGGGCCCCCCGTCTGGAACGAGGTGCAGTGGGACGCCACGCGCGCGGCGAGCGCCGTGGCGCGACAGGTCGTGGAGCGCGCGCCCCCACTCTATCCGCTGTTCGAGCCCGCCGTCCGCGCCTTCGCGGTCGGCTGGCCCCTGTGGCTCCTGCTCGTGACGCTGGCCGGGCTGGCGCTCGCCTGGCAGGGTCACGCGCTGGTCGCGCGCACGCCCCTCGGGCCGCCGCGGCCGGCGTCACCCGCTCGGGGGGGGCCCGAGCGCTCGGTCCGGCGTGACGCCCCCGGCGCCGCGCCCGCGGGCGTCGTTCTGAACCACTAGAGGAAACGGGGACCATGGAGATCATCCTGCGAGAAGACGTGCAGCACCTAGGGAAGGCGGGGGAGGTCGTCAAAGTGAAGGACGGCTACGCCCGGAACTACCTCCTCCCCAAGGGGCTCGCCTACCCGGCCACGGAGGCCAACAAGAAGAAGATCACCTACGAGGCGGAGCGCATCGCCAAACAGCGAGCCGCGGAGAAGGGCGCCGCCGAGACCGAGGCGACCCGGGTCGCCGAGGTGCAGCTCAGCTTCACGGTGAAGGTGGGCGAGGAGGACAAGCTGTACGGCTCGGTCACGGCGAGCGACATCCAGCGCAAGCTGGAAGAGCTCGGCATCCACGTGGACAAGCGCAAGGTGGACCTCCCGGAGCCGATCCGCGAGCTGGGCGAGTTCCGGGTCGGGATCAAGCTGCATCCCGACGTGCATCCCGAGATTCGCGTGACGGTCGTCAAGGAGTAGCCACGTAAGGCCGATCATGGCCATATCTGTCGATGGGACACGGAACAAACGGGTCGGCGGGGCGCTATGACTAGCAGGCGGAGCGGACGCCCGGCGGTGCGGCCGGGCGCGGACGCGCTCGCGGCCCTGCGGCTCGTGACGGAGACGTTGGCGGACCGGAAGGCGATCGATCCGCTGGTGCTGGACTTGAGAGGCCTGACCGGCGCGGCCGACTACTTTGTGATCGTATCGGGCACTTCGGACGCGCACGTGCGCGGGATGGCGGAGCACTTGATGACGGCGTTGGCGCCCCGCGGCATCGCTCCCCATCACGTCGAAGGGCTGGGCCAGGGCCGCTGGGTGCTGCTGGACTACGTGGACTTCGTCGTACACGTCTTTCATCCCGAATTGCGCGAGTTCTACCAGCTGGAGCGCCTCTGGAGCGACGCACCGGTGCTCGGTGCCGTGACTCCGGGCGGCTTGGGCCGGGGGGGCCGGTCGAAAGGATGAGGTTCATGCGACGCATTGGCGGAGTCGCGGTGGCGCTCGCGCTGTTCGGCGCGGCACCGCTCGCGGCGCAGTACTTCGGCCAGAACAAAGTGCAGTACCAGAACTTCGATTTCCGGATCATCCAGACCGAGCACTTCGAGGTCTACTACTATCCGGCCGAGCGGGCAGGAGCGCTCGACGCGGCGCGCATGGCCGAGCGGTGGTACGCGCGGCTGTCGCGCATCCTGCATCACCAGTTCCAGGCCCGGAAGCCGATCATCTTGTACGCGTCGCAGTCCGACTTCCAGCAGACGAACATCATCGACGCCACGGGCGAGGGTCTGGGGGGCGTCACCGAGTTCTTCAAGCACCGCATGGTCCTCCCCTTCACAGGCTCCTACGCCGAGCTCGAGCACGTGATCGGGCACGAGATGGTGCACCAGTTCCAGTACGACGTGTTCAGCCGCGGCCGCATCGGCGCCGGGGTACAGCCGCTCATCAACGTGAACCCGTCCCTCTGGTTCATGGAGGGGATGGCAGAGTATCTCTCCGTCGGACCGATCGATCCTCACACCGCGATGTGGCTGCGGGACGCGGCGCTCGAGGGGCACCTGCCGACCACGCGGCAACTGACCTACGACGAGGTGTTCCCCTACTACTTCGGGCACGCAATCTGGGCCTACATGGGGGAGAAGTGGGGCGACGAGGCGATCGGGGAGATCCTGCAGGCCTCGGTGTCGAGCGGCGTCGAGGGCGCCGTCAAGCGGGCGCTCGGCATCTCGCTCGACGACCTCTTCAACGAGTGGCGAGACGCCGTCCAGACGACGTATCTGCCGCAGCTCGCCGAGCATTACAAAGCCCGGCGCATCGCGCAGCCAGTCCTCACCAAGAAGCGCTCGGACGGCACGCTCCACCTCGCCCCCGCGCTGAGCCCCGACGGGCGCGACATCGCCTACTTCAGCGAGCGCAACTCGTTCTTCGTGGACCTCTACCTCGCGGACGCCGAGACCGGCCGCGTGAAGCGGCGGCTCGTCAAGTCCACGCTCAACAGCAATTTCGAGAGCCTGCGGTTCATCTATTCTGCCGGCTCGTTCTCGCCCGACGGCCGTTACTTTGCCATCGCCGCGAAGCACAAGGACCGCGACGACCTCGTGATCCTCGACGTCAAGCGGGACCGCGAGGTGCGGCGCATCGCCATCCCGTTGAACGGGCTCACCACACCCGCCTGGTCGCCCGACGGGAAGCAGCTCGTGTTCACCGGATACGACGGCGGCCTGTCCGATCTGTTCATCGTGAATGCCGACGGCTCGGACCTGCGGCGCCTCACCAACGACAAGTATGCGGACCTGGACCCCGCGTGGTCGCCCGACGGGAAGACGATCGCGTTCACCACCGACCGCGGCGGCGAGACGGACTTCGGCACGCTCAAGTTCGGCAACATGCGGATCGGGCTGTACCACCTGGCCGACGGCCGGATCGAGCTGCTCAAGCACATGGATCAGGGGAAGAACATCAATCCGGTGTGGGCGCCGGACGGTCGATCGCTTGCCTTCGTGTCCGACCGCAGCACCGGGATCAGCAACATCTTCCTGTACGACTTCGCCGACGGCAACGTCTACCAGCTCACCGACGTGTATACGGGCGTCACGGGCATCACGCCGCTGTCTCCCTGCCTCTCCTGGGCGCACGAGGCCGACCGCCTCGCCTTCGCCTACTACGAGGAGGGGGAGTACAACGTGTACGGGCTCGACAACCCGCGGTCGCTAAAGCGTCAGCCGTACCAGCCGCCCGCGAACCCGCCGCTGGCTTCGCTGCTCGCGGCGCAACGCCGGCCGGCGACCCCTTCCACGGCAGTTGCATCCACCGCGCCGGGCGGCACCGCCCAGGTGCCGGAGCCCCGTGCCGGCGGGTCGGTGTACCGCACGCCGACGGGCTTCCGCGCGTCCAGCGCTCCGGCAGCGCCGGGAACGCCCGACTCGTCCGCGCCGGCGCCGGTGTCCGTGAAATCGCTGATCGACTCGTCCCCGGCGCTCCCCGACACGAACGAATTCACGCTGAAGCCGTACCACACGCGCTTCTCGCCCGACTACGTGGCGCGGCCGACCATCGGGTACGAGCGCGACAACTTCGGACGGGGCTTCTTCGGCGGGACCGCGATCGTGCTCTCGGACATGCTGGGGAACCACACGCTGGCGTTCGCGGGCGCGGTCAACGGCCGCCTCGCCGAGGCGCAGGTGCTCGCCGCCTATCTCAACCAGTCGCACCGACTCAACTGGCTGGCCGGCGCGTCGCAGACGCCATACTACTTCTACCTGCCGTCGCCCGTGCAGACCACCGGCGCCAGCCCCTACGACTACATTCAGACAGCGCAGATCGAGCGGTTCATCGTTCGCGACGTGTTCGCGGCAGGCTACTACCCGTTAAACCGGTTCACGCGCGTCGAGCTCGGCGGGCACTTCGCCAACATCGACCAGTCTATCTTGCAGCAGGACTATGGGTGCGTGTACAACGTCGGTTGCGAGCCGGTCTCCGATTCCCGGACCCAGGACCTGGGGTCCGTCAGCTACTATGGGCCGCAGGTCGCGCTGGTGCACGACAACACCCTGTTCGGCTGGGTGGGGCCGTTCGCCGGCGCGCGCTCCCGCCTCCAGATCTCGCCCAGCTTCGGCAACTGGCAGTTCACGGAGGGCTTGGCCGACGTGCGCCGCTATTTCTTCGCGCGGCCGTTCACGTTCGCCTTCCGCGGACTGGTCTACGGCCGCCGCGGGCGGGACGCCGATCTGTTTCCCCAGTTCCTCGGCAGCACCGAGCTGATTCGGGGCTACACCGCCGGCTCCCTCCTCAACAACGAGTGCGTCACCGCCGACAGTACCAGCACGGGCCCCACCGGCTGCCCGGCGCTCGACCAGCTCATCGGGTCGAGCATCGGCGTGTTCAACGCTGAGCTGCGCTTCCCACTCACTCGGAGCGTGGTGCTCGGGTTCCTGCCCGTGGGGCTGCCGCCGATCGAGGGCGCCCTGTTTTACGACGTGGGACTGGCGTGGAACAACGGATCCCAGGTGCGCTTGCGCCAGAGCGCGTGCAGCAACCCCGACCCCGAGGTCTGCCGCGTGCCCCTCAAGAGCTGGGGCGGCTCGATCCGGATGAACTTCCTGGGGTTCGTGGTGCTGCGGTTCGACTACACCAAGCCGCTCGACCGGCCGCACAACTCTCCCTACTGGACGGTGAGTCTCGGGCCGACGTTCTAACTCCGCATCGCCAAAACACTTGTCCTGGCCTCGCCGGTTGCCTATCTTGTCCGGCGAGGCCATTTTGCGTACCCGCCGAGCCTGTTTTCTTCTCGCCAGCCTAGCGCTCTGGGGCTGCCGGTCCCGGGCGCCCGCTGCCGCATCGGCCCAGACCACGCAACCACAAGCATCGCAAGCTGTTAGTCGCCAGATGGCCGGGGCCCGTAGCGGCGCCGTGGCGATCCGCGTCGCGGCCAAGGGGGGCATCCCCCGGGTGTATCGCCTCTCCACCCTGGTCGAGGTCCCGGACATGATCCGAGGCAGGCTGCCCCCCGTCGGGCGGGTCGTCGGGCTCGACGCGGAGGCGGAGTTTCTCTACGTCGTGACCGGCAAGGGCGAGGTCCTGGCGGTCGACTTGGGGAGCGCCCGCGTGGACACGGTCGCGACGGCGGTGCAACAGGCGACGTTGGGACCCGACGGCACGCTGTTCACGGTGGACGCGAAGCGCCGGGTGGTGTCGCTCGCGCGACGCTTGCGGGTCGCTTGGGCCCAGCCGCTGCCGAGCCTGCCGCACCAGTTGTTCGGCGCCGCCGACCAGCGCCTCGTTGCCGTCGACGCGCCGAAGCTCCTCACCGCCGCCGCCGATCAGCCCGCCGCGAGCCGGCCCATCCCGACGGGGGGCGACGTCGCCGCGACGCGCTGGGGCGACCTGCTCGCGGTGTCGAGCGACTCGGGAGTGCTGCTCATGGATCCGCTGGGCCGCCGCGAGCCGGCCTTCGTCGCGCTGAGCGATCATCCCCGGGAGCTGGCCTTCTCGCCGTCCGGCCACCGCATCTATGTCACGCGGCGCACCGAGCCCGGCCTCGCCGCGATCGACCGCTTCGAGCGCGCGGAGATCGACGGCATCGCGCTCCCCCTCCCCGCTGCCGCGATCCGGCTCGACCCGCTGGGGCGTTGGCTGCTGGCGCGGCCCACCGTGGGAGACTCGGTGTGGGTCGTGGACCTGCCGGTGAAGCGGCTGGTGGGGGCCGTCGCGAGCGGCTGGCGAGCCGACCTGCCCGCGATCGCGCCCGACGGGTCGCTGCTGGTGCGTCAGGGAGACGACGTCGTGGCCTATCGCCCCGATTCACTCGTCGAGACGGGGCGGCTGAAGGGAGCGGCGGCGGACCTGTGGACGCTGAGTCCGTGGCGTCCGCGCGGAGGCTATCGAGGCGCATTCGCGGATGCGCAGGCTGCGGCAGGGCAGCCCGGGAGCCAGGGGGGAGGCGCCGCCGACACGGCGGGCGCCGCGGGCGGCCCCATGTACGTTCAGGTCTCCACGTCGCAGAACGAGGCGTGGTCGTCGGAGATGGCGCAGCAGCTCACGCGCGCCGGGCTCGCGGCGCGCGTGCTGCAGCCCAAGAGCCCCGATGACGGCTACCGGGTCGTACTGGGTCCGTACGCGACCCGGACCCAGGCGGACGCGATCGGCCGGAAGCTCGGGCGCCCCTTCTGGATCTACCAGCCCAGCACGCCGTGACGCTCCGCCCGCTGCCGCGCTCGCGGCTCGACGCCTTGGTGCCGTCGCTCGTCGCGGAGCAGGCGCTGGTGGCGCTGGTGCCCGCCACGGGCGACCTGAAGTGGGCGGCAGGCGCGGCGTGGGACGTCGCGCGCGCCGCCGCTCTGACAGGAGCCCGCCGCGTGGCGCTCGTGGACCTGTGGTTCGAGGACCCGAAGCTGCACGAGGTGGCGGGCCTCTCCCCTCCCGCAGAAGGCATCGTGGACGCCTTCGAGTACGACGTGTCGCTCACCAAGGCGGCCCACGAGATCGACCACGTTTTCTTCATCGCCGCAGGGACCGCGACGTCGCACGCCGGGGAACTGTTCGCGAATCCACGCTGGCGGCGGCTGCACGGCGGCTTCCGCGTGGAGGGAGCGCTGCTGTTGCTGTACCTGTCGGCCGGCGCACTGGCGCGACTCTCTGCCGTTCCCGACGGGCTGCTCGTGCTGTCACCCGACGGCTTCGAGCCGGAGTCGTCGATCGGGCAGGGCATCAGCGCGGCGATGGAGCGCGGCATCCCGTTGCTGGGCGTGGTGCGCGAGCGCTGGACGCCGGTGGCGACGCCAGCGCCGGACGCGCGGCCGTTGCGCGTCTCGGCGGCCCCTGCGGTGCGGGCGGCGCCGCGGCGGCGGGCGCGCCCCGTGGTCGTGGCGGCCACGCTCGCGGCCGGCGCCGCCGGCGGCTGGGCACTGTTCGCGCGCGGCGCCGAACAGCGTGCCGCGACGCGCGTCCCGCCTGCCGCGCAGCCGGGCCCGCCCGCAGCCCCCGCCCGCCCCGCCCGCCCCACCCCGGTCACGCCGGCCCCACGTCGCGATTCGCTGCCGTGGACCGTACAGCTCGCGGCGTACGGCCGGCTCGACAAGGCGCTGGCCGTCGGCGACCGGCTCGCGGCAGGGGGTATCCCCCCCTTCGTGACACCGGTCGCGCTGAGCGGCCGCCGGGGGGGGGCCACCGTCTGGTACCGCGTCCTCGGCGGCGCGTATCCCACGCGCGACTCGGCCCTCGCAGCGCGGGCGCGGTTATGGAAGCACGGGCTCGTCGCCCGCGGCCAGGGCGACGTGCTGCGCGCCCCGTACGCGCTGCTGCTGGGCGGCGCGGTGCACCGGGACAGCCTCCGGGCCAAGGGGATCCCGGCCATCGCCTGGGATTCCGGCCGCCTCATCGTGGGCGCGTTCGAGAGCCCGGAGCAGGCGGCGCTCACCGAGGCGCGGCTGAAACGGGCCGGCATTCCGGCCACCCTCGTCACCCGCATGGGGACCACACCATGAGATTGACCCGGCTCGAACTGTCGGGCTTCAAGTCCTTCGCCGGCGGCGTGGAGCTGCCATTCGACGCGGGGGTCACGGCCATCGTGGGACCGAACGGCTGCGGCAAGTCCAACATCTCGGACGCGGTGCGCTGGGTGCTGGGCGAGCAATCGCCGCGGCTGCTGCGCGGCGGCAAGATGGAGGACGTGATCTTCCAGGGGTCCACGGGGCGGCGGCCGGTGAACGTCGCTGAGGTGTCGCTGGTGTTCGACAACGCGGACGGCACGCTGCCGCTCGCGTACCAGGAAGTCGTCGTCACGCGGCGGCTGTCGCGCTCCGGTCAGAGCGAGTACCTCCTCAACCGCTCGCCCGTGCGGCTGCGCGACGTGCAGGATCTGTTGCGCGGCACGGGGCTCGGCGCCGACGCGGCCGTCGTGATGGAGGCGCGCATGATCGAGGCACTGCTCTCCGAGAAGGCGGAAGAGCGGCGCGCGCTGTTCGAGGAGGCGGCCGGGATCGGCTTGTACCGGGACCGCAAGAAGAGCACGGAGCGCCGGCTGGAAGAGACGGCGGCCGATCTGGCGCGGCTGGACGACCTGGTGAGCGAAGTGCAGACGCAGGT
>QHTX01000161.1:2328-28415 GCA_003220975.1 Gemmatimonadota bacterium | reverse complement strand
CCGCTCGGCGCGGCGATCCAGCGCGGGCGCGCCTTGCTCCTGGCCACGCGCGACAGCCTGCCCGCCCACGTCGGCAACCGGCTCCGCTGCACCAGCTGTCACCTGGACGAGGGCCGCCGCGCCACCGGCTCCTTGGTCGGCGCGTACGCCCGGTACCCGCAATACCGGCCACGCAGCGCCACGGTGGAGACGATCGAGTACCGCGTGAACGACTGCTTCCGGCGCAGCATGAACGGCACGCCGCTCTCGAGCGACGGCGGCGACATGCGGGACATCGTCGCGTACCTGTGGTTCCTGTCGCGCGGCGTGCCGATCGCGCCCCCCCCCACCCCGGCGGGAGGGGCGAACCGGCTGGCCAAGTGGGCGGGATTCCGGGCGGACACCGCGGCGGGCGGGCGAGTGTACGGCTCCGCGTGCGCCAAGTGTCACGGACCGGACGGCCAAGGCACGGCGGTGGCGCCTCCCGTGTGGGGGCCCGACTCGTACAACATCGGCGCGGGGCTGGCCCGGGTCCGCACGGCCGCGGCGTTCATCAGGGACAACATGCCCCTCGACCAGCCGGCACGCTCAGCGATCAGGAGGCGTTCGACGTCGCGGCGTACGTGGGCGCGCATCCCCGCCCCGATTTTCCGGAGAAGATCCATGATTGGCCGAACGGCGATTCGCCGCCCGACGTCGCGTACCCGACCGAGGCGGCACGGCGCAAGTCGCCGTAGCCCTCACCGACAGGAGGATGACCATGCTGGACCTGGAGAGCCTCACCACTCATCGGCGCGGATTCCTGGGACGCGTCGCCGCCGGCGCCGCCGCAGTCGGCCTCGGCGGACTGTTCGCCCCGCTCAAAGCGGCCGCCGAGCCGCTGACCGCCCGCGGCGACGCGTCCGCAAATCCCGATTTCGAAGCGTGGCTGAACAAGATCACCGGGAAGCACAAGATGGTGTTCGACGTGCCGGAGCCGAACGACGGCTTCGCGTTCGCGTGGGGGCGCGTCTTCCTCAACACGACGAACGAAGCCTACGGCACGACCGACGCCCAGAACACCGTCGTCATCGTGCTCCGTCACTCGGGCATCCCGTTCGCGATGGAAAGCGCGATGTGGGCGAAGTACAAGTTCGGCGAAGCCTTCAAGATCACGGATCCCGCCACGAAGGGGCCCGCGATCCGCCATCCCCTCATCCGGCTCAAGCCCGGCGACGTCCCCATCCCCGGCATGGGCACCGACGAGCTGCTCGCGAAGGGCGTGCTCGTGGGCGTGTGCAACATCGCCCTCACGTTCAACAGCATGCGGCTCGCGAAGGACATGGGGATGCAGGCAGAGGCGATCAAGAAGGAATGGATCGAGAACCTGCTCCCCGGCGTGCTGGTGGTGCCGTCGGGCGTGATCGCGATCAATCGCGCGCAGGAGAAGGGGTGCGCCTACTGCTTCGCGGGGTGACTGAGGCGCACGACGTAGGGGCGCAGCATGCTGCGCCCCTACGGTCGACTCCTCCCGGATCTACCGCCGGCTGCGCGTCTTTGCCAATAGTCTCAGGATCTCGAGGTACAGCCAGATCAGCGTCACCATCAGGCCGAACGCGCCGTACCACTCCATGTACTTGGGCGCGCCGCCCGTCACCCCGGTCTCGATGAAGTCGAAATCCAGGATCAGGTTCAACGCCGCCACGATCACGATCACTCCGCTCACCACGAGACTCGTCGTGCTGGTCCCCTGCAGGAACGGCATCGCGATGCCGAAGAACGAGAGCCCGAGCCCGATCAGGTAGTACAGGGCGATCGCGCCCGTCGCGGCGACGACGCCGAGCTTGAACTTCTCGGTGGCCTTGATCAACCCCGAGCGATAGGCCAGGAGCATGGCCGCGAGTGTCGCGAAGGTCAGGCCCACGGCCTGCATCACGATGCCCGGGTATTTGGTCTCGAGCAGGGCCGACAACCCACCCAGCGCGAGTCCCTCGAACGCGGCGTAGATCGGCGCCGTCACGGGCGACCACGCCTTCTTGACGATCGTGACGATCGCGGCGATGAGCCCGCCGATCACGCCGAGCGCGATCCACGGGCCGGCGACCGCCGGATCGAAGGCGGTGCGCACCTGGGACCACACCCAGGCCGCCGGCACGGCCACCAGGAACAGCAGGAACGCCGCCTTGTTCACCGTGCCTTCGAGCGTCATGGCGGGCGCGGTGGGATCGCGCCGCAGGTCGGCGAAGGTCTTCGCGTTGAGGGCCGGGTTCGAGGTGCGCATCAGAGCCATCGTTCACCTTTCGCTGAAGTGGGCTGCGAGCACTGCAATGTAACAGGGGCGAGTCATTTCCATCCCCTCAGGCTCCGGATGAAGTCGTGCAGCACCAGGAACTTCTCGAACACCGGCACGCCCTTGCGCTTGCGACCGAACTCGGCGAACAGCTCGCGCAGCCGCCCGCGCCGCGCCACGTAGAACCGGAACGTCTCGGCGAAGTCCTCCTGCGGATGGGTGGCGGCGTACGCCGTGACGAAGTTCGGCAGCGTCGTCGTGACGCCGCGGCGCTCGAAGTCCACCCACTTGGAGTCCGCCACCCGGTACGCCTTGCGCACCTCGCCGAAAGCGCGCCGGAAGCGCCCGGTCAGCGTGAACGACCAGTGGTGGTACAGGTAGGAGTGCCCCAGCTCGTGCAGGATCAGCCCGGTGAGCATGTTCCACGAGATCTCGTCGCGCCGCCGCTTCCCCGTCACGTAGCGTCGCTCGATCTCGATGACCTTGGGCGTGCGGTGCGTCACGCCCGACACGCCGGGACGCAGCAGCACGCGGTAGTTCCAGGCCTTGATGCGCGCCACCACGAGCCGCTGGCGCACGCGCCGCAGCGCCTGGTGGATCAGGTCGCGCCCGGTCGCGTCCTCGCCGCACCAGGGGCACACCTCCATCCAGTCGTCCACGCCCCGGTTGCAGTGCGGGCAGACGTTCTGGAACCGGTCGCGGTAGCGCCACTGCTGCGGCCGGCCGCACCACGGACAGGACCGCATCGGGTACATCACCCCGCCCCCGCATCCCCAGCGACAGCGGCGCTGATACTTGAATCCCTTGGGCGCCTTGAGCGGCTCCGGGCTCGAGTCGCGGTCGCGAATGTCCCGCCCGCACCAGGGGCAGTACGAGAAACTGTCCGACACCACCCAGCGACAGTAGTAGCACTCGGCGCCCGTCTCCTTCGTCGCATCGCGCCATTCGAGCCGCCGGCCGCAGTTCGAGCAGAACGACCAGAAGCGCTCCAGCTCCGCCGCGCACGTCGGGCAGCGCAGCTCCGGGGTCGGCACCTCGCGCCTACGCCGCGCCACGCGCCAGCGCTTCCGTCACGATCCGCTCGATGAACTCGGCGTAGGCCATGCCTGCCTTCTCCGCGGCGTCCGCCATCTCGTTCTCGGACGCGAGGAACGGGTTCGGGTTCACCTCGAGGACGTACACTTCGTTGTCGTGCGTCAAGCGCAGGTCCACGCGGCCGTAGTCCTGCAGCCAGAGCGCGTGAAACGCCGTCGTGCAGATGTCGGTGATCTTGGTCGTCACGTCGTCCGGCAGGCCCTTCGCGAAGACGTTCCTGATCTTCTTGCGCTTGCGGTACTCCTCGTCCCACTTGGCCTTGTAGGTGGCGATGCGATGGTCGCCATTGGATTCGCCGAACGTCAGCTCGACGAGCGGCAGCACCTGGAGCCTCTCGTTCCCCAGCAGGCCCGCGTACAGCTCGCGCCCCTCGATCAGCTCCTCGACGATCGCAGCCTGCTGGAACTTCTCGTGGATGAACTTCACCCGCTCCGCGAGATCGTCGTCGTTCTCCACCACCGAGGCCTGGGCGATGCCGATCGACGCGTCCTCGAGCAGGGGCTTCACGATGAGCGGGAACCGCAGCTCAGAGGGCCGGAGCGGCTTTTCGCCCGCGGGGAACTCGGCGAACGCCGGCACCCGGATCCCGTGGTACGCGAGGATCTTCTTCGTGAGCGACTTGTTGCGGGCGACCAGCAGCGCCGTGGGCGGCGAACCGGTGTAGCGGTAGCCGTGCATCTCGAGCACCGCGGCGAGGGCGTACTCGTGCCGCGCCTGTCCGCGAAACGACTCACAGCCGTTGAACACGAGTTTCGGCTGAAACGCCGCGAGCCGCTCGAGCGTGCCGCCCAGCGGCTCGGCGAGGCCGACCATCAGCACGTCATGGCCCTTCGCCATCAGGGCGCGCGCCACGTCGTATTCCGCCTCCTCGACCTTCGCCTCCATGTCTTTCTTGTAGGCGGCGTCGTCCCACTCGGGATGGAGGGTGTCGAAGACGACGGCGATCTTCACCCCGCTCTTCCCAACCCTTCACCACTGCGGATTGCGGATTGTGGATAATCCGCAATCCGAAATCCGCAATCACGCTCTCACCCGCTGCATGTCTCTCCCCACCGTCGTCAGTGCGATCAAGATGACCAGCCCCCCCACCGCCCCCGCCGTCGGCAGCAGCAACATGGCCGGCCGCAGGCCGAACCGGTCGGACAGGTAGCCGATGAGCGGCGGCGCGATGGCGTCCCCCGCGAGGTGCGAGAATAGCACGTAGCCGCCGATCACCGACGCCCGCACGGCCGGGGGCACGACGTCGAGGATCACGGCCGAGAGGGGCCCGTTGTACCACGAATAAAGGAAGAAGGTCGCGAGCAGCAGCGGCACGAACAGCCGCAGCTCGTCCACGAGCAGCAGCGCCGCGCACACCGGGCCGCCGAGCACGAAGCCGGCGCCCGAGACCACCACCCGCCCGCCGCTCCACCGCCCCAGCAGCCAGTCGCCGACGCGACCGCCGAACAGCCCGCCCAGCGCGCCCCCCAGCAGCCCCCACACCCCGAACTGCCGACCCACCGCGGCCACCGACAGTCCGTGGGTCCGCTCCAGGAAGCTCGGCGCCCATGCGATGAGGCCGTTCACATCCAGATCAGCGTGGGCGTGCGGAGCACGATCGCCGACGCCTGGAGAAACTCGCCGAACGCCGTGGCCGCGACCTCGCCTGCCTCGGTGGTGCCGCGCACCGCGACGGGGACGAGCCGCACCACCGTCCAGATGATCCCGGCGCTCACGCAGGCCGCGAACGCCGCCGTGTCGAGCCCCGGCGGCAGACCCTGGAACAGATCGAGCGTGCTCGAGACCAGCGCCCCCGCGACGGTCAGCCAGATCAGCGGTCGAGCGAGGATCAGGGCCTGTCGCACCCGCGCGCGCCCGCGCTCATACCACGCCTCCACGGTGGCCCGGATGGACGGGGGCGCATGACGCTGCGGCTCCCGCAGTCGCGACGCGAGCAACGCGAGCAGGAAGCCGGGGATGCCCACCGCCACGAACACCGGGCGCCAGGAGTGGAAATACTCGGCCAGGACGCCGCCCAGCCAGATCCCCAGGACGCCGCCGAACGTCATCCCCACCGAGTAGATGCCGATCGCGAAGGCGCGCTGCCTGCCCTTGAAGAACTCGGCGATCAACGCCTGCGCCGCCGGGCCGTAGCCGGCCTCGCCGACCCCCACCATCGAGCGACAGAACAGCAGTTGCCAGAAGCGGCTCACCGTGGCGCCCAGCGCCGTGAAGAGGCTCCACAGCCCGACCCCGAACGCGATCACGGCGCGCCGCGACTTCAGGTCTCCCACGACGCCGAGCGGGAGCGCCGCGAGCGACAACACGATCACGTAGGCCGAGCCGAGCCAGCCGAGCTGCTGGTCCGACAGCACCAGCGAGCGCTTGATCGGCTCGAACAGCGCGAAGACGACGTTGCGATCGGTGTAGTTGAGGAGATTGATGAGCGTGAGCAACCCCAGGGCGTAGGCGGCGTACGCCCCGGAGCCGGCGGCTCGTGCGTCCGCCTTAGGGCCTGCGCTCGACAGTCGTCGCCTCCGCGCGCGAGTCGCGGTCGGCCTTCGCCTCCAGATACGCCGCCGTCAGCTGCCGCATCATCGCGTCGCGCCGGTCGTACAGTCGCTTCAGGCGGCGCTTCTTGCGCCGCGCGAGCGCGTAGGCGGCGAGGATCGGGAAGCCCACGGTGTTGTCGAGATAGCACACGACGGTCCCCGGCAGCTTGTCGGGGTCGACCTTGCCCCAGCTCACCGCCTCCGAGGGGGTGGCGCCCGAGAGGCCCCCCGTATCGGGGCGGGCGTCGGTCATCTGCAGATAGTAGTCGTGGCCCTTCTCGCTGATGCCGAGCACCTCCTGGATCTGGGGCTCGGTCTGCAGCACGAAGTTCTTGGGACTGCCACCGCCGATGATCAGCACCCCGCTCTTGCCGCCGCTCACCTTCGCGTCGAACACGATGGCGGACGTCTCGTTCACATCGGCGCTGGGGTCGAAGCGCAGCTGGGACCCCGAGAGCGCCTGCTCCGCGACGTTCATCCCGATGGAAGAGTCGCCGGGCGACGACGTGTAGATCGGCACGCCGCACTGGTGCGCGACGCCGAGCACCGACTTCCGGCTGATGCCGAGCGCCTTCTCGCGCTCGAGGATGTAGCCGCCCAGCAAGGCATGATACTCCGCCGTGCTCATGGAGCGCTGGAACTCGGGGCCAGCCGAGACCTCCCGGATGTAGGCGTCCGTGGAGAGGAGCACCTCGTAGTCGAAGAAGATGTCGTAGATGCGGACGATCCCTTCCTCGCGCAGCTCCACGTCGTCCGCGAACGGCGTGCCGCGGTGCATCGCGAGGCCCAGCCCGAAATGCGCGTCGTGATACAAGTTCGCGCCCGTCGAGACGATCCAGTCGATGAAGCCGGCTTCGAGGAGCGGGATGATGGTGGACATGCCGAGCCCCGCCGGCGTCATCGCGCCGGTGAGGCTCATCCCCACGGTCACATCGTCCTCGAGCATCAGCTCGGCGTACAGGCGGCACGCCTCGGCGAGGCGCCCGGCGTTGTACGCGAGGAACGCGCTGTCCACCAGGTCGGCGACCGTCTCGCGGCCCGTCACGGGCTTGGGATCGATGCGCGGGCCGCGCAGGAAGTCCTTGCGTGACATGGTGCCCCCCCTCGCCCCCTTCAGGTCTCGTCGGGTGGCACCGCGAGCGCCTGGCTGCGGCGCTCGCGGGCGCGGCGTACGATCTCTACGGCCTCGCGCGGGCTGTCGGTGATGTGCAACAAGTCGAGATCCTTGACGGCGATCTTGCCCTCCCCCGCGACGCGGTCGCGCAGCCACCCGGCGAGCCCCTTCCAGTACTCCAGGCCGAACAGGATGACGGGGAAGTATTTCACCTTGCCCGTCTGGATCAGCGTGAGCGCTTCGAACAGCTCGTCCATCGTGCCGTAACCGCCCGGAAACACGATGAAGGCGGTCGAATACTTCACGAACATCGTCTTGCGGACGAAGAAGTAGCGGAAGTTGATGGCGCGCTCGACGTAGGGGTTGAGCCCCTGCTCGAACGGCAGCTCGATGTTGCAACCGATCGAGAGGCCGTTCCCTTCCTGGCAGCCGCGGTTCGCCGCCTCCATGATCCCCGGGCCGCCCCCGGTGATGATGGGGAACCCGTCCTCCGCGAGCATGCGCGCGGTCGCGACGGCCTTCTCGTAGTACGGGTCGTCCGGCGTCGTGCGCGCGGACCCGAACACCGTGACCGCGTTGTACACGTCGGCGAGCGTGTCGAACCCTTCGACGAACTCCCCCATGATCCGCAACACCCGCCACGAATCGGTCCTGGTGAACGCCCGCCGCTCGCGGGGGACCTGCGCGAGGAGCCGTTCGTCCTCAGTGACCGGCGTGCGTGGCGAGCCGCTCAAGCGCTGTGACATGGTCTTCCTGCACGTTGTAGAAGAAGGGAGAGAGGCGGACGTGCCCGGGGCGCGCGTCCGCGATGACGCCGGCGGCCGCGAGGTGCCGCACCGCCGCCGCGGGGTCCGCGGCGGGGAGCATCACGATCGCCGAGCGGTCCGCCGCGCGCGCCGCCACCTTCGGTCGGAACCCGCGCTCCCGGGCGCGCGCGATCAGGTCCTCGGCGAGCGCTCCGGTCACCGCGCGGATCGCCGGGACCCCGATCTCGTCGATGTAGTCGAGGCCGCCGAGCTGCGCGTACACCGCGGCGAGCGACGGTGTGCCCAGCTCGAAGCGCCGTGCGTCGTCGTGCAGCTCGAGCGCGCGCGGGTCGAAGGCGAACTGGTTGCGGTGCCCGAACCAGCCGGCGATCGCGGGCGCGAGCCGCGGCGCCAGCTCCTCCCGCACGTAGAGGAACACGATCCCCGGCCCGCCGAGCAGCCACTTGAGGCCGCCGGCCATGAGCACATCGACGCCGGCGGCCTTCACGTCGACGGGCACCTGCCCCACCGCCTGGTAGGCGTCGATCACGGTCAGGGCGCCGCACTGGCGCGCGGCGTCCGCTACCGCCTTGATGTCCTGGATCGCCCCGCTCGTGAAATAGACGTGTGACGTCGCGACCAGCGCGGTGCGCTCGTCCAGCGCGCGGGCGATGGCCTCCACCGGCACCGAGACCTGGTCGGGACTCTCGACCACGACGACCTCCACGCCACGGGGCCGCTTGGCGAGCCACTGGTACGCGACGGTCGGGAAATCGAGCGACGTCACGACGACCTTGGGCCGCCGCCGATAGTCGAGGGCTTCCGCCAGGCTCGAGAGCGCGACCGAGATGCTCGGCGCGAGCGCGATCTCCGCCGGCGTCGCGCCCACCAGCCGGCCGTAGCGGCGCCGCAGCTCGGCGAGCGCCGCCCACCACACGTCGTACCACGCGGCGGCGCCGCGCGCCTGCCAGAGATCGAGAAACTCTCCGAGCCGCCGGCGGGTGCGCTCGCCGAGCGCCCCGAGCGAGCACGTGTTGAGGTAGACCTTGTCCCGGAAGATGGGAAACTCGCTCCGGTAGCGCGCGAGCGAGTGCGTTCCCAGCGGCGAGCCGGTCTTGAGACTGGTGGCCGACGCCATAGGCGGTCAATATACAGGAGGACGAGCGCGCTCGACACGTCCCGACGGAGATTCTGTCGCATGCAAGCTTCCGCAAGCTGGTCGGCTCTCGCCACGCGGCTCACGCTGCGCGCGATCGTCAACCCGCGGCTCGCCCTCGACCTCGCGCGCCTGGCGTGGAGCTTTCGGGCGCGCGACTGGTACCGTCGCCCACCGTTCCTGCCGCTGCCGCCGCGCGACTATCTGCGCTGGCGCATGTTCACCGCCTACGGGGATGAGCACGCGGTGCCGCCCCTTGAAGACGTCGTGCGGTTCGCGCGCTGGCGGCGGGAGACGATGCACCTATGAACGGCGTCGAGAGAAGCGTCGAGGTCAAACGTCGCGGGCAGACGTTGGGCTTCGATGCCGTCGGGATCGCGACGCTCGAGCCGAACACGCACGCGGACGAGCTCGACGCGTGGCTCGCGGCGGGCCACGCGGGCACGATGGCCTACCTGCACCGCCAGGCGGCGCAGCGCAAGCATCCGGCGCGGATCATCCCGGACGCTCGCGTGGCGGTGGTCACCCTCACGAATTACTTCCACGGCTCGGCGGACCCCGGGCCGCCGGCCCGAGGTCAGGGCAAGGTCGCCCAGTACGCGTGGTCCCCGGACTATCACGCCGTCCTGGGCCGTCGTCTGGAGCAGCTCGCCACCGCGATCCGCGACGGCTCCCCGGGCGCGAAGACCCGGTGCTACGTGGACGCGGGGCCGGTGCCGGAGCGCGAGCTCGCCCAGCGCGCCGGGCTCGGATGGATCGGCAAGAACATGATGCTCATCCACCCCGAGCTCGGCTCCTTCACGTTCATCGGCGTCGTCCTGACCGATGCGCCGCTCGCGCCCGATCTCCCGTTCGCGGCCGATCGCTGCGGCACGTGCCGCGCCTGTCTCGATGCGTGCCCCACGGACGCATTCGTCGAGCCGCACGTGCTGGACGCCCGGCGCTGCATCTCGTACCTCACGATCGAGCACCGCGGGGACTTCACGGACGCCGAGCGGCGGATGGTGGGCGAGTGGGCGTTCGGGTGCGACGTCTGCCAGGACGTGTGCCCCTGGAACGTGAAATTCGCGCGCCCCACCGCGGACCCGGCGCTGGCGCCCCGGCCGGACCTGGCGGCACTCGACCTCGCCGCGCTGCTCGACGACGACGCCCCTCCCCAGGACTTTGACCGCCGATTCGGCGACACGCCGCTCGAGCGGCCGGGGCTCGCCGGCATGCGGCGCAACGCCGCCGCCGTGCTGCACAATCGCGGCCGGCCGTCTCCATGACCGAGATCCCTCCTGCCGCCGGGCAACGCGAGCTGGCCACCGAGATCCAGCACCGCCTCACCGATGGCCTCGGGAAGATCGACCCTCACCACCGGCTGCTCGGCCGGCCTGTCGCCTACCGGATCATCGACGGCACGACGCTCGAGATCACATACCGCGACGTCCCGGGCATCGCCGAGGCGGAGGTCCTGGGGGTGAAACGGGTGATCGGGGTGGAGTGCTTCTGCACGGTGGCGCCGCAAACGGCCGAAACCGTGACGGTCCGGTTCATCGTGCCGCTGCGGTGAGTCACCGCGCGACGACGCGCGACACCACGTCGTACAGGAAATGCACGCCGAAGGTGAGGTCGTCGAGGCTCACGCGCTCATCGTTGCCGTGCACGCCGCGCGCCTCCTCCTGGTTGAGCGGGAACGGCGACAAGCCGTAGCTCACGATCCCGATCCGCCGGAAGTAGTGACTGTCGGTGAATCCGGGGAGCGGCGGCGTCGTGACGAGCGCCTTGGGGTCGCGCGCCTGCACCGCGGCCACGACCGCGCGGAACAGCTCCGTCTCGGTCGAGCTTTCGGTAGCGGGCCAGTTCGGCCCTTGGGGCGTGATGGCCACGCTGGTGTCGCTCACCACGCGCACGAGATCGGCGAGAAACGCCTGCGGATCCTGACCGGGCAACAGCCGCACGTCGAGCGTGGCGCTCGCGACCGGAGGGATGACGTTCGTCTTGTCGCTCCCCCTGAGCCCCGTGATCGAGATGGTGTTGCGCAGCAGCGCGTTGTAGGTCAGGTCGGCGGTGAGGGCGCGGGCGGCCGTCGAGTCGCGCAGCGCCGCCCGCGGGTCTGCGAGCGCGGCGCGCCGCGCGGGATCGCCCTCGATCGCGGACAGGTCACGGAGATAGCGTTCCGCCGCCGGGGTCACGATCAGCGGCGTCTGATACGCCGCGATCCGGTTCAGCGCGCGCACCAGCCGGTGCACGGGATTGTCCGGCGTGGGGCGGGACCCGTGACCCGCCGTGCCGCGCGCGGTCACATCGAGCCAGAACGGCGACTTCTCGGTCGTCCCGACGCCGTAGTACTCGATGCGGCCGCTCGCGTCGGCGCGGATCGTTCCACCCTCGTTGAGGAGGAACTCCGCGTCCCGGATCAGGTCCGGATGGTGCTCCACGAACCAGCCCGCCCCCACCCCGCCGCCCACCTCTTCGTCGGCCGTCGCGAGAAAGATCACGTCGCGCTTGAGCGGCACGGCGGCGCGCTTCAGCGTGAGCAGGGTCATGAGCTCGACGATCGCTTCGCCCTTCATGTCGAGCGCGCCGCGTCCCCACACGTAGCCATCTTTCACGACGCCGGCGAAGGGATCGACCTTCCAGTACTCGGGGCTCGCGAGCACGACGTCCATGTGGTTGAGCAGCACGAGCGGCCGGGCGCTGCCGTCGCCTCTCACGCGCGCGTACAGGTTCGCCTTGCCGGGCTTGGGCTCGAACACCTGCGCGTCGATCCCCTCGCGCGCGAGCACGGCCTGGAGCCACTTGGCGGTCTCGAGCTCGTTGCCCGGCGGGTTGGTGGTGTTGATGGCGACGTACTGCGAGAGGAGCGCCGTGGCTTCGCGGCCCACCGCGCGCCACTGCTCGTCCGTCTTCGGCACCTCGGGCTCGAAGACGCGCGGCGGCAGCCGCACGGGCTGGGATGACGACCCCGACAACCCCGGCTGGGGCTGGGCCATGTGGCGCGAGGGGGCGCACGCCGCGAGCCAGAGGCACGAGAGAACGAATAGGGCGGGATGCCGAGGGAGCGTCGTCACGGGGCGACTAAGCTAAGCGGCAGGCCGCGCTGGTGCCACGGCCTGCCGTTCCATGCTCGGAGACGACGACTCAGTGCACCGTGACCGTCGCCTGGCCGGTCTTGTCCTCGCTCGTCGCCCGTAGGAAAACGCTGCCCGCCGCAAGCCCCCGGACGAACGTCTGGATGCCCCCATAGGAGGGTTGGATGTAGATCACGGTGCTATCGGTCGTAGACCAGGAAACGGGGCGTTCAGTTGTCACGCGGCCTGTCGAGTCGCGGAGCTCCGCTCTGAACGATACGCTGTCTTGCCCCACGACTAGACTCGCAGTATCGGGCACGACGGTCACCGTCGCCACCGGGAGCGGCGAGCCTACCACCTGGATCGTGAGCGAGCCGCTGAGCCCGCCGCTCGTCGCCGTGATCGTGGCGTATCCTGGCTGGCTACCAGTGACCGTCGCTGTATCGCTCACGCCGACCACCTGCGCAATCGAGCTGTCGCTGCTGGTCCACGTCACCGATGGGTTCGGGATCGGGTTGCCGTTCGCGTCGCCCACGGCTGCGTACAGCGTGATGGTACCGCCGATGCCCACGGACGACGGGCCCGAGACCCGCACGTACGGACCGGTGGGCTGGGAGAGCACGACGGATAGCGGCGTGGTGGCGCCCGCCGTCACCTGCACGTTGGGCGTGATCACCGACTGCAGGAACGGATGATCCGGGTCGATGCGGACTGTGTACGAGCCGGCGTTCAAGAAGGCCACTCTGTAATATCCCGTGTCGTCGCTCCGGCCGGTCGCCACTATAGCCTGGTCGCAGGAAGCGAAGTCGCCGGTGAAGCATACCGTGATGGCCGCGTTCTTGATGGGTCCCGGCGACGCAGTGTCGCCGCTCGTCACCTTCCCCGCGATCGCTCCGGCTGCCGCCGAGTTGATCGCGCGGAGGTTCGGTATGAAGGTGAAGTCTGGGTTCCCGTAGAAGGCGTACAGGAAGCTCCGGCCCACGTCGAAATCGATCACGATGTCGGCGCCTGCCGGAGGCACGTCGAAGGGATGCTCCACGAAGGCGTACAGCTGCATCTCGCTCGATCCCGAATGGTTCTGCCAATTCACGAGGGCCGTGTTGCAACAGCCCCACCCGATGGACGACAGGCTCGTATCGATCGTCATCCGGATCGCCTGATACTGGCCGGCAGGCAGCTCCCCTTCGCCCACGAAGGCCGTGGCGCCCTGTTGCAGCCCGAGCAGATCGAAGGTCTTTCTCGGCTCGGTGATGAGTACCCAGTCGCCGCCTCCGCTCGTGTCCAGCTGCGTGCTCGCTTCGATGCGGACGACATATATGTTCACGCTCGTGACAGAGTCATACGGGAACGGCGCGTCCGTCAGCGAGACACGGACGAGCGGCCGGCCACGAGGTGGCCCGGACGAGTCGTCTTGGTAGCAGCCGCCGAGGCCAACCAAGGCCACCGCGGCCAGTACGGAGTGAATGAGGCGCTTCGTCATGTGGCTCCTCTCTCCACCGGGCGCAAAAGCCTCCACCCCGAGATACCCCGGTGGAACCAGCGGGCGTCACAACATCGCGAGCCGCGGGGTATTGTGACGCCGGAGCGTCCTCCATGGGTATAGACAACGTGGGGACGAGCGACGCCGAGCTGGTGCGCCGCGTGCTCGGCGGCGACACCGGCGCCTACGCTGCGCTCGTCGCGCGGTACCGTGACCGCCTGGGTCGCTACGCCGTGCACATGCTTGGGAATCGGGAGGACGCCGAAGAGGCGCTGCAAGACGCCTTCGTCCGCGGCTATCGCTCGCTCGCGCGCTGCGACGATCCCGAGCGGTTCGGCGCGTGGCTGTACGGCATCCTGGTCAACCGATGCCGCACGACAGGCGCCCGCGCGGCGCGACGCGGGCAGGTTTTCGTGCGCGACGAGGCGGCGCTCAACGGCGCCCCGCTCCCCAGTTCCGTGGAGCGGACGGAGCTCGACGACGTGGTTCGCCGGGCGCTGGCGCGCCTCGCCCCCGAGTACCGGGAGGCGTTCCTGCTCAAGCACATGGACGACCTAGAGTACGAAGAGATGGCACGGCTCACGGGTGCGGGCGTTTCGGCGCTGAAGATGCGAGTGAAGCGCGCGCGTGAGCAGCTACAGGCGATTCTCAGAGAGGTGGAGCGTGTTTGAGGGCGGGCGCGACGTCGTCGATCAGATAATCGCGCGGCTGCGCCGCCCGGTGCGGATCGACCCCTCGCTCGACGCGCGGGTAATGGAGCGAATCGCCACGCTTCCGACCCCCAGACGCGCCGGCGCGGTCACGGCCGCCTGGCGCTGGCTCACCGAGCCGCGACACGTCGCCCTGTCGCCCTTGAGCGGGCTGGCCGTCGCCACCGGGCTCGTCGCGCTAGCGCTCCTGCTTCCCGCGCTCGCTCGGCGCCCGGCCCCAACCATCCATGAACTTCAGTTCGTCCTCGTCGCCCCACACGCCACCGCCGTATCGCTGATCGGCGATTTCAACGACTGGGACCCCGCGCGGACTCCGATGCGACTCGCGTCCGCGGGCGGCGCGGTGTGGACGGCCGTGGTGCCGCTCTCGCCCGGTCGTTATCGCTACGCGTTTCTCGTGAACGGGGCGCGCTGGCTCGCCGACCCCACGGCTCCGGCCGCGCTCGACAACGACTATGGCGGTCCAAGTTCTGTCGTGACGGTGGCTGGATCGTGACACCACGGCTGGGGCTCCCCGCCCTCGCCGTCGGGCTCGTAGCGACGCTGCTCGCCCGCCCGGCCGCGGCTCAGGACCCTCGACTCGAGCGGCTCGACGCCGGCACCCGGCCACTGGTCGCCGCACTGGTCGATTCGGCGCGCACCGCGGGGCTGCCCGCCGAGCCGCTCGTGCAGCGCGCCCTCGAGGGCACGATCAAGGGCGCGCCGGGTGACCGCATCGTCGCCGCAGTGCGCCGCCTCGCCGCAGACCTGGGTCGCGCGCGCGACGCCCTCGGCCCGGCAGCCTCGCCGCCGGAACTTGAGGCGGGCGCGGCGGCGCTCCGGGCCGGCGCCTCCCCAGCGGTGCTGGTTCAGTTGCGCCGCTCCCGCCCCCAGCGTCTGACGGTCCCGCTCGCTGTGCTCACGGACCTCGTGGCGAGCGGCGTGCCCGTAGACTCCGCGGCGGCCGCCGTTCTCGCGCTCGCCGCGACCAGCAGAGACGCCGACCTCGTGGAGTTCCGGCGCGCCGTGGAGCGGGACATCGGTCTCGGCGCGCCCCCCGCCGCAGCGGCGTCCGTGCGCGTCAACGGGGCGGCGAGCCAGGCCCGTCCCGGCCCACCATAGCGCTGTCACGCGCCCCCGGTGACGCCCGGGAAGCCGGCGTGGGTCGTGCTCGCTGGAGCGGCATGCTCGCTCGTGTCCGCGCGGGCACCCGCCGCCCAGACAACCGGCACGGTTGATCTCGGCGTCTCGACGGTCCGTTACGACGGATTCATGGCCTCCGGCGCGGCATCGCTCACGCCCGCCGTCCGCTGGGAGAGCCCGCGGGGCACGGTGAGCGCGCGCGGCACGTATCTCCGCTTCGAGAGCGGCCACCGCAGTCTGCAGGGCCTGGTGATCGGATCCATCTTCACCCCAGCGACGAGCCGCTGGCGTGGAGAGCTGGCGGCCTCGGCGGGCGCCAGCAGCTACGCCGACTTCGCGAGCTTCTGGCACGCGATCGCAGAAGCGCGCGTTCACCTCCTCGGCGAGGATCGCGGAGCCTGGATCGGCGGCAGTGCCGGGCGCACGTCGTACGGCGGCCCCGCGCGTCCTGTTGCGGCCGCCGCGGTCGGCGCGTGGGCCCGGCGCGGTGAGCTCACCCTCCTCGGGTCCGCCAACCGCACGTTCGTCGGGGACACGGCGTATACCGATCTCGCCTCTACCGTCCGCTGGCGTCGCGGGCCGCTCGAGCTCGAGGCGGACATCGGTGCGCGGGTGTGGAGCGACGGGGGCGGCCGCGGAGGCTTCGGCGAGGCGAACGCGGCCCTCACGCTCGGGGAACGCGCCGTGCTCGTCGTCGCCGGCGGGCGCTATCCGACGGACCCGATTCGTGGCAGCATCGCAGGTCGCTATGCGAGCGTGGCAGTCCGGCTCCGCACGGCATTGTTCCGCTCGCTGGCCGCTCGTGATCCGCGGGGCCCACGCACGCTCGAAGCGCACGGCGCGACCTCGCCGGCCGCGGTGCGATTCGAGGTCATGCCCGGCACGGGCGGCTTCACGCGTCTCATCGTGCACGCGCCTGGCGCAACGCTCGTGGAGCTCGCGGGCGACTTCACCGACTGGCAGCCCATCGCGCTGAGCCGCGCCCTAGACGGATCGTGGGAGGCGGCGCTCCGCATCGCGAGTGGCGTGCATCGCATGGACGTGCGAATCGACGGTGCGGGCTGGATCGTCCCCACCGGGACGACTCGTGTCGTCGACGACTTCGACGGCGAAGTAGGGATCTTCGCGATCCCCTAGCCCCGGCCGCCAGCGAGCCGTTGCGCCTCCGGCCGCCGCCGCAGCGCCAACATCGCGCCCACCCCGCCCGCAGGGCCGAGCGCCAGCAGGCTCATGCTCCACTGCCACCCGACGCGGGCGGCGAACCACGGCAAGAGATAGATCGTGAAACAGGTGAGCAGGAACCCGAGGCTCGTCTGGAGTGTGAGCGCGGTGCCCACCAAGTCCCGGGGGGCGAGCTCGCTCACCGCGGCGGAGAACTGCGCGGAATCCGCGACGACCGCGACGCCCCACACCAGCAGCAGGGGACCGAGCAGCACCAGCGACCGCCCGAACAGGGCTCCAACCGAAAGCGCGCACGATCCCGAGATCGCCATCGCCACGCTCGTGACGAGCGTGCGACCCCAGCGATCCGCGTACCTGCCGCCGAGCCAGCAGCCGACCGCGCCGCTCCCGATCACCGCAAACGTCACCAGCGCCGGCACGCCGCTCGCCACTGGGTCGCCGCCGCTGCGCACCTGCTCGCTCGCGGCGACGAACGCCGCCATCCACGTCCACATCGCGTACAGCTCCCACATGTGTCCCAGGTAGCCCAGGTTCGCGAGCGACATAGCCCGGTCTCCGAGGATGCGGGGCGCGGCGCGCCAGCTGAAGCGCGGGGCCGGCGCGGCGAACGGGCCGTCGTGCGGCACGAGCAGCACGAGCGCGCCCCCCGCGAGCGCCGCGGCGGCAGCGACCGCGAGCACCGGACGCCACTGCGCCGCGGGGACGGCCCAGCGCACGAGGTGCGGAAACGCCGAGCCGAGTGTGAGCGCGCCGACCAGCGTCCCGATCGCGAGCCCACGTCCTTCCCGGAACCAGCCGGCCGCGATCTTCATTCCCGGCGGGTACACGCCGGCGAGCGCGGCCCCGGTCAGCATGCGCAGCGCGATGCCGCCCGCTGGGCCGGGCGCGAAGGCGACCCCGAGCGTCGCCGCCGCCGCGATGGCGGCCGACGCCGCGAAGAGCCGGCGCGCCGACCAGCGGTCGGAGAGCGTGAGCAGCGCCGAGACGAGAGCGCCAGCGACAAAGCCGAGCTGTACGGAAATGGTGAGCCACGCGGCGTCCGCCGCCCCGAGCCGCCACTGCCGCGCCAGCGTGGGCGCGACCGCCGAAGCGCTGAACCAGGGGGCCATGCCGCACAGCTCCGCCGCGGCGAGCACAGCGAGGACGCGCCGCGGGCTCACAGACCGGTGGGGTGGTGCAGAAACGTCCAGGGCAGCCCGAACTGCGCCGCGAGATGCGCGGCGAGCGCCTTCACGCCCACCGTCTCGGTCGCGTAGTGCCCCGCGTAGAAGACGTTGAGGCCCAGCTCTTCGGCGTCGAAGAACGTGTGGTGCGCGCCTTCGCCCGTCACGTAGGTGTCGAGCCCAGCGGCCGCGGCCTGGGCGATCATCGAGCCCGCGCCTCCCGTGACGACGCCGACGCGCCGCACGCGCTCCGGTCCGAACGGCATCACCCGCGCCTGGACTCCGAGCACCGTCCGGAGCGCTTGCTCAAGCGCGGCGCGCGGCGCGTCCAGCTCGCCCCACACGCCGATCCGCACTCCGTATTCCTCGCCGAACTCGCCGCACACCGTGACACCCAGCTGCCGCGCGAGCACGACGTTGTTGCCGACCTCCGGGTGGAGGTCCAGGGGGAGGTGCGCGCTGTACAGCGCGATGTTCGCCGCGAACAACCCGGCGACGCGGCGATGTGCCGGGCCGGTGAGGGGCTTCGGCCCACCCCAGAACAGTCCGTGATGAACCAACAACAGGTCTGCGCGCTCGGCTGCGGCGAGGCGGACGGTCGCTTCACACAGGTCCACCGCGGCGGCGACGCGCGTGACCGTCCCGGAGTTTGCTACCTGGAGGCCGTTCAGGGCCTCGGGCGCGTCCGGGACTTCCTTGACCCGGAGAAAGCGGTCGAGATAGGCGACGAGCTCGGTGAGTTCGATCGGGATTCTACCTCCGCCAGTATGACGACATTATCTCGTCAGAATATCGACAGTGACGTGAGATTCCCACATGGCGTATCGACGTAACGAATTGGTCTCACGAGAGATAAGAAATCCACACGCCGAAAACCGAGACGTGTGGATATCTGCGACCGGTATCAGTACGCGCGCTCTGCCCCCGTCCCCCCCTTCGGAACCACCTCGGCCTCCAGCGCGCCCTCCCCCATCCGCACCACTCCGTTGATTTCCCCGCCCTCCTGCACCAGCAGCCGCTTCGCGGCGATGTCGCCGTGCACCACGCTGGTGGACTGGATCTCCACACGCTCATCGGCGCGGATGCTGCCGCGCACCTCGCCGCCGATGATCGCCTCACGCGAGATCACGTCGCCTTCCACTTCCCCACCCTTCCCGACCAGCACCTGGCGGCCGGCCCGCACTGTGCCTACCACCGCGCCTTCGATCTTCACGACGCCCTCGGCGGTGATGTCGCCGACGACCCGCATGCCGGTCCCGATGATGGACAGCCCCGCTTCGGTCTCGGGCACGCCCTGCCCCTTCTCGGTGAAGATCGCCATGTCAATTCTCCTGTTTCACGACGGTGAGGGGATCAAGCGACTTGCCCTCGCGACGGATTTCGAAGTGGAGGTGCGGCGCCGTGGATCGTCCCGAGCTGCCCGAGAGGGCGATCACCTGTCTCGCCGGCACCGCGTCGCCTTCCTGCACGAGCAGGCGGGAGGCATGCCCGTACATCGTCTCATACCCGCCGCTGTGCCGCAAGAGCACGAACAGGCCGTACGCCGAATCGGTGCCCACCGCCTCGACCACGCCGCCGCCGGCGGCGCGCACCGGTGTGCCGACGGGGACCGCGATGTCGATGCCGGGATGCGACTCGGCGGGGTCGCCGGGGCGCACCTGGCCGC
The DNA here is from genome assembly GCA_003220975.1 of Gemmatimonadota bacterium. GTDB lineage: Bacteria > Gemmatimonadota > Gemmatimonadetes > Gemmatimonadales > GWC2-71-9 > AG41. The sequence continues at coordinate 9,146 of QHTX01000161.1, read as the reverse complement.
GGGTGACGAAGCCGGGGACGTCGAGCGGCCAGTGCGCGGGCACGGACGGCCCCGTTTCGGACCGCAGCGGCCCGGCCGGCGCGCGCGCGCGCACCGCCGTGGCGCGCGGCAGGTCCGCGGTCGGGGCGAGCTTCTCCGGCGGCGCCTTGACGCCGAGCAGCTGGCGCAGCTCCTGATAGTTCGCTTCGGCCCGGTTCAGGGCGGCCGCGAGCTGCTGCACCCGGCCGTTCTCGTCCTCCAAGCGTGTGACTTCGCGCTCGAGCCCCGGCACCCGCGCGGCGGCGCGGGAGATCGGACCAGCGAAGGCGAAGAAGAGGACGACGAGCAGCGCGATCACGATCGCCCCCCACTTCCCCGCCTCGAACGCCCACACCGGCACGCGATACTCCCGCGAGTCGAGCTCGCCGTCGGTGTGGACGACGATCGTAACGGCCCGGTCCCGGCTTTTCTTCTTCCTCATCCGTCGAACGGCGCGCCCAGGATCAGCTCTAGGAGCCGCGCGAGATCATCGTTCGAATAGAAGTTGACGTGGATCTGCCCCTTGCCCTTGGCGCGCAGCGTGACGCGAACGTCGGTGCCGAGCCGCCGGCGCAGGGCGTCTTCGATCCGCCGCACCTCGGGCGCCTGTCCCAGTCCCTTCTTCAAGCGCGGGCGCCGCACGGGCGCGCGGCCGCCGCGCACCCGATCCTCCACGTCGCGCACCGACAGCCCGAGGTCCACCGCCTCCTTCGCCAGGGCCGTCGCCACGCGCGCGTCGTCGAGCGCCAGCAGCGCGCGCGCGTGGCCGACCGACAGGCAACAGCGCGAGCACCGCCGCCGGCAGCTTCAGGAGGCGCAGGGCGTTCGCCACGGTGGACCGATCGCGGCCCACCGCGTCGGCCACGTCCTGTTGGGTGAGGTTGAACTCCGCGATGAGCCGCTCGTAGCCGCGCGCCTCGTCCACCGGCGAGAGATCGTCGCGCTGCAGGTTCTCGACCAGCGCGAGCGTGAGCACGGTGCGGTCGTCCACCTCGCGCTTCACGGCCGGGATCTTCTCCCAGCCGAGCGCCTGGCAGGCGCGCAGCCGCCGCTCGCCGGCGATCAGCTCGAAGCCGCCGTTGTTGCCTGGGGCCTGGCGCACCACGACCGGCTGGAGCAGCCCCGCTTTGCGGATCGACGCGGTGAGCTCCTCGAGCGCCGCCGGGTCGACGTCGCGGCGCGGCTGGTAGGGATTGGGCCGGATGTCGGCGATCGCCAGCTCGACGAGGCTCCCCTCGCGCTCGGCCTCCTCGCGGGTGGGTCCCAGCAGGGCTTCGAGCCCTCGGCCAAGACGACGGCGACCTGCGATGGTTTCCGTCATGCGGGCACCTCCGGGAGGGGTTCAGCGGCGGGTGGGGCAGGGGAGGGGGAGAGCGGCGCCACGGCGCCGCGCTCGACGCGGCGGATCAACTCCTGGGCCACCGCGAGGTAGCTCTTCGCGCCCACCGACTGCACATCGTACAAGAGGATCGGCTTTCCGAAGCTCGGCGCCTCGGCGAGCCGCACGTTGCGCGGGATCGTGATGCTGAACATCTGCGACCCGAAATATTCCTTCGCCTCGTCGGCGACCTGCTTCGACAGGTTGAGCCGCGCGTCGTACATCGTCAGCAGCACGCCGTCGATCGCGAGCGCGGGATTGAAGTTCCGCTGCACCAGTTTCACGGTGTTCAAGAGCTGCGAGAGGCCCTCGAGGGCGTAGTACTCGCACTGGATCGGGATGAGGACGCTGTCGGCGGCGGTGAGCATGTTGAGGGTCAAGAGGCCGAGCGACGGCGGACAGTCGATGACGATGTACTGGTACTGGTCGCGCACGTCGCGCAGCGCGCGCCGCATCATCGTCTCGCGCGCCTGCCGGTTGACGAGCTCCACTTCGGCGCCGACCAGGTCCTGAGTCGCGGGGACGACGTCGAGATGCGGGAAATGCACGTGCGCGAAGCGGGTGTCCGCGAGCGCGCGGCCGTCGAGCAGGGCGTCGTACAGGGAGTAGCGGATGCGATCGCGCTCGATGCCGACGCCGCTGGTCGAGTTCGCCTGCGGATCGGCGTCGACGAGCAACGTCTTCCGCTCCGCGGTGGCGAGCGACGCGGCGAGATTGACGGCTGTCGTCGTCTTACCGACACCGCCCTTCTGGTTGGCAATAGCGATTACGCGGGGCATCTTACAAGTTATTGTATACCAATAGCTTATATTGCTGGTGCGCTACGAGGGGCAAATATACGTACTGGTACACCGGCGGTAAAGAGCGAGTTTCACGTGAAACGACGAGCCGAAGTTTCACGTGAAACACAGCTTGCCTGGGGAAGTTGTTCCTGGACTGGCGCGCCTTACGCGACGCGCCGCCGCCAGCGCGCTGTCTCGATCACCAGGTTGTGCAGATCGCTGGGCGACACGCCGGGAATGCGCGCCGCTTGAGCCAGTGACGTCGGTCGCACCCGTTCGAGCTTCTGGCGCGCTTCGGTCGCGAGGCTCCTGAGCTCTGAGTAGGGCAATTCGGCCGGCAGCGCGAATGCGGCGAGCTCCGCAAGCCGCGCCGCTGCCTCGCGCTCGCGCGCGAGATAGCCGTCATACTTGAGCTCGATCTCCGCGCTCGCGAGAGCCTCGTCCCGGCCGGTGACCGGCACGCCCGCCGCCTCGAGCAGCGCCCGCAACGACACCCCGGGGCGGCGCGCCACGCTAGCCACTCGCTCGGGCTCCGCGAGGCCCGAGCCCGTCGCGGCGAGCACCGGCCCGGCGGCGGCCGGGCTGATCGTCGTGGCGCGGGCCTGGGCCAGGATCTCCTCCTCCCCGCGCAAGCGCTGCTCCGCCGCTCGCAGCTCCGCCGGCGAGAGCAGACCGAGCCGCTCGGCGAGTGGCAAGAGCCGACGGAGCGCATTGTCTTGTCGCAGCAGCAGCCGGAACTCCGAGCGCGAAGTGAACAGGCGATACGGCTCGTCCACCCCGCGCGTCACCAGGTCGTCTACCAGCACCCCGACGTACGCGTCGTCCCGGCCGAGGATGACCGGCTCGGAGCCGCGGATACGACGTACCGCGTTGATCCCCGCCACCACTCCCTGCGCCGCCGCCTCCTCGTAGCCGGTAGTCCCGTTGATCTGACCAGCGAAGAACAGATGGTCGACCGGCTTCGTCTCAAGCCACGGCGTGAGCTGCGTCGGCGGATAGAAGTCGTACTCGATGGCGTACCCCGGGCGAGTCATCGCCGCGCGCTCGAGGCCGGGCACGGCGCGCAGAAATTCGAGCTGCACTCGGACGGGCAGGGAAGTGGAGAGCCCGTTCACGTACAGCTCGTGCGTGTCGAGCCCCTCGGGCTCGAGAAACACCTGGTGGCGCGCCGCGTCGGGGAACTTGACCACCTTGTCCTCGACCGAGGGACAGTAGCGCGGCCCGCGGCCGCTGATCGCGCCGCCGTACAGCGCCGACTCGTGGAGGTGGCGGCGGATGATGTCCTTCACGGCCTCGCCCGCCCAGGTGATCCAGCACGGCACCTGGCGCGGCAGGTCGGTGCGCTCGTAGAACGAGAAGCGGTAGTCCGTACTGTCGCCGTCCTGGCGTGCGACCTTGGACCAATCGACGGTCCGCCCGTCGACGCGCGGCGGCGTACCGGTCTTGAAGCGCGAAACCGTAAGTCCAAGTGCCTCAATGTGTTGCGCAATAGCAACGGCCGGCTGATCACCGGCGCGACCGGCCGGAATCTGCGTGTCGGTCCCGACGTGGATCCGCCCACGCAGGAAGGTGCCCGCGGTGATGACGACGGCGAGCGCCGTGTAGCGGCGGCCGTCGGTGGTCTCGACGCCCTGGGCGCGCGAGCCCTCGAGCAGCAGCCGGCTCACCATCCCCTGCGCCAGCTGGAGGCTTGCGAAGCCCTCCAACAGGTGCCGCACGGCGCGGCGGTACAGCGTGCGATCGCATTGCGCGCGGGGCGCCCAGACGGCGGGGCCCTTGGAGCGATTGAGCATGCGGAACTGGATGGTGGCGCGATCGGTGGCGCGGCCCATGATGCCGCCCAGCACGTCGACCTCACGCACCACGGTACCCTTGGCGATCCCGCCGATGGCGGGATTACAGCTCATGTGGCCGATGGTGTCGAGGTTGGAGGTGAGGAGCAGCGTGCGCGCGCCGAGGCGAGCAGACATGACCGCGGCCTCGGAGCCGGCGTGGCCGGCGCCGACGATGATCACGTCGTAGTCAACTGGCATGGAGAAAACCTAGTTCGGCAGGACGGGCAAAAGCTAGACGCACAGACGCGCGGCGGGGAACAGTCAACGGAGTTTGGGACGGTCGGACGCCTGGCTGATCTTCCGGAGCAGGCCGAACAGCGTCTTGCTGGTTTCGGTGGCGAGTGCCTCGAGTCGCCCGAACTCAACCGGCTGCAGATAGCCCACATCCCGCGCGATGGCGAGCGCCGACTGAACCTCCGCCAGCGACCCCCACGCGGTGTCCAGGAATTTCCGGTAGTCGCGCGTGCCTTTTCGGGTCGTGCCCTCCGCGATGTTCAAGGGAATGCTGTAACAGGCCCGTCGTAACTGGTCGGCGAGCGCGCCCTGCTCGAAGTCGGGGAACTTGTTGGCGGCCTTGGCGCACTCGACGGCAAGCCGCTGCGCGTGCTGCCAGGCCTTCAGCGTGTGGTGCATAGGCATCGTACTGGAACATGAGCGGAAGGAACGTGGGGTACGGCACCATTCTCTTGCGTGCCGTACCCCATCTACTCGCAGTCCCTGTTCACCGCGGTGCGTCTGTGCGTCTAGCCTTTGCCAGTCCTAGGAAGTTCTGACCCAGCGCACGAGCTCCCTCACACTCGGTCGCTTCCCCGTCATCAGCATGCCCACTCGATAGATCCTCGCCGCCACCCACGTGACACCGACGATCGCCAGCGCGAGCACGACGAGCGACAGTGCGACTTCGGACGTCGGCAGGGTGCCGGCCGCCCACCGCACCGGCATCGCAATCGGCGCGCTGAACGGGATGAGGGACAGGGTCACCGCGAAGGGCGAGCCGGGATCATTCAGCATGGCGAACATGCTGACGAACGACAGGACGAGCAGCCAAGTCACCGGCTGCTGCGCTTGCCGCGCCTCCTGCTCGGTCGAGGACATGGCGCCCACGGCGGCGAACATGGCGGAGTACAGCAGGAATCCGCCGACGAAGTAGGTGATGAAGAGCGCCGCGGTTGCAGTGCTGACATGCGGCAGGTCGAAGACCTGCCGGGCCTCGTTCAGGTCGCCGGTGCTGATGAAGCGGCCGCGCTGGGCGAGGAGCAACCGCACGGACACACCCCAGATCAGGAACTGGAAGATCGAGACCGCCCCGACCCCGAGCACTTTGCCCAGCATCAGCTGAAAGGGACGCAGCGAAGAAACCAGCACTTCCACGATGCGGGTCGTCTTCTCCTCGAGCACGGAGCTCATCACGTTGATCCCGTAGATCAGGATGGCCGTGTAGAGGATGATGGCCATGAAGTAGGCGAGCGAGAATGACTGCGCGGCGCTCTCCCCGGTGGTCCTGCCGCCCGCGATCTTCTGCGTCACGAGGTGCACTCGGATCCGCGCCCGCGCCACCACCTGCGGATCCACGCCCGCGTGCTCCAGCCGCACCGCGTCGACGACCTCGCCGATGGTGCGCTCGAGCGCCGCGATGGCGCCAAAGGCGGACACGTTGGAGCCGCGGTACTCCGCGGTCCCCGAGTCGACGGCGGCGTCCGTCAACAGCAGGAAGCCGTCGAGGCGCTTCGCCCCCACAGCCGTCGTGAGAGAATCGACGACGTGGGCCGTCGCCGGAACGCGCACCGCGTGGAACACCTCGCTCTGATCGAGCAGCTCCGTGATGCGGGCCCCGACCGGACCGGTGGTGCCGTCCACGACGACGATGCGCTTGATGCCGGCCCGGCCGGCGAGCAGGGCGGGGAGCAGGAACACGACGCCGAAGAACACCGGGCCCAGCAGCGCCATCACCCAGAACCACTTGCTGCGAATCCGCTCCACGAACTCGCGCCGTACCACCGCCCAGACCTTATGCATCCGGCCGTGCCTCCGCCCGCGCCGCGTCCGGCCCGACCAGGTCGATGAAGATCTTGTTGAGTGACGGCTCCTGGAGCTCGAACCGGGACAGCCGGGCGCCCGAGGCGACCAGCCGCTGGAGGATCTGCTGCGGGTCCGCCCCCGCCGCGAGCTCCAGTTCGGCATACTGGCCGTAGTCGTCGACCTTGTTGACCAGTCCCCGGTCGGCGAACACCTGCGCGGCGGCCCCGGCGCTCCCATCGAACCCGATGATGAGGTGGTGTCCGCTTCGTGTCCGCTTGATGTCGCTCAACGCGCCTTCCACGAGCTTGCGCCCCCGCGCGATGATGCACAGCTCGTCGCACAGCTTTTCGGCTTGCTCCATGATGTGGGTCGAGAAGAGGATCGTGACGCCGTGGCGCGTGAGCTCGAGCACCGCGTCCTTCACGACCTGGGTGTTGACGGGATCGAGCCCGGCGAACGGCTCGTCCAGGATCACCAGCTCCGGCTCGTGCAGGATCGTCGAGATGAACTGCACCTTCTGCTGCATCCCCTTCGACAGCTCGTCGATACGGCGCAGCCGCCAGGCAGCGAGGCCCAGCCGCTCGAGCCACGCGGTCGCCTTGGCCCGGGCCGCGCGGCGCTCGACGCCCTTCACCTCGGCGAGGAACACGAGCACGTCGAGCACGCGCATCTTGCGGTACAGCCCGCGCTCCTCGGGCAGGTAGCCGATCCGGGCGGTGTGCGTCCGGCCGCCGCTGGGCTCGCCGAACAGCCGCACCGATCCCGCGTCCGGCTCGATGATGTCGA
>QHTX01000161.1:0-2283 GCA_003220975.1 Gemmatimonadota bacterium | reverse complement strand
CGACCGACAGCGATAGGCCGTCCACGGCGGTATGGCCTGCGAAGCGCTTGGTCACCTGGTCGAGGACCAGGATCGGGACAGGGGTCGTCATGTGGCGAGGCTAATCTAGCCTCGTCAGGAGGATTTCACCGCGTCCGTCAGCGCGTTCCAGGGCAATAACGCGCATTTGATGCGTACGGGGAACTTGGAGACGCCGGCGAGCGCCCGCAGGTCCCCGAGCGACTTGTCGCGAGCCGCCGCCTCGTCGCCGTGCATCATCGCGGTCATGCGCTCGGCGAGCGCCAGCGCCTGGGGCACGGGCTTGTCCTTCAAGAGCTGCGTCATCATCGACGCCGACGCCTGGCTGATCGAGCACCCCCGGCCGATGAAGCGCGCTTCGCGGATGACGTCCCCGTCCACGCGCAGCTGCAAGTCGATCTCGTCCCCGCAAAGGGGGTTGGTGAGCGACACGGCGTGCGTCGGGCCCTCGAGCGACCCCTTGTTGCGGGGCCGGCGATAGTGATCGAGGATCAGCTCCTGGTAGAGGGTGCTGAGCTTGGGCTCAGGCAGGGACGTATCCAAACAGGGCTCCCGCCTTGACGAGCGACCCGGCCAGCGCGTCGACGTCGTCGCGCCCGTTATAGAGGTAGAACGACGCCCGCGCCGTCGCGGGGACGTTGAGTCGGCGCATCAGCGGCTGAGCGCAATGGTGCCCGGCGCGGATGCACACGCCGTCCTGGTCGAGGATGGTCGCGATGTCGTGCGGATGGATGTCCCCGTAGGTGAACGACACGACGCCCGCCCGGTGGTCGCGCGGGCCGTACACGGTGACGCCGTCGATTTGCGTCAGCTTGTCGATCGCCACCTGGGCGAGCGCCTGCTCGTGCTCGGCGATCCGCTCCAGGCCGATGGCCTCGAGGTAGTCGACCGCGGCGGCGAGCCCCACGGCGCCCTCCACGTTCGGCGTCCCCGCCTCGAACTTGTGAGGGATCTTGTTGTAGGTCGCATGGTCGTCCCATACGCGCGAGATCATCTCACCGCCGCCGTGGTAGGGCGGCATCGCCTCGAGCAGGGCTGGCTTCGCGACCAGCGCGCCGGAGCCCATGGGGGCGAGCATCTTGTGACCCGAGAGCGCGTAGAAGTCGCAGTCGAGCAGCTGCACGTCGACGTTGAGGTGCGGCGTGGACTGCGCGCCGTCCACCACGACGGCGGCGCCCACGGCGTGCGCCAGCCGGGCGAGCTGCGCCGCCGGGTTCACGGTGCCGAGCGCGTTCGAGACGAAGGGGAAGGCCACGATCTTGGGGCGCCGCTCCAGGGCCCGGCCGAAATCCGACAGATCGATCCGCCCGTCGTCCGTGAGCTCGACCATCCGCAACGTGGCACCCTTCTCCTGACACAAGATCTGCCACGGCACGAGGTTCGAGTGGTGGTCCATCGCCGTCACCACCACGGTGTCGCCCGCGCGCACGTTGGCGCGGCCGTAGGAGCCCGCGACCAGGTTCAAGGCCTCGGTCGTGCCGCGCGTGAATACGACGCCCTCGGGCGCCCAGGCGTTCACGAACCCCGCGACCTTCGCACGCGCGGCCTCGTAGGCCTCCGTGGCGCGGATCGCGAGACTGTACGCCCCCCGATGCACGTTGGCGTTGGTGGTGCGGTAGTAGTCGGCGACGGCGGCGAGCACCGCCTCGGGCTTCTGCGTCGTCGCTGCGTTGTCGAGGTAGACGAGCCGGTGGCCGTTCTCCTGCTGCTCGAGCAGCGGGAAGTCGGCGCGGATCCGGGCGGCGTCGAGCATCACGCGGCCCGGCGCCGCTCGGCGCCCCCGCCGGCCAACCAGGTGCGCACGAGATAGTCGAGCTGCGACCGCACCTCCCCCACCGGCATGCGGCCCAGGATCTCGGTGCCGAAGCCGTAGGTGAGGAGGCCGCGCGCCGTTTCCTGCGAGAGGCCGCGGCTCCGGAGGTAGAACAGCTGCTGCTGGTCGATGGGACCGACCGTGGAGCCGTGCGTGCACTTCACGTCGTCCGCGTGGATCTCGAGCTGCGGCTGGCTGTCGGCGCGCGCCTCGGTCGACAGCAGCAGGTTGTTGTTGGTCTGCTTCGAGTCGGTTCGCTGGGCACCCGGTCGGACGATGATGCGTCCGTTGAACACGCCGTGGGCCCGGTGGTCGAGCACTCCGTTGAAGTACTCGTGGCTCTCGCAATGGGGCTGCGCGTGGTCGATCACCGTGTGGTGGTCGGCGTGCTGCCCGCCGCCGAGCAGGTACAGGCCGTTCAGCGTGAGGTGCCCGCCCGGCCCTGCGAGGAC